>CACWJS010000123.1 GCA_902761275.1 uncultured bacterium | reverse complement strand
CGTCTTGCGGAGAATGGCCTGCTGGGGAATCTCCTGGGTTACGCCCTTGAGCTTCTGGGTAACAGTCTTTAACTGCTCCATGGCGCCGGCCTGGGGCTGTTCGGCAGGAGCGGCCGTCGGCTCGCCCTTGGCGGCGGACGGCTGGGTCGGGAGCTTCAACCCAGGACGGATGCCTGGCTTCGCGAGCCCCGTAGCGCCGCCGATTGTGGGCTTCCTGATGACCGGCTTGAGCTTCAGCGTCGAAGCGCGGGGCTTCGCAATCGGACTCGCGGGCGGCGGTTCCGAACCGGCAACAGGTTTCACGTTATCGTCTGCCATGTTTTACCTCCGTACCTTAAAGTCGTCAGACCGACATCACTTCGGCTTCCTTGGCCTTGAGCTCGGCGTCGATCTTGGCAATGCCGTCGTCGGTCGCCTTCTGGATCTTGTCGAGCCCCTGCTTCATGTCGTCTTCGGAAATCTTCTTGTCCTTCTCGAGCTTCTTCACGGCGTCGTTCGCGTCGCGGCGAACGTTGCGCATCGCGACCTTCTGTGCCTCGGCCTGGGTCTTCGCTACCTTGACGATCTCCTTGCGGCGCTCCTCGTTGAGCTCGGGAACTGTAATTCTGAGAACCTTGCCGTCGGTCTGGGGCGTAACGCCGATGTTGGCGGCAAGAATCGCCTTGTTCATAGCGTCGAGCACCGTCGGATCGAACGGGGCGATCTTGATCTGGCGCGGCTCGGGCGTCGAGATAGTGCCGAGGTTCTTGATCGGCGTCGGGCAGCCGTAGTAGTCGACCTTGATCTGGTCGACCATCGCGGGGCTGGCCTTGCCAGTCCTGAGGCCTGCAAACTGCGACTTGAGCGTATCAAAGCTCTTGCCGATCTTCGTCGTCGCGTCGTTCAAAACTTCCTGTACCGTTTCCATTTTTTTACTCCAGTCTTTTCTACTTTAAACTTTGAACTTTGAACTTTAAACTCTTCAGCTCACCACCGTACCGACCGTCTTGCCGCGCACGACGCCCTCGAGCGCCTTGGGGTCGAAAAAGTCGAACACGACAATCGGGATGTTGTTGTCCATGCAAAGCGCGAAGGCGGCCGAGTCCATGACTTTCAGGCGCTTCTCAAGTGCAGTCTCATACTTGAGAGTGCCATACTTCTTTGCGGTCGGATCCTTCTTCGGGTCTGCGGTGTAGATGCCGTCGACCTTCGTCGCCTTGAGAAGCGCGTCCGCGCCTATCTCGCTCGCCTTGAGCGCAGCCGCGGAGTCGGTAGAGAAATACGGATTGCCGGTGCCGCCGCCGAAAATGACGACGCGCCCCTTCTCGAAGTGCCTGAGAGCTCGGCGCTGGATGAACGGCTCTGCGAGCTTCGGCATCTCGATCGCGGTCATCACGCGCGTCGGAACGCCGATAGACTCGAGCGCATTCATCATCGCAAGCGCGTTGATGATCGTCGCAAGCATTCCCATCGAGTCGCCGGTCACGCGGTTCACGCCCTTCCCCGCGCCGGTGAGCCCGCGAAAGATGTTGCCGCCACCAAGAACAATGCCGACTTCCACGCCCATCGCGTGGATTTTCTTTATGCGCTCGGCCATGAAAGCGAGATTCTTCGGGTCGATGCACTCGCCCGTAGACTTGTTGCCGAGCACCTCGCCGGAAAGCTTCAGGAGAATCCGGCGATACTTGACTTTGCAGGAAGATTTCTTCACGCCGTAAAGTATATCAAAAATCCACTCGCTCGGCAATAGAAGCGCGGCCGATTTCGGGCGCAGTCACTGGCCTATGGCAAGCCGCGTCGCAAGGCGCTCGGGAAGCCCAGCGCGGCGTATGCGCCCCTGGGCAGTCTCGATGTCGTATTCGAGGCGGCGGTAGCGGATGGCGCGCGCCTTCTGGTCGTATATCACGTAAGACGCGCGCGGGTCGCCGTCGCGTGGCTGGCCGACGGAACCGACGTTCACGAAGTACTTGCGCCCCATGGGCAGCGTGAAGTCCTGCGCGTCGATGCGGAAGACGCCGTTCATCGACTTCTCGTAGATCATCGGGCAGTGCGTGTGGCCGTGGAAGCACAGCGGCGTAAGCTGCCTGAGGAAGTTTGCCTCAGCCTGGAGGTTGTCGAAGACGTACCCGAAGTTCTCGGGCCTGTCCATCGTGGAGTGGACAAGCGTAATGCCCATCTGCGTGTGCGTAAACGGGAGGTTCTTGAGCCAGCTTATCTCGTCGTCCGACAGCTGTTCGCGAGTCCACTCGACGACCGCCGCCGCAGCGGGGTTGAAGTCGTCGAGGTTCTGAGTCGACGAAACGTAGTAGTCATGGTTCCCGACGACAACTGGGCAGCCGAGCGCACGGACTATATCCATGCACTCATGAGGGCAGGCATTGTAGCCGACGACATCGCCAGTGCACAGGAAGTCGGTGACGCCCTGTGCGCGGCAGTCGTCGAGAACGACGTTCAGCGCGTCGAGATTGGCGTGTATGTCGCCGAGTATGGCAAATGTCTTTGACATCACTTTGCGAGCAATGCGCTTGCGATCTGAAGGTCTTCTACAGTCGTTATCTTGAAGTTGGGAGCCCTGTTTTCGTATATGCGGACCGTCTCGCCGGCAAGCTCGACCGCCTGGCAGTCGTCGGTGACGTCGTTCTTGCCGAGATTCTTGTACGCGTTAGCGAGCGTCCTGAAGTTGAACGCCTGCGGCGTCTGCACGGCCCAGAGTTTCTCCCTGTCCTCAGTTGCGGAAATGGCAGTCCCCTTTTCGACACGCTTTACGGTGTCGGTCATGCGGCGACCAACGGTTGCGGCTCCGACGCGCTTCGCGAGCTTCACAACCTCGGATATTACGTCTGGCGTGACGCAAGGACGCGCACCATCATGAACGACGACGAAGCGGGTGTCTACGTCGCAGGCTGCAAGACCGGCCTGAACCGACTCTTGGCGCTTGTTGCCGCCAGGCACTATGGAAATGAGCTTTGAAATGCCGAACATCCGCGCCACGGCCTTGGCGGCGACCTGCTGTTCCTTGCGAACGACAAGCACAATCCTGTCGATGTCGGGACACCGCTCGAACGCGATGAGCGACCATGCGAGAACCGGCTTGTTGCCGAGGCTCAGGAAAGCCTTGTCGGTTCCCGTTCCCATCCGCTCGGACTTTCCGGCGGCCACTATTATCGCAGTCGTCATACCATGTTCCTCCCGCAGCATTTCTTGAATTTTTTGCCCGAACCGCAAGGGCACGGGTCGTTGCGACCTACAACAGGCTGGACACGCGATGGCGCGGCGATAGCCGGTCCTTGCGGAACAGCGGTCTGCGGACGCGACATCATTGAGGCGAACACGTCGCCTATCGTCTTGGACGATGAAGACTTGGCCGGCTCGGACTCGCCACCAGAAGACTTCTCGCTCTCGGTGACGGTGATCTCGTCGGCGTTTGTGCGAATGCGGGCGGCACCTGCCGCCGCGAGCATGCGCTGCATGCGAGCCGCAGTGGCACTCCTGAACTCAGCCGAGACGACCTTCGCCTTGATCGTGGCGATAAGCGACTCGAACATCGAAAAGGCCTCTTTCTTGTACTCGACGAGCGGATCTCGCTGTCCGTACGCGCGCAGATTCACGCCCTGGCGGAGATCGTCCATCGCCCTTAGGTAGTCCTGCCATTCGCGGTCGATTACCTGAAGGAACACGCCGCGCTCCATGAACGGAAGCATCTCCTGGTCCTCGCCCGCGCACTTCGCCTCGTACGCCTCCTCGACGCGCTTGTAGACGAGGTCTCCGGCAAGCCCCGGGGTTCCCATAAGCGGGCGGAGCTCATCTTCGGACACCGACACGGGGAACGTGACGCCAAGCCAGCTCATGAAGTCTTCGAGAGAGCCGTCCTTCGGGCTGAAGAGATAGCGCTCGGCCTGCGACTGGACGAGATCGTTCGCGACATCGAGGACAAGACCGTGGACCGCCGCGGGATCTCCCATAAGGACCTTGCCGCGAAGCTCGTAGACGATCGTGCGCTGCTTGTTCATCACGTCGTCGTACTCAAGCGTGCGCTTGCGGATTGCGAAGTGCTGCTGCTCGACGCGGCGCTGGGCCGTCTCGACGGACTTGTTGAGCCAGCGATGCTCCATCACCTCGCCTTCCTTAAGGCCAAGCTTCTGCATAATGCCCGAGATTCTCTGCGAGCCGAAAAGGCGCATGAGCTGGTCTTCGAGCGAAATGAAGAACTGGGAGGAGCCGGGGTCGCCCTGGCGCGAGCAGCGACCCCTGAGCTGTCGGTCGATGCGCCGCGACTCGTGGCGCTCGGACCCGATGACGTGAAGGCCGCCGACCTCGGGAACGCCCTCTCCAAGCTTGATGTCTGTGCCGCGGCCAGCCATGTTCGTCGCGATCGTGACTGCGCCACGCTGACCCGCGAGCGCGACGATCTCGGCTTCGCGCGCATGGTTCTTGGCGTTCAAGACCTCGTGCGGGATGTGCGCGAGCTTGAGCATGCGCGAAAGGATCTCGGAAGTGTCGACCGTAACGGTGCCGAGAAGGATCGGCTGGCCCTTCGCGTGGCGCTCGGCTACGTCGGCGATGATTGCCTTGAACTTCTCGCGCTGGGTGCGGTAGATCTGGTCGTTGCCGTCGATGCGGTTCACAGGCTTGTTCGTCGGGATCGAGACGACGTCAAGCTTGTAGATCGACTTGAATTCGCTTGCCTCGGTCTCGGCGGTACCGGTCATGCCGGCAAGCTTCTTGTAGAGTCGGAAGTAGTTCTGGATCGTGATCGTCGCGAGAGTCTGGGACTCCTTCTCGATCTCGACGCCCTCCTTCGCTTCGACCGCCTGATGGAGGCCGTCGGACCAGCGACGCCCGGGCAGGACGCGGCCCGTGAACTCGTCGACGATGTAGACGTGGTTTTCCTGCACTACGTAGTCGACGTCGCGCTCGTAGAGACAGTAGGCACGGAGAAGCTGGTCGACGACATGCACGCGGTCCGACCTCTCGACGAAAGAGGACTGCGTGTCGCGGCGGCGCTCAAGGCGCTCCTGCTCGGTGAGCGAAGTGTCGCCGTCGATCGCGCTCATCTCGGCCGCGAGGTCGGGGAGAACAAAGAGCTTGGGATCCTCAGGGCATATCTTCTCGCAGCCCTTGTCGGTCAGCGAAACCTCGCGCGTACGCTCGTCAATCGTGAAGTAGAGCTCTTCCTTGAGCTCGCGGGCGTGCTCCTTGCGCATCTCGGAGAGCATCTGCAGCTCGACGTCCTCGTGCATCTTGCGTACATCGGCGTCCTCGAGAAGATGCATGAGCTGCTTGTGCTTCGGCATCGAGTGGTAGACCTGGTAGATCTTGTCCTTGACGAACTCGATGTCGCCCGACGCAAGCGCCTTCTTCGCCTCCTGTATGAAGTCGTTGCACTGCGCCGTCTGCACACGCACGATCGAGGAGACGAGCGGGTTCAGGTTCTGGTAGATGTGCGAGGTCGAGAGCGTCGCTGGGCCGGAAATGATGAGCGGCGTTCTTGCCTCGTCGATGAGGATCGAGTCAACCTCGTCGACGATCGCGAAGTTGTGGCCGTTCTGGACGACGTCCTCGGGCCTCTGCGCCATGCCGTTGTCGCGAAGGTAGTCGAAACCGAACTCGCTGTTCGTGCCGTAGGTGATGTCGCACGCATACTGGGCGCGCCTCTCCTCGGAATCCATAGAGTTCTGGATGCAGCCGACTGTGAGGCCGAGGAACTTGTAGAGGTGCCCCATCCAAGCCGCGTCGCGGCGGGCGAGATAGTCGTTAACCGTGACAAGCTGGACGTTCTTCCCGGAAAGCGCGTTCAAGTAGAGCGGCAAGGTCGCGACGAGCGTCTTGCCTTCGCCCGTCTGCATTTCGGAGATGTTGCCGCGGTGAAGGACGATGCCGCCGATTAACTGGACGTCGAACGGAACCATGTTCCAAGTAAGCTGGTGGCCGCAGACGTCGGCTGTCGTGCCGCAGAGATGGCGGCAGGCGTTCTTCACGAGCGCGAACGCCTCGGGAAGGATGTGGTCAAGAGTCTCGCCCTTCGCAATACGGTCCTTGAACTCCTGGGTCATGCGCGGATAGTCCTCGTCCGCGAAATTCTTGGCCTGGTATTCCCCTTCTATGCGATTGATCTCACGGACGATCGGCCAGAGCCTTTTGAGCTCTCGATCGTTCTTTGTTCCAAACAAAAACTTCAAAATGTTCATACTACGCCATATTATACCAAAAATTCGGGCGTAGTGGGGGAAATGTTAGCACATCCTTTTGCCTGGCGAAACGACTCAGAGGACCTTGCCTTCGTAATCGCCTGCGATCTTTACCATTCCCGCCGATGCGGAATATCCAGCGCCAAAACCCGAGACGAGAACGCTCGAACCAGCAAGGCGCGCGGCGTTGTAAGCAAGCGCAAGCGGCACTGAACACGAGCCAGGGTTCTTGAGCTCCTCGGGAATCGTCAAGAGTCTTTCCTTCAATCCAAGCGCGTCGGCAAGCTGTCGCACCATGTACGGATTCGCCTGATGCGGCGCGAAGAAGTCTGGCGCAGGAGAAGACGAGAGGAAATCCTTGAGAAACTTGGACACTTCCGTGGCGACGAAGGAAAAGACCTTGAAGCCGTTCATCTTTATAGGGCCTTGCGACCCACAGACAAGCGCCTCGTCCTGGCGCGAAAGGAAGTCGAATCTGCTCGCGCCTTCGGGATTCGAGGATACGACGGTCGCGGTGCAGGCATCGGAGAATATCTTCCCAGTCGCGTGATCGTTCTCGTCAACCAAAGGCGACTGGACGTCACCATCTATTACGAGCACCTTACCGCCCATGTCGGACGAGAGTCGGCCTGCGATGTAAAGAGCGTATGGATAGGCGCTACACGCCATCTGAATGTCGAAAGCCGCGACCGACGACGGAAGACCGAGAGAGGCGGCGACGCGAACGGCGAGCGACGGGAACCTCTCGGAATTCGAGAATGTCGCCGCGATGACCGCAACAACATCTACGCCATCCCTAAGGCGCATCAAGCACTCATCAAGAAGGCAGATAAAAAGTTGAATGTGATTCACAAGGGCATACATATTGGCGAAATGAAAGGCAACACGGTGAAACCGGCCCATGGACTGTCGATGAGTGCGCATCTGAACCCATCCAGTTTTCCATCCAGAGAAGTAGATACAACGACCGCCCTATCCTACCTGCGCTGCGAGAGCCTGGTTTTTCCAGACAGCCCCCTTGGTTTTCTTTTACTGACCTATCATGGAATCCCACTTGGTTTTGTGAAAAACGTTGGCAACAGGTGCAACAATCTCTACCCTCACGAATGGCGTATACGATTCAAATAAAGATCGATTCTCAACATCCGATGCAGTTTCTCACAACCCACCAAATACAGTAAACCGCCACATAAGACAGGAGCGTATATCGGCTGGTCACAAAATTATAAAGCCTCACCGTGGTGGATGATGGATTTCCTTTTTTCATCATGAAAACTGCGTATGCTGTAAGCAAAAGAAAGGGAATGGCAACAACAAAGAAGACGTTGCAAGCCACCGCCTCCATG
>CACWJS010000122.1 GCA_902761275.1 uncultured bacterium | reverse complement strand
ACGAGGATATCATCTCATATTTCGCCGCATTTGTCAATGGGGTGCGGTAAATTCAATATCCACGGGCTTCATGCGCCATGAACTAAATCACCATGTCGCCGAGGGGGATATAGCTTTTTTTATGCCCTTTTGCCAAGGGCTTTTTTGGTATAATAGTCTTTCTTGAGAGACATGTCGTCTTTCGCAACAAATGTGCCATGACATATTTTAGACAAGAAATAGAAGGAGAAGCGAAGTGACAGGAAGACGGGATTTTCTGATTGGATCGCTTGCTGCGGCCGGACTTGCCGGGTGCGCCGGCGTTTCCGGCGACGACCTGCCGTGCCATCCGCGGCACGCCCCTCTCCCGGGTGCGCCGATTACGGGCGGCGGGAAGGGCATCCTCTTCGGCGCGTGCCGCTCGTCCATCGAGGATGTCAAGATCATGCGCGATCTCGGCTACGATTTCTGGGAATGGAGCGCGGGCGCGGCGTTTGATCCCGACAAAGACGATGCATGGTGGCAGACGCAGAAGGAGGAGATAGCGAAGCGTCCCCTTCCCTTGAGAAGTTGCAACGGCTTTTTGCCAGGCAAGTTTCGGTTGACGGGGCCGAATGCCGATCATGCCCCTGCGCTCGACTATGCGGAGAAAGTGCTCAGGCGGGCTGACGAGATTGGCGTAAAGACTGTGGTCTTAGGCTCCGGTGGTGCGAGGAACGTGCCAGGAGACTTCACGGGGAAGGACCGTCCCGATCTCGAGAAGGGGACGCGCCAGTACGCAGACTTCTGCCGCGAACTCGTGAAGCGCGTCGCAGGCCTAAAGACTGTGCAGGTCGTGATCGAGCCGCTTAGACCCAACGAATCGAACATCATCAACTTCGTGTTCCAAGGTCTCGCGATTTGCCGCGACGTCAATTCGCCGCGCCTCATGCAGCTCGCGGACATCTTCCACATGATGATGGGCGGAGACCCGGCGACGGCAATCGTAGAGGCGGGGCCACTCCTGAAGCACTGCCATGTCGCCGACTACGGCACGCGCCAGTTCCCTGGACACGACCCGCGCGAGACGCGCCGGCTTGCGCCATATTTCGATGCGCTTAAGACAATCGGCTACACGGGCGGCGTCAGCTGCGAGTGCGGTTGGGGCGACGCAAAGGATTTCGCAAAAAACGCAAAGACAGCAATTGAAACAATGAAAGGACTCGTCTAATGGAAACAATCGATCGTCGTGAATTCTGCAAGGGAGCCGCCGGTCTCGCCGGCATAATCGCCGCCGGTTACGGACCTTCGCTTTACGCCGCCGGTGCAAATGAGAAGATACGCGTCGCGTGCGTCGGTTATTCCGACCGCTTCCGCTATACACTTCTGCCGTGCTTCCTGCACCACAACAAGGAACTCAATTTCGAGATGGTCGCCGTTGCCGACCTCTGGAGGAAGCGTCTCTACGAGAACGCGAAGCCGGAGATGGAGCAGGCGCTTGGCCACGACGTCGAGGCGTTTTCGAGCGACATAGAGCTTTACGAGGCCAAGAAACGCCTCGGGCTCGATGCGGTCATCATCTCCACTGCCGACTTCCAGCACGCGCAGCACGCGGTGCACGCGATCGAAGCCGGCTGCGACGCCTACTGCGAGAAGCCGATCGCCGAGGACATGTATTCTGCGAACATGCTGCTGGACGCAGTGAACGAGAAGCGCGCTAACGGCGCGATGAATCCAGGCGCCATTCTCCAGATCGGCTCGCAGCGCCGCTCCGGCAAGAAGTACATGGCCGCCAAGGAATACATCGACGCCGGAAAGTTCGGCGACATCAGCTACGTGCACCTCACGTGGAATGTCAACCAGCCCAGGCGCTGGCGTCGCGACGAGAAGCTTATCGCCTCGCTCAAGGAGGAGGACGTCGACTGGAAGATGTGGCTCCTCGACCGCGATCCCAAGGAATATCCGTTCGATCCGCGCAAGTACCTCGAGTTCCGCCTCTTCTGGCCGTTCTCGTCGGGCGTCCCGGGACAGTGGATGTGCCACCAGATCGACACGGTCGCCTGGTTCCTCGGTCAGCCGTATCCCAAGACGGCTGTTTCGTCGGGCGGGCTCTACCAATGGGTCGACGGCCGCCAGAGCTACGACACGTTCACGACGCTTCTCGAGTATGGCGAATCGGGCGAGAAGGGCAAGGGCTTCCAGGTCATGTTCCAGTCGCACCAGACGAACTGCGCCGGTGGCTCCAAGCCGAACAACGAGTCGCCGACCGAGAAGTATTTCGGGCCGACCGGCTGCATTGACCTCGGCTCGGGCTGCGTCACCAACGAGGGCGTCGAGCACGCGAAGCCGACGAGCGAGCCGCTTCCCGCGCCTGAAGAGCAGGTAGTCACGTCTGCAAACACTGGTGGCGACGCTCTCACGTCGGCGCACATGCGCAACTGGATGGAGTGCGTTCGCGACCGCAAGGATCCACACGCGCCTGTCGAGGCGGGCTACAGCCACTCCATCGCCCTTATCATGGCTAACGCCGCGCTTCGCACCGGAATGCGTGCCACGTTCGACGAGAAGTCCCGCCAGGTCCTCGCAGGCGGCAAGCCGTGGGTCGGCTACAAGTCGATTGCCAGCGGGAACTGGTTCACGAACTTGTTTTGATCATTTCAAGCCACCAGTTTAGACAAACGAAAAGGAAAGGAAGTGTACAAATGTTCGGTTTGATTGTCGCGGCTGCGATGATGACTTCGTTCGGAGAAAAAGTAACCCCCGAGAACGCCTGGTGCGAATATCCGCGTCCGCAGATGGTGCGCGATGGTTGGGCGCCCCTCAACGGAACATGGGACTATGCCATCGTCTCCAACGATACCGAGGTGTCGATCAGGACGGAAACATATATGTCAACTCTGTACTGCTCGAGGAGCCCTATATCGAGGAGGTCGAGACCTTCTCCCTTGAGCACTTCGGGGCGCTTCCCCACCTGTCGATCGCGCGCGACGACCGGACGGAGGGGATCGTCAAGCTGACGAAGCTGTCCGACGAGGAGTACCGCGCCGCCTGGAGCCGCTTTCACTCGGGGTTCTGGGACTACAAGATGGAGATCTTCGGGAAGAAGCAGACCGGCTTCTCCTACGATGTCACCGACTTGGTGCGGAAGGGGTCGAACGACCTGCTCGTCCGAGTGTGGGACCCGACCGAGGGCTTTGTCAATTCGCTCGGCAAGCAGTCGATTAAGCCGCATGGCTGTTTCTATACGCGCGTCTCCGGCATCTGGAAGAGCGTGTGGATGGAGTCTGTGCCCGATACCTGGATCGAGCGCTTCAACGCCATCCCCGACATCGACGCGGGCAAGGTCGGCTTTGTCTTCGAGGTGAACGGCGAGGAGCCGCGCGCCGAGGTGGAGGTCGCCGTTAAGGACGCGGACGGCAAGGTCGTTGCCCGCGGCAAGGGGCGCGGCGGCCGCCGCTTTGAGATTGCGATGCCCAAGGGCTTCAAGCTCTGGAGCCCGGAGGAGCCCAATCTCTACCGCTTCACCGCGTATTGCGGCGCCGACTGTGTCGATGGCTACTTTGCGATGCGCAAGTTCTCGAAGGCGAAGGACAAGGACGGCGTGCTCAGGTTCTTCCTCAACAACCAGCCGTACTTCATCATCGGCACGCTCGACCAGGGCTGGTGGCCGGACGGCCTTCTCACCCCGCCGTCCGACGAGGCGATGGAGTTTGACATCAAGACGCTCAAGAGCTGCGGCTACAACATGATGCGCAAGCACATCAAGGTCGAGCCGCTCAGATACTACTGGCTCTGCGACAAGCTGGGGCTCCTCGTCCTGCAGGACATGCCATCCGGGGACGGCTCGAAGCTCTTCGACTTCGCCCATGCGAACGTGGCGTACGGGTCGGTGCGGCGCGAGTGGAAAGGGGTGATGGACGAGCTGATGGCCGTTCCCTCGATCGTCATGTGGATCCCGTACAATGAGCAGTGGACGCAGCCCTGCGACGTGCTCACCGCCGACATGCTGCGCTGGACGCGTGAATACGATCCCTCGCACCGGCTTGTGAACGGGCCGAGCGGCTGGCGCGATTTCGAGGGCGGCGACAGGGGTCACGACGCGAAAGACAGGGCGTGGACGAAGTTCCCGGCCGAAGGCGAGCCCGTCTCGTGCGATTCGGTTGACCGCCACGACTATAACTTCCGTCCCTCGATGCACGCGACGAATCCTGGTCGCGTAAGCTTCCTCGGCGAGTACGGCGGCATCGGCTGCCGCGTGCCGGGTCATCTCTGGACTGAGGACGCTTGGGGCTACGGCGGCACCGGCGGCGACACCAACCTCGTCGCGGTGCAGAAGAAGTACGTAGATCTTTCCGCGCACGTGGCTGATCTTGCACAGAAGGGACTTGGCGGTGCGGTCTATACCCAGACGACCGATGTCGAGGCCGAGATCAACGGACTTCTGACATACGATCGCAAGGTCCTCAAGTACGATCCTGCGGTGTTGCGCGAAGCGCATCGTAAGATCATAGAGAAGGCGCACTAAAGTTCTGCCAGATGTCAGAACTTGAGTCCGTAGCAGGCAGGGAGTGCCGTGACTTGGCGTGAGACAATTGCCAAGGCGGGCGCCTATCTTCAGGCAAAGGCCGTTCCTGATGCGCAGGTGGCGGCCGAGCTTCTCGCCGCGCGGCTCCTCAAGACGGGGCGCGGCACACTTGCCGCGCATCTCGATAAGGAGGTTCCCGAGAAATGGCTTGAGGCGATGCGGCGCGGAATGGCGCGGCTTGCGAACGGCGAGCCGGTTCAGTACGTCATAGGCGAGTGGGATTTCCGCCACCTCACGCTGAAGTGCGACCGTCGCGCGCTTATTCCCCGACCCGAGACTGAAGAACTCGTCACTCGCGTTCTCGCGCATCTCAACCGTTCACATTCTTCCGTTCCCCGTTCCCCGTTCCCTGAGCCGCCTTCGGCGCTCGCTTCGCTCGGGGGATACGTTCCCCATTCCCCATTTATCGTCGACGTCGGCACTGGCACTGGCGCGATAATCCTCTCGCTCGCGCAGGAGTTCAAGGGCGACGCGGCGTTTCTCGGGACGGACGTCTCGGAGGACGCAATTGCTCTCGCGCAGGAGAACGCCGCGAAGTGCGGGCTTGCGGACAGGGTGAAGTTCGCCGTCGCCGACGGGCTCGACGACTTTGACGAGCCGGAGTGCGTCGACGTGATAGTTTCCAACCCGCCGTATATCGAAAGCGCCGTCTGCGACACGCTTGATCCGCGTGTTCGCGACTACGAGCCGCGTCTTGCGCTCGATGGCGGCGTTACGGGGCTCGACTTCTACGACCGCTATCTCGGCGATGCGCTCAATATACTTAAGCCAGGTGGGGCGGTGTTCTTCGAGATAGGCGAGAGCCAAGGCGCGGCGCTCGCGAAACTTATGGCCGACTATGGCTTTGGCGAAGTGAAGATCGAGAAGGATTTCGCTGGCCACGACCGCTATGCATCGGGGGTGCTTTCGTGAATGCGCAGGACATGATCGAGGCGGCGCGGCTTGTGCGTGTACGCGAACTTCAGACGGCGCTCACCAAGGCGGCGGCCGAAAACCTTCGGCTCAAGACTGAGAACGAAATGCTCTTCGCGCACTTCGACCTCGCCGTCCTCGCGGCGAACGATCTCGCCGCGCTGCCGCCTGACGGACGGCTCGTCATCGTCGACGGCTGGAACATGATCCTCGGCGCGAACAAGGTCGCGAAGGACCGCGCCGAACTCATCGCGCAGGCGAAGGCGCACGTCGCGGAGCATCCGTCGGACTTCGTGTGGATTGTCCTCGACGGGCCGCGAGCGTCGTCGACCGTAGACGGAAGGGTGAGAGTCTCCTACACCGGCGGCGTAGGTGCGCATCGTGCCGACAAGTTCATCTGCGACTTTCTCAAGATGGCGCGCTTCCGCGGCGACATTAGGCGCATCGAAGTGCGCACGGACGACAAGGACTTCAAAAAGGAAGTGAAGCGCATATTCGCTTCGTAACATAAAAAAAGGAGGACAAGACATGAACAACGCCAAGCTCATCAGGATAGACGACGATGCTGCAGTCTCGGCGCTCGGGGAGAAGTACGCAAAGGCGTTCGAGTTTTTGCGTCGCCCTGATCTCAAGGATCTGCCGCTTGGGAGACAGGAGATCGACGGCGACCGCGTCTACGCGATAATCTGCGAGAACGACTTGAAGCCCATCGGCGATGTGCAGCGCCCTGAGTTCCACAAGCGCTATGTCGACGTCCAGGCGCCGATCACGGGCACGGAGCTTTTTGGCGTTCCCGATCTCCCGGAGGAAGTCGCAAACGGTCCTTTCGACGAGAAGGGCGACGGCGCGCTTTTCGACGCCAAGTGCCCGATGCAGCCAGTAAAGCCCGGCGAGTGCATCATCTTCGAGCCCTTTGTCGCCCACGCCCCGTGCCACACCGACGTTCCCGGCACACGCGTTCGGAAGGCCATCGTCAAGGTGCTCTATTGACAGTCGCGGGCTAAAACTGATATACTATCCTCAGTTTGGTTCAAACCATAGGTGGGTTGGCCGAGCGGTTAGGTAGCGGACTGCAAATCCGCTTACAGCGGTTCAACTCCGCTACCCACCTCCAACTTTTCTGATGATGAACAAGAAAAGCGCAGATGTTTTGGCGGCGGTTTTGACCGCCGTCGCTTGGTTTTGGACGGCGTATGAGTGCGACACGATCGGAATCGACGTGTTTGACATGATTCTCATGAAGGAACGTACAGGCGGCCTTTTCGTCTGGGTTCTCGCGGCCGTCCTGACCGTCCTCACTTTCCTCTGGATGCGCCCCCATCTCATCACGCGCGCCATAATGGGCATTTTCATGCTTTTGCCCGCGACAGTCTTCAGGTTCACGCGGCTTATGGTGCCTGAAAGCGGCTTCGCGCCGATTCACCTGCTCGTTGTTTTCATGTACGTCATCGCCGTTATCGGCATGTACGGCATGTTCTATCCCTGGAAGATTGAAAAGGTCTTCGGCATCGGCGACGGCAAGGAGCATAAGCAGGGCCAGGAGGAAGAACCCGGCACATGAGTATGTCGCTCGCCATCCTGCCTCCGCTGATTGGCGGGCTTGGCATTTTCCTCCTCGGGATGAAGCATCTTTCCGAGGGCCTCCAGGCGACGGCTGGCGGTGGGCTTCGCAAGTTCATGGCCAAGGCGACGAGCCACCGCATCGTCGGCATCGGCTCGGGCATTGTCTCCACGATGATCGTCCAGTCGTCGTCGATCATCACCGTGATGCTCGTCGGCTTTGTCTCGACGGCGCTTATGACTCTCCCGCAGGCGTTCGCCGTCTTGATTGGCGCGAACATCGGCACTACGGCGACGATCTGGATCATCGCCTACGCGCCAGACCCACAGCTTCTTGGCTTCCTCGGCCTTGGGCTCGGCGGAATCCTGTACTTCTTCCTCAGAGGCGAGAGGGTTCATAACCTTGGACTCACCGTAATCGGTCTCGGCCTCGTCTTCCTTGGTCTCTACTTCATGTCGAAGGGCGTCTCCCCCATACGCGAGGATCCAGAAGTCGCCGCGATGTTCACGCGCCTTTCCGCGAAGTCGATTTCCGGTGTCTTCGCAGTCGCTGCTGTCGCGATGGTCTTTACGGCTGTTGTCCAGTCTTCGGCCGCTACGATAGCGATTGCCATGGCGCTCGCCGCCCAGGGGCTCATCACCTACGAAGTCGCGATAGCCGTCCTCTTCGGCGCGAATATCGGCACTACGGCGACCGGCTGGATTGCCGCTATCGGCGGCACTGCTGACGCCCGCCGCACAGCGCTTTCGCACACGCTCTCCAATCTCCTCGGTTCGGTAGCCCTTATCTGGTTCTTCCCGCTGTTCGTCAAGTTCGGGCAGGCGCTTTTCCAGAACTGGAACGTCGCAGAGACGACCTTCGTGTCCGGACACGAGGTGAAGGCATTTAGGCACATGATGGCACCGATCGCCGTCACCGATACGCTATTCGCCGTTTGCCGCGGACTCATCTTCTTCCCGCTAGTGAGGCCGTTCTGCCGACTCGTCGAGCGTCTTGTTCCGCAGCCCGAGGACGAAAAGCCCCACCTTTCCGCGTTGCGGTTCGGCGCGAAAATCTCGCCAGTCCTCGCATGCGATCAGGCACTTCTCGAGGTCGACTTCATGAAGCGCTCCAACCTCGAGCTTCTCGACTGCGCTCGCAAGGTGCTGTCGGGCGAGACCGAGGAGGACGACGGCCCCGAGAGGCACATTGTCCACCGCGAGGACATTCTCGACAACGTTCAGCGAGAGGTCACGGAATTTCTTGGCAGTATGATGTCGAAGCGTCTCCCGCGCGACGTCGCGGAACGCGCGCAGCGGCTCCTTAGGCTCACGGACGAGCTTGAGTCAGTCTCCGACGAATGTGCCCAGGTTCTCAAGGTCGTGAAGCGTCTCAGGAAGCAGGGTCAGAAGATGTCCGAGCAGTCAGTCGCGCTCCTGCTCGACGTCCACGACAAGGTGGCGTCGTTCGCGGCCGACATAACGCCGCTCATCCGCTCGCCGCGCGCACCCTTCGACCTCGAGCCCTTGCAGAAGCGTTCGTCGGAGATGCACGCGTACATCCGCGAATGCCGCCGCATCCAGCTCGGCCGCGTCGGGCCCGAGGATCCCGGTTCGTCGATCCGCGTGTTGGGCGAACTCGACGTAATCAACGCCTACGAGCGCATCCGCGCCTACTACCTCAACTGCGCCGAGACACTCGCGGGCGGCAAGCGCTGATGAAGGACGTCCTGCTCTCCGTCGCTCCGATTGCGTGGCTCGTCGTCGCGCTTTCCGTGCTTAAGCTGAAGGCCTGGCAGGCAACGGCAACTGCGCTCGCCGTGGCTATTGCGATTGCGCTCGTCTTTTCCCGCGCCGCGCTTCCGCCGTCGTCGATTCCTTCGGTGGCTGCCGAGGGCGTCGCGTTTGCCCTTTGCCCGATATGCCTTGTCGTCCTCGCGGCGCTCTTCACCTACGCCGTCACCGTCGAATCGGGCGCGATGGAGAACATCAGGCGCGGGCTGACCGAGGTGTCGGACGACAGGCGCGTCCTCGCGCTTCTCGTTGTCTGGGGTTTCGGCAATTTCATGGAGGGAATGGCCGGCTTCGGAACGGCGGTGGCGATCCCGGCCGCGATTCTCGTGGGGGTAGGGTTTGATCCGGTGAAGGCGGTCGTGATGTGCCTTGTCGCCAACACGACGCCGACGGCGTTCGGGTCGGTCGGCGTGCCGCTTATGACGCTTGCGAAGGAAAGCGGCGTAGATGTCGACACGCTGTCTTGGGCGACCGCGCTCCTCCAGTGCGCAGTTACGGCTGCGGGCCCGGTGCTGGTGCTTCTCGTACTCGACGGCCGCCGAGCCCTGAAGGGGGCATGGCGTGCAATCGTCATAGCCGACGTCGCGTTTCTCGTTCCGTGGCTTCTCGCCTCGAGGTATTCCGGCTGCGAACTTCCCGACATCGTCGGCGGGCTTGGCGTCATGGTCGCGCTCTGGCTCGCGTTCAAGGGCGGCGGTTTTTCCGGCTTCGGCGGGCAGCTTAGGGCGTGGGCGCCGTTTGGCCTCGTCGTCGTCGTTCTCGGCGTTAACTCCGTTATGCCGCCATCGGTCAAGGCGTGGACAACGCCGGGGGCGCTGATCCTCGCCGCGGGTTTCGTTGGCGGGCTTGCCCAGCATGTCTCTCCAAGGCGCCTCGTTGCCGTGCTTTTCGAGACGCTTGTCCGCTATTGGGCGGCGTTCGCCACGATCTGCTTCGTTCTCGCCATGGCCCGTGTCATGGGGTCTGCTGGGATGATTTCCGCGATGGCGTCTGCGCTCGTCTCGGCCACAGGGGATGCGTATCCCTATGCGGCCACGGCCGTCGGCGCGCTCGGAGGGTTTGTGACTGGTTCCGGCACGAGTTCGTGCGTGCTTTTCGGCCGGCTTCAGGCGGATGCGGCCGCGGCGATTTCGGCGTCTCCCGTTGTTCTCGCCGCCGCAAACGTCATGGGGGCTGGGATTGGCAAGATGATCTGCCCCCAGTCCATCGCCATCGGCGCGGCCGCGGCGGGGCTCGTAGGCGCCGAGAGCCGGCTTTTCAAGGCGGCGCTCCCCTGGTTCGCGGGCGTTGTCGCCGCAGCTTCGGTCATCGCCGGCCTCGCCGCGCGGCTTTTGTAGGGGCAAACTCCGCCACGCGCACTACTGGCTTTTGGCTTTGAAATATGGAGCAATGAATAGAAGCGAGTTCCATTGTCGGTGCTGCGGGGCGTGCTGTCGGATAAAGGACGGCATCGTGCGCGTTTCGGATGCGGAGATTTCGCGAATCGCTGCCTATCTTGGAATGGATGAGGCCGAATTCATCGCCAATGAAACCGAGCTTGCGCCAGACCGCAAGGGGCTGGTGCTGAAGAGCAGGGCCGATGGAGCTTGTGTGTATCTTGACGAAAACAATCTTTGTCGTTTGAATCCGGTAAAGCCGGACAAGTGCCGCTCGTTTCCCTTCGAGTGGACGAACCCCGATTCTAACGCCATCTGCCCCGAACTGGCGGGCGAGGGATGGCGCAGGAAGGTTTTTAGACAGGATTAACAAGATTAACAGGATTTTAGCGTGAAGAACAGGAGATACAGAAGATGGGGGTTTTAGCATGGAGAACAGGAGATACAGAAGTATGGGGGTCTGGGGTAAAGCCTCAGCAATTCTCCTGCATCTCCTGCCCTACCTGCTTAAAAACAATCTTGTAAATCCTGTTAATCCTGTCTAAAACAGAATTTGAAAGGGTCGAGTATGGAATACATCTGGAAATACAAGACGCCGGAAGGGTTTGACGATCTCGTGATGAGCGGCGGGCTCGCGTGACGCCGTGCGGCGCGGGGAAGCCGTCGAATTGCGCGAGACGCCGGTATTCCGCGAGACATGCCGCTGGCTTGACGAGTATTTCGCCGGGCGCGACCCCGGCTTTACGCCCAACTATCGCATAGAAGACCTGACCGAGTTTCGCGCGGAAGTGATCGACGAACTCAAGCGGATTCCCTTCGGCGCCACGGTGTCTTATGGCGACATAGCCAAGGCAATCTCCAAAAAGCACGGCGGCGCAAAAGTCTCGGCGCGCGCTGTCGGCGGTGCGGTTGGGTGGAACCCGATTGGAATAATAATTCCGTGCCACCGCGTAATCGGCGCGGACAACGGACTTACGGGCTACGGCGGCGGTCTTGGCAACAAGATATCGCTTCTTGCCCACGAAGGATCGGATCTTTTCGATGTTCGTCTTTCTGCTCCGAAGGACAGGAAGGACGAAATCGACGGAGTGTTCGTTCGGCGGTGTATTCAAGCCGTGAACAGGGCCGCTGCGCTGCATGGCCTTGGACGGGCGCGATGCGAAGAGAACGATGGCACGACGATATTGCTTGACACACTTACTGATGGATGGGGTGAGTTTGCCGCGCCTTTTATCTTCGACGAGTGCAGCGACGACGACGCAAAGTTGCTGCTTGAGAGTTTTATTGATTTCCGATCTCTTTACCAATACGATCTCGCGGTTCAGCTTTCGCGTTTGCTGGCAAGGCGAGGCGTGCTCGTCAGGGCGCGGATGGGACGCATTCTTGCAAAGACCGACTGGAGTTCGTATGGCTCTAACGGACTTTTGCTCTCGTATCTCGCGTCGAGGAAGGGGAGTGACCCGCTCATTTGCCGACTTTTAGATACGGTGGGTGAAGACAACCGAGACGGGCTCTTCCTTGCCTGTTGGTATTCGTCGGGGAAGAAGGTTCAGAAGTGTCTCAAGCGAAAGTTTGAGAGCTGGATCGAGAGCGACAACTCGTGGGGTGGTGGCACTGGCGAGGGGTGGTGGCTCGGCGCATTCCTTTCGAAATGGACGAAGGAGCAGACGTTTTCTTACGAAGAACTCCAATTGCTTACACAGTGGTATCTTGAACACCAAATGCCGACGCCGTAGTGAGAGTTTGTAACAACTTCTCCGTTGTATTGGCGCAGAAAAGTTGTTACAACACTGTCGATATGGGCAGAAAAGTTGTTACAAGGGGAGTTCAAAATGAGTGACATGATTTCATTCTTGATTTCACTGTTGTTGATTGCATGTCTGCTTTACGTGCCGATATGCGCGATCGTGGTGTTGGCGCGTAGTCTTGCCTCGCCGAGCGACGGCAAGATGACGAAAGAGGATGAGCGGTTTGGCAAACTCTTTTCGTGGCGGAACCTCTTCTGGGCTGTGTATGCACTTCTCATTCTATTCTGCATAGGCAGTGCCGATTGCCATCCAGTTCATGATGGAATGACCGAAGCCGAAAGCAAGATTCTATGCTGGAAGGCGCTATTCGCAGGCCCTTATGCGGGACGGTTTCTGCCATGTGTTCCAGAGCGGCTCTCGGAAGTAGGTGCCGTGTATGTTGTCGTTCCCTTGCTTTTCCTGCTGCCCACCGTTGTGCTGGCGGCATTCAGGAAATGGAAGCTTGCGCTCTATAGTTTTGCGACCTTCGCTTTGGTCTGGCTCTTTATGGCGACAGGCGCCTTGTGGTATTGGAAATAATTGTGTTGGTGAGGCAAAAGTGGCGAAATCTGGCTAAGATTTGATGAAGGAAGGGCAAGATATGAAAAGCTGGATAATATTCGAGTGATGTCGCAGGCGAGACGGTTCAGCGGAGTTTACTTTTGGACGAGAGCCTATCTTACTTTTAGTCGGATTCCTAGTTGACTTTTGGTCGGACAGGTGATATGATATTTGCAACAAAGATGGAGAATGCGCATGATTGAAAGATGGCAGTTGAAAGAATTGGTGGAATCAATGCGTTACAGACGTGTTGTCCATATTACTGGCGCACGGCAGTCTGGCAAGACGACTTTGGCGGCATGCGCACCGCTCGCTAATGTTCGCCGATACACGATGGACGACGACAACCTCAGAGATACGGCGGCTGACAATCCGATTGAATTCACTGCAAGACATAGTGGTGAAACCATGGTCATCGACGAAGTGCAGAAGGTTCCAGAACTTCTGAATGCCGTTAAACTGCATGTCGACAAGTCTACGGAACGCGGACAATATTTGCTCACCGGTAGTTCATCGCTAGAGTTCATGCGCAAATCTGCGGATTCGCTTGCTGGAAGGATGCACACGATACGCTTGAGGACTTTGGCGCTTGGCGAAATAAACGGCAAGGCGCCGACATTCCTGGACAACGCATTTAAGCGTGAATTTCCGCAGGTGGTGAAGAATTCGGGCAAGCGAGACATCATACGGTTGGCGTTCAAGGGCGGGTTTCCGGAATCCATGGAATTCCCGGACGGCATCAGGCGCGAGTGGTTTGAGGACTATGTGCAAACCTTAATTGCAAGAGACGTCAAGAACGTTGCGCAGATAAGAAAGGTTGCGGCGCTTGGGGATATTGTTCGGTGGTTACTGGCCAGATCGTCGAAACTGTGGACGATGGACGATCTTTGTTCCTCGGCACAGATTACCAAGGAGACTGCCGCAAATTATGTCTGTGCATTGGAGGCTCTTTACATCATCGACAAAGTCCCCGCGTGGAACAAGACCGACTACGACCGGATCGGGAAATCGCCAAAGTATTTTGCCTCAGACACTGGGCTGATTGCGAACATACTCGACTGGGACGAGGAAGAGACTTTCCTTAACGGCGATCTTTCAGGGAAGATTGTCGAAAGTTGGGTCTATCACGAAATAAGTGTCATTGCTGACAGTTGCAGAAGCCGATATTCGATAAGCCACTATCGTGACAAGGACAAGCGAGAAATAGACTTTCTTGTGACCAATGCACGCGGAGAACTGCTTGGACTGGAAGTGAAGGCGGGTGGCAGGGTCGGCAAAGAAGACTTCAAGCATCTGCGATGGTTTGCGGACAATCTCGCCAAGGGGCGGTTCACGGGCATCGTTCTTTACGCGGGGGAAGACACGTTGCCATTTGGCGATGGTTTTTACGCAGTGCCGCTAGCCGCACTTGGTGCTTAGACCACGGCGCTCAGGCAAGATTGAACTCCCATAAATGAGAGAATGATGTTTGCGTGGGGCGTCGCAGGAAGGTTTTTTTAGACAGGATTAACAGGATTGACAGGATTAAGAAAGGAGCGCGAAGGTTGAATTGTATTGCTGGTGCGAGGCGAAAGGTGTACCATTGCCCTGATTGTGGAGCAGAGATTGCATTCACGGACATTGACGTCAGGTCTGATACGATGCATTGTCGGTCGTGCGGCAAGCGGCATTCCCTCAAGCGACAAATTCAGCGCGACATGGCAAAGCGCGATCTTGGCGAGCCGCCGCCCGGCATCAAGGTTAGACCGGCCGTTGTGGAAAGAGGAGGGGCTTGGTCGGACTTGGTGCTATGCCCGAGGCGTAATCTTGCGATGATGCTTTTGTGCCTTTGGCTGGGCGGAATTACAGGATATAGCATTGCGAGTTGCGCGACGCATGGTGACTGGGCGTGGGCGGTTCTTATCGCGCCGTTTTTCATGTTGGGAATCTTTGGTCTTGTATTTGAGATTTTCGGAAAGCGTGTCTTGCATCTTTATGCGGAGCGCGGTTGCTACACGGTCGGACTCTGGCGATTCCAGAGGAATGTGGAATTTGCGCTTACATCAGAGACTTATGCATTTGTCGACGAGCATCCGGAGACTGGGCTCATCAACCAAGGCATGCCTGTCCGGGAAATATGCGTGGAGACCAAGGGCAGGTCGAACACGGTGTTCGGACGATATCTTCCATCGCCCGTCCAAGAGTTTTTCTGTGCGTGCATTGCCCGTCGCGCCGCAGGGTTTCCGCTCAGCAAGGTGGATGGCGGACGTAGGGGCTTGGGGATAAAGCATCCCATTGCATTCGGAGTGCTTTCGATTGCAGTGCTTTGGTGCTTTGCGTATGCATTTTCAGAGAGCGAGAGGATTGTGGTTTCTGACGGCAAGCTCGTCATAGTCGAGTCGCAATGGTGGGGACGCAAGGTTGAGAGGACCGAGATACCGATAAAGGACATAACTTACGTGGAACTCGTGATGGGTGGCGGCGGCCGCACTTCTAACAAACACTCCCACAAACTGGAGATACAGGGGTCGGGCGGCCGGGTGTTGAAGAGGCTGACTGGTTATGGTAGAGAGGTCAGCGGATATCAGATAGGCCTCATGGAGGCTATAAGATGTCGCCCGGGCACTGCATTTGAAAGGGAAAGATTACCTAATCTGTCCACTGTTTTTGTGGGAATATTTCTTTTGATGCCGATGGCTTTGGCGTGCAGCGGACTGGAACTTGTACCGACCACGCGCAAGGCATACGGCCAATCCTGTTAATCCTGTAAATCCTGTCAAAAAACCAAAATGCGTCGATTGACGGCAGAGGATTATGCGGTTGATGCGGTGACTGGCGCGAAGGCGCTCGTCGGCGCATGGCTTTGCCGTCGGCTGGAGGATGGCTCTGTAGTGCGGCGGCGCATCACCGAGACGGAGGCCTACTGCGGCGAGATTTGGTATAATGAACGCAATCCTTTGAAAGGGGGAGGGCGATGAAGAAAAAGGTGATGGTGTTGGGGCGGTTTGTGTATGGCACATGGTATGGCGCAATGGTAGTGTTTGTCGCCGTTGCTGCTTTGCTGTTTGGGCTGCAGTTGGCTAATTCCGGTTTTCATGACATTATCGCGTGGCCGAAGGGGATTCACATCATCCTTATGCTGATTGCCCTGGTGAACCTTGGTGGTGCCATGCTGTTTTCGCTCTTGCGTCGCAGATTTCGAAGGGGCTTGGCGCAGTTCCTGCTGTGCGGCGTGGCGTTCTTCGGCTATGTCGTCATGAGCTTTTTCGTCTACTGCGTTCCGACGCGGACGTCATCGGAGCCTGACGAAGAGTGGGTGGAATCGACGATTTGCGCTGCGACGGCAATCCCTCGCGACAAGCTGACATTTCTCGGCGGGATCTCCGCACGCGAGGGCATTAATGTGTTTTCCGTCGCGGATGCCGAACTGGGGAAATTCAGGCCTGGCTCTCCCTGGGGCGCGGGGAATGACAGTGAGGCGATCAATCACTATCGGAGCATTATGAAATATGCGCACATCGATGTCACGTTGCCGGACGATGCGCGGATTCTTCGCTGCGACGGCAGCTTAGAATACATAATTACCATTGTCGAGGCGAACGGCAACCGCTATCTCTTCTGCAAGCGACTTTGAGGATGGCGATGTTGGCAAGCGACTATGATAATTCTCATGCATGATTCCTGCGTAGAAACGATAGATGAATGTGCGGTCGCATCATTGACAACGGCAATATATTGTGGTAATATACTGCTGTGAACGATTTAAGCAATATATTGCCGCTAACTACGGTTGAAGATGTGCTGGCGAGTTTGCGAGAGCTGGTTCGGTTTGCGCGTCAGCGAGAGGTCTGGACCCAGGCCGACCTTGCGCGGCGCTCGGGTGTTCCGATGACGACGATTTCACGGTTGGAGCGGACGGGGCTTGCCTCGACCGACACACTCTTCAAGGTGCTGTTTGCCTTGAATCGTCTTGATGCGATTGAGGATATGCTCAAGGAACAGCTGCGGCTTGTCAAGTTCCCGAAGACGCTTGATGGCGATTTCGAGTCCGCGCCAAAGGTCGTTAAGCGCGTCCGCCATAAGGGAGGCTCCAAATGAAGTTGACGGTGAAGCTTGACTTTGGCTGTGGCCGCGAAATAAAAGTCGGCACGTTTTCCGAAATCGGACGCGACACGGCATTCGAGTTCGCGGGCGAGTTTCTTTCGTCGGGACTAGACCCTGCGCCGCTTCGTCTCCGCGCAGGTGGCGGGCTGAAGATATACGACCGCTCCGGGAACATGGAGACGTTCGGCCTTTTCGACGATTCGCTGCCGGATGGATGGGGAAGGCGAATAGTTGACAGGATGTTCATGAAGCGCGAGGGGCGTCTGCCCACTGTAACCGAGCGACTGATGTGCGTTGGACGGTCAGGCAAGGGGGCGCTTGTCTACGAGCCGGCGGACGAAGCTGCGCAAGCGGCGAATGAAGCGTTCGACCTCGCCGCACTTGCGGAAGAGGCGATGGCGTTTGACGCGGGCGAGGCTGAGGATGCGCTTCAGCGGCTTCGCAAGGCCGGCGGAAGTTCCGGCGGCGCGAGGCCGAAGGCGTATGTCGGGTACAACCCCAAGACAGGCGAGGTATGTGCGGAAAGTCCTGTTCTGCCGCCAGGCTTCGAGCATTGGATCGTCAAGTTCAATACGCGGCGGGACGGTCGCGATGCCGGCGAGACTGAATACCGCTATTACGAGGCGGCGCGCGATGCAGGCGCGGACATCTCTCCGAGCCGCCTTGTCGAGACGCGTGCCGGCCGTTTCTTCATGACGCGGCGCTTCGACCGCACCGACGGCGGCGGACGCTTCCATTTGGCGAGCGCTGCGGGACTTCTCCATGCCGACTTCAGGATTCCGGGCGATGAATATGCGCTTCTCTTCCGGCTGACGGATGCCCTTACGCGCGACCACGGTGCGAAGCTGGAACTGTTCCGCCGCGCATGTCTCAATGTCATAGGGCATAACCGCGACGACCATCTGAAGAACTTCTCGTTTCTGATGGACGAGAAGGGGCGCTGGTCGCTCGCGCCGTTCTACGACTTCACGTATGCGGAAGGGCCCAACGGATGGCAAACGCTATCCGTTTCAGGTGAAGGCGCGAACCCGGGCGTTGACGATCTTCGTCGTCTTGCCAAGGATGTCGGGCTTGACAGGGACGAAAGCGAAGCAATCCTGGATTGCGTCATTGAAAGCTGTAGAGCTTTGAAAGGGAGAAAGGGGATGAGGACATGAAGAAAGGTTTCATCGCTTTTGTAAAGGCTTTGCTTGGCGTGGCAAAAGTCGTGCTGGCCATTCTTGGCGTGCTCGTTTTGGCTGTTGTGGCGAGTCTTTTGCTATCCATACCCGGAGGCAAGCGGTTTAGCCGCTATTGCTCCTATCCGGACATGAAGGCTTTGATGGACGCGGAGAGGGACGACATTGTCGCTACGGTCGCCTACGAGCGAGGAGGGACGAATTACACCTTTGTCGTGCTCAAGCCGTGTCGCTTCCTCGCTTCAGGTTGTGCGGTTCTCGTGTATGATCCTGAAGGCCGCCTCTTCGACAAGACAGGTGACGAAGGTGATGACGGATGCTTTCAGAGGGCATGGCCGCGTCCATGGTGTTGGAGAGATGCGAAGACGGTTCGCCGTCTGAAGGCGATCACGATGCCAGAAGTGTACTTTTATGCCCCTGCCACGATGAAGGATTTCGTCGAGTATATGGGTCGGGCGACAAAAGACTTCGACGACCCAGCCGTTCCGCTGGAGAAGCGCGGAATCAAGTTCGTCTGCACGGAGTCCGTTGCCGCAAAGGTCGGTCCGGAAAAACCGAAACAGGATGCGCCGCTGATTCCCTGTCCCGGCAGCGGCACGATGACGACCGCGTGGGATGTCCTG
>CACWJS010000121.1 GCA_902761275.1 uncultured bacterium | reverse complement strand
CGTCTTGGTGGTGTGTTGACATCTCGGGACGAGCGGGCTTTGCGAGATTTTGGTATAATGTCCTGCATGGTAGTTCGCTATAAAGCTGTTGTTGCCGGTTGTGCGGCATTGTTGTGCGGCGTGGCGCTCGCGCATTTCCCGATTTATGTGAGCCCAGAGTCCGACGACGGACTTCTAAGTGTTCACTGGACGCCTGTTCAGGTTGGGATTTGCTCGTGTCGTCCGGTCCAACTCTTTCCCGGTGACGCCGACGTGTACGGCGTTGCGGCGGGCTTGTTGAACCTGAACCAGAAATCGGCGGTCGCTTCTTTGGCACCGTTTAACGCGGTCGCGAACAACTATTTCGCGCAGGCCGGGCTGATTGACGTTTGCGAGTTTAACTACGCATTTGAGGTTGGGCTTTTGAACCTCACGGGACGCAATTTCGGCGTAAGTATTGGCGCCTTTAACGTCGAATCGCCTGGTGGCCGTTTGGAAAGCGACGGCCTTTCCTCCAAGCTGTTGGGCTCGCAGGTCGGGCTGGTCAACGCCGGCGGCGGGTTGCAGGCCGGCTTCTACAACATTGGCGGCAGTTTTCAAGTCGGCGCACTCAATGCCGATGGGCACGTGCAGATTGGCTTGCTTAACGCCGCGATCAATGGCGACGACGGAGATTACGGCGACCGCAGTGCCTGTTTGCAGGTCGGCTTGCTCAACTACAACCCGCGCGGCCTCGTCAAGTGGCTGCCGATCTTCAACTTCTCACGCGGTCGAAAGGACTGGTGACATGACACCGCTTTGGTTAGATGCCGTCTTTGCCGTTGTTCAGATGGCCATTCTCATCGGGCTAATCGCCTTGGGGATATGGATGGTCAAGCGGTCGTTTCGGATTAAGAGAAAGTGGGTATGTTGGTTGGTCAGAATTCTCGGCGTTCTGATTTCCGGCTATATCTTAATAGGTCTTATCGTCTATTTTGCCTATTGTCGCACTGGATTGTGAACAGTGCTGTTCTGAAATGAAAAAGCCTTTGCCAGTCAAGATTGTTGAAGCCCTCGGGTGGGTGTATGCGTTGCTACTGTCGTTGGGCGTCGTCGTTGGGATAGCCACCCAGCCGTCCCAATGGGTAAATTACATAGTTCCAGCCACGTATGGTTTCACTTTGATTGTTTTTATGCGGCTTGCGTTGCGGAAGGGGCGGCGTGCGTGGTTTGTTGTGGAAATGGCTGCTTTATGGGTTGGCGTAATAGTTGTGTTTGCGTCACTTGACCGGATCTGGCCGATCACGTCCTTGGTCCTTCTGATCTTGCCGATTGTTTTGCTCTATTTTCCGTCGTCAGATCGTTGGCTTGTAGAAAAATCATGTGGCGCGCCTGTGGGGAAATGTTATGGTGTAGTTTGCATTGTTGTCGGCTTGGCTATTCTTGTCGAGGTCATCTTGCCGATGGCAAGGTTGAATTATGTTCTGAATGAACAAAGTCGCACAATGTCGATGTTTGGGAGATCGTTGCTTTGTTGTATGCTTTTAAACAATGTTGCCCGCGAATCAGGAGAGGATTGGGTAGATTCCGCTTCCTGTACGAATTCGACACAGTTTGTGCAGGCGTTGTGCGAGAAGTATAAAGACGATTTTGGAGAGTGTCCTTGCAATCTTGGACTTTATACGAATATCTGGTGTATAGCAGTCAATTCGCCTAAAGAAGATCTCTTCCCGATGATATTCACATGCAACATCGACCCGCGCGAACTCCTGTCTCGGACGGAAGGGGATCGCGGCTTGACGCTGACTTGTCCGAAGGCGTGTGGCGGAAGTAGTTTTAACTTCTGCGAAAAGATGGCGTTGATTATTCGTGTCTGCGGAGCAGCCCAGATAGTGCGAAACAAATACTCTAGCCCGAATCACATTTTCTCCGGCGACATTCCCAAGCCAAACCCCGACACCTACTTCCTGACCCCGACCGGTCGCGTGGACCTTGTTGAGGAGCTGTTGGGGACAGGCCCCACGGAACCGTTGTAAATGCCATGTTTGCGCAGTGCCGACGGCTTGCGCATTGGATTTATGATTTCGTATTTTCCCCATTGACATATTATGCGGCGCGTAATATACTATACGTATGATTTCATCGTTCAAGTGCAAGGACACGCAGGAGCTATACGAGACTGGCGACAACCGGCGGTTTGCTCCCATCGCCAGAGTTGCATTGCGTAAGCTTGACATGCTTGCTGCAGCAACGATGGTTGATACGCTTCGTGTT
Source organism: uncultured bacterium (assembly GCA_902761275.1). Classification (GTDB taxonomy): domain Bacteria; phylum Verrucomicrobiota; class Kiritimatiellia; order RFP12; family UBA1067; genus UBA1067. The sequence continues at coordinate 19,204 of CACWJS010000121.1, read as the reverse complement.
CCTCCTGGGAATCGCCTGGAGCAGCTACGTGGCAACAGAAAAGGGCAGTGGAGCATTCGCGTCAACGATCAATGGCGCATTTGCTTCCGCTGGAACGGAACGAACGCCTGCGATGTCGAAATCGTGGACTATCATTGAGGAGAAAGTTATGCGCACAAAAAATCTGATTCACCCAGGCGAGATACTTCAAGAGGAGTTTCTTGCGCCGCTGGGCATTAGCCAGACGCGTCTAGCGCTGGATTTGCATGTGCCGGCACCTCGCATCAACGCGATTGTGCGCGGCAAGCGGGCGATAACCGCCGACACCGCGCTTCGCCTTGGCCAGTATTTCAAGATGGAGCCGCAGTTTTGGCTCAATCTTCAGGCCAATTACGACCTCGGGGTTGCTTCCGGCGGTGTGTGGTCGAGGATCAAGAAGCTAATTCCCGAGTTCATGCCGGAAAACGCCGCCGCCGTTCTATAGGAATGAGGTGACTATGCGACAGGATGGCGACCTTGATGACAAAGAGATGATCAGAATCATCGTGGCTGTTATTGTCGTCGCACTTGGTATTTTCTATGGAGTGGTGAATGAGCTGAGAATCCCCGAAGTGCTGGGTGTCGTTTTGCTTTGCCTAGTTATTGTCGTTCCATTTTTGTTAGTCGCGCATGCAAGGGATGAGAGGCTTAGGCGGGAGCGTGAGGCAGTCCGCAGACAGTGCGAGGCCGTGCGAGCAAAAGGCGGTCAGTGCGACTGGAGCAAAGCGAAGGGCGGCACGCTTCGCTACGCTGAACCGCAACTTGACCATGGCATAAGGAAGCCCTATCACACTGGACGAATCAAGGAAGCGCGCAAGCCGCCATCAGCCGATGGCACTTGAGGCATCTGAGCCGGGGCGTCCCAAAAGCCTGTTTGCGCGTTGCTGCCGGTTTGCGCGTCAGATTTGCCGCGCTTCGCGGTATGGGGATTTATGATATAATGCGATACACGATGAAATTGCGCGAAAGCATATGAGGTTTGTGATATGGATGATTTGAAAAAACCGTTGCCAGTCAAGATTGTCGAAGCCCTCGGGTGGGCGTATGTCACGCTGTCGATTCTTGGGACATTGGGAGCCATGGTGGCAGCATGCTGTAACAACAATGGTGTGTTGGCTTCACTGATCGTCATTTTGCTGGGTGGAAGTTTTCCTATCGCTATGTCTTTCGGCATGGTTCTTTCGTTGCGGCGCGGACGTCGCGTATGGTTTACCATGCCGAATTCGATTGTCCTGGTCATTTGTTTGATAGCCGCAGTCGGCATTCTCTGTTATTCTGTATCTTCTGGAGCGTTGGTGTTTGGGCTGGTTGCGCTGTTGCTTTTTGCCGGCCCCATCGTCTTGCTGAATCTGACGGTGTCGACGAGATGGTTCAAGGCGAAAGCGAAAGACGGCCGGCCAGACTCGCTGGGCTGTTTGGGTGTGGGCCTTTTGTTGGTGTTATTCCTTGGTGCTGGTCTTATCGCGCCAAACATCTTCATTTGTTCAACACATGGGAGAACGCGCGCCCAATCTCAAGCGATGGGTATGCGCGGCCGAGGTTTATATATTCTAATGGAGCAGAACTATCGGGATCGCGAATCTGGCAGTGGCTGGATAGACCCATCCTCTTTTTCTAACTCAACGCAGTTCGTCAATGCGCTATGGGCGAAATTAAGCGAGGACAAGAGCCCATGTCCTAATGCGGATGCTTGGTGCATCGCTGTCAATCCGCCGGAAGACGATCAGTTTCCCGTCTTTGTTACTGCGAACCTCGACCCTCGCGAACTCCTGAGTGTACAGGACGAGAATCAGTCTTTGAAGTTGACTTGTCCGAAGAAGTGGGGCGGAACTTGCTTCCGCATCTGCGAAAAGGCGGCGGTGTTTGTTCGAGACAACGGAACCTCGAGTATTGTGAGGAGCAAATATCCTAATCGTTGGAAGATCCTCTTCCCTAACGGCATCCCCAAGCCAGGCCCAGACACCTACTTCCTGACCCCGACCGGCCGCGTGGACCTTGTTGAGGAGCAGTTGGGGACAGGCCCCACGGAACCGTTGTAAAAGGCCTGTTTGGGCGTTGTTGGTGGCTTGCGTGGTTGATTTCAGCGTGGATGCTTCGCTATAATATACCCCAGATATGAAATACCTTATTGTTCCGTTTCTTGTTCTCGCCTTCTCGCCTTTTGCCTTTGCGCGGCAACCAGCCTCGTGCGCCGAGTGGAGGCAGGCCGACTTTGCGGCCAATGCGTACCGGCAGGCTGCGGTTAATGCAGGAGAAAACGGAAACGTCGTCCTCTCGCCTTGGGGTGTGGCGAATCTCTTTGCTCTGTTGCAGACCGGCGCGCGCGGCGATACCGCCCGTGGCATGGCCTCTGCCCTGCAGCTCGGTGGCGCCGAGCCTCCCGCTCCCGATGAAACCGCCGCGACGTTTCGCAAGGCGCACACTGCGCTTGCCAGCGCCGCGGACGAGGATGTTTCGCTTGAGCTCTCCGTCTCCGATTCGCTCTGGCTCGCGCCAGGCTTTGATGTCGCGAACGAGTTCGTCGCCCGTGCGCGCCGCGCCTTCGATGCCGAGGTCCGCACGACAAAGATGGGCGCCAAGGGGCGCAAGGCAATCAACGCCTTTGTTGCTGAAGAAACTCACGGTCGCATCCCTAACCTCTTCGGTCCGCCCATCCTCGACGATCCGCTCACGCGGCTCGTCGCCGTAGATACTATCTACTTCAAGGCCAAGTGGAAGAATCCGTTCGAAAAGTGCTCTACATACGATCAGATTTTCCATGCCCCTGGCGGCGATGTCAAGGTTCCCTTTCTCCATGACATGCGTACCGTTTCAATTTTCAACCTTCCTGAGTGTGCCGTACTGTGCCTGCCCTATCGATATGATTTGGCAGAAATGCTCGTGCTCCTACCGTCGCCTTCCAACACGCTCGCGGACGTAGAGGCGAAGTTCTCCGGCTCATGGCTTGATCGATTTGCCGCGAACCGCTGGACCGGCAAGGCCACCCTTGCACTGCCGAAGTTTGACTTTAGCAGCGAGCATGACTTGACGAAGGCGCTCGCAGTCATGGACATGGGTGCAGCGTTCGACCCTGTCAGAGCGGACTTCTCCGGCATCGCGCCGAAGCTCTTTGTCAGTGCCGCTATTCAGAAGGCCAACATTACGGTCGACGAAGTCGGCACCGAAGCCGCTGCCGCGACCTTTGCGCCCATGGCGGAAGCATGTATTGAGGAGCCGCCGCGCCTCTTCGTCGCCGACCGCCCGTTTCTGTTCCTAATCCGCGAGACTAGTACAGGTCTTATTCTCTTTGTCGGTCGCGTGATGAAACCAGTGCCTCCGCAGGTGAATGCCAGCGGTAAGAACCTGAAATGAAAAAGCCTTTGCCAGTCAAGATCGTCGAAGCCCTCGGGTGGGTGTATGTCGCGCTTGCGGTGTTGTCGCTTTTGCCGATGAGTAAAGTTATGAGGCTCGAGTCTTCACTGTATATAAGCTCGTTGCCTATTGCGATGCTAATCGGCATGGTTGTCGCGTTGCGGAAGGGGCGTCGAACTTTGTTTCTCCTTGGAAACACGGTTGTTATGCTGCTGATTCTGCTTGGACTCATCGCATATTCACGTGTGTCTGCGAACGTGTACACGATAGTTGGATGCATTGTGTGTTCGATGTTTCTGGTCGCGCCGTTTGTGCTTCTCTATTTGCCGGTGTCGAATCGGTGGTATTTCGAGTTGGGTGACTTTGGCTTGTCAATTCGTGGCATTGCAGTGTTTGTGGCAGTGTGCTTGGTTGTTGGTTTTCTGGTTGGCCTTCCCGAAATGGGCTGTTGCAGAATGATGGCCTATCGTTCGAAAAGCCACGAACTAAGCATGCTTGGCAGGAGCCTGCTTGCATGCATGGCAGAGAACAGTCTAGATCGAGAAGCGGGTAGACCATGGGTTGATCCGGCGGGCTTCACGAATTCGACGCAGTTCGTGCAGGCGTTGATTGAAGCCCACGATGACGTAAAAAATGCCATCGGTCGCTACACGAACATCTGGTGCATAGCAGTCAATTCGCCAGCCGACGATTACTTCCCCGTGGTTTTCACGGACAACGTGGATCCTCGCGAACTCCTGTACCGCGGGGAACGCCATTGGAACGTGACGTTGACATGTCCAAAGGAACGAGGCGGAAGCTGCTTTGACTTCTGCAAGAAGATAGTCGTGCTTATTCGCTCCAATGGCGATGCGTTGAGGTTGGAGCGCAAATTATTGCGACGTAATTATATCTTTCGGAACGGCATGCCAACGCCAAACCCCGACACCTACTTCCTGACCCCGACCGGCCGCGTGGACCTTGTTGAGGAGCAGTTGGGGACAGGCCCCGCGGAACCGTTGTAAAAGGCCTGTTTGCGGGTTGTTGTCGGCTTGCGGATATCCACCGAGGCCGAAGTACAGATTGCGAAGCGTAGAGCCGCGCGGTAACCGCCGCTTGTCGGTGGCTCGTGCGGTGCACGAGCCAACCCGAAGCGAAAGCGAGGGCGAGCCGTCGGGCGGCGCGGCTCAGCGAGCAGGTTGGGCGCAGGCATCGCTTTCAAATGCCGCTGCTGCGGATTTATGGTATACTGTGCGCATGGAGGTTGAGGAGGGGAGAGTCAGGGCGATTGTCTCGCTCGGGTCCAACATCGAGCCGCGCGTGGAGTATCTTTCCCGCGCGGTCGCCGCGCTTTCCTCGATGCCGTCCACGAAGCTCGTCGCCGCGAGCCGCGTTGTCGAAACGGAGCCAGTCGGCGTTCCGCCCGAATTCGCCGCCATGAAGTTCATGAACCAGGTCGCGGTGTTCGAGACGGCGCTTTCGGCGCGGGAGTTCTCCAGGAGGATGCATGAAGTGGAAGACGCTCTCGGTCGGCGGCGCACCGTTCGCAACGGGCCGCGCACCATCGACATAGACCTCGTGGACTTTGGCGGCATGGTGTCGGATGACCCCGAACTGATGCTTCCTCATCCGCGTGCGCGGATGCGCGATTTCGTAATGGGTCCGCTTGCAGAGCTGGGGCTTGCGGACTGTCTTGGGTGTTCCGGCGACAGCGGCGCGGCAAATGCGCCGGGAAAGGGGAAGTGAGATGGAGGTCAATGTAAACGGCGGCAATTTCGATGAAGAGGTGCTTCGCTCCGATGTTCCTGTTCTCGTCGACTTCTGGGCCGAGTGGTGCGGGCCTTGCATGATGCTTGGGCCTGTCGTCGCGGAAGTCGCTAAGGAGAAGGAAGGGGCGCTAAAGGTCTGCAAGGTGAACGTGGACGAGAGCCCCGATCTCGCGGCGAAGTTCGGGATCATGTCTATCCCGGCGCTTCTTCTCTTCAAGGGCGGCGAGCTCGCCGCGCAGAAGGTCGGATACATGGGCAAGGACGAGGTCCTCGCGTTCGTGTCCTGACCCTGCCGCGCTTTTGGTATAATAGGCGCCATGGAAGAGATCGACTTCGAGGCAGACACATTTGAAGACATCGTGGCGAAGGACGACCGCTATGACGGCCGCGCCTATGCGCTTCTGATGGACGTCGTCCACTATCTCACGAAGGACGGCGCTCACGCCGGGGCGGAGGACATCATGGACGAGTTCCGCGAGACTGCGCTCGACCAGTTCGGGCCTCTCGCCTACCGCGTCCTGACGGAGTGGGGGCTCAAGTCGTGCGAGGACATAGGAGAGATGATGTTCAACCTCGCGGAATCGCACCGCATAGGCAAGGACGAGAACGACACGCACGAGAGCTTTATCGGCGGGTACGATTTCGAGGAGGCGTTCCTCGGCCCGTACCAGACGTGACGCGAGGACCCAGGAGAAAGAGACATGTTTGAGAACACCGTATTCGGGCGGCTCGACCAGAAGCTGCAGCACGCGATAAAGGACGCCGGCTACGAGACGCCGACGCCGATACAGGAAAAGGCGATCCCCTATCTTCTCGACGGGCGCGACCTGATCGGCTGTGCGCAGACGGGAACAGGCAAGACGGCGGCCTTCATGCTGCCGATTTTGAACCATCTCGTGAGGGTGAGGCGGCCTCGCCGCATCGGCCACCCGCGCGCGCTCGTCCTCTCGCCTACGCGCGAACTCGCCGTGCAGACCGCGGAGAACGTGAAGCGCTACTCGAAGTACGCGGAGCTGCCTTTCGCGTGCCTCATCGGGGGCGTCAGCCAGTACGGGCAGGTCAAGGACATCAAGAAGGGCGCGGAGACCGTCGTCGCGTGCCCGGGGCGGCTCATAGACCTGATGAACCAGGGAATACTCTATCTCGACCAGGTTGAATGCTTCGTTCTCGACGAAGCAGACCGCATGCTCGACATGGGCTTCCTCCCGGACATCAGGCGCATAATCTCGAAGCTCCCGAAGTCGCGCCAGTCGCTTTTCTTCTCCGCGACGATGCCGCCGCCTGTCCTCAAGCTCGCTGGCGAACTCGTCCACGATCCCGCGTCCGTCACGATCTCGCCTGAGACGCCGACGGTCGAGAAGATCAACCAGAAGGTGATGTTCGTTGCAAAGAGCCAGAAGGACGCGCTTCTCGCGCATCTCCTCGAACAGCATCCCGAGTGGAACAGGGTTATCGTCTTCACGAAGATGCGCCACGGCGCGGATCGCGTCGTGAAGAAGCTTTTCCGCGCCGGCATAAACTGCGCGGCGATCCACTCCGACAAGACGCAGGGCCAGCGTACGCGTGCGCTCGAGGGATTTCGCCGCGGCGACGTTCGTGTCCTCGTCGCGACAGACATTGCCTCTCGTGGAATCGACGTTCCCGACATCTCATGCGTCGTCAATATGGAGTTGCCGCTCGAGACCGAGTCGTATGTCCACCGCATCGGCCGGACGGCGCGCGCGGGCGAGTCTGGCGCGGCGATCTCGTTCGTGACGCAGGAGGAGCGCGGCCAGCTCAAGGCGATAGAACGGCTTATCAAGAAGTCGATTCCAGTCGACCGCGACCATCCCTTTGAGGCGCAGCCCGACTTGCCGCCGCCTGCGTGGGTCGCGCCAATGCGCGGCGGGCAGAACAACAAGGGCGGCGCCCATGGGCCGCACGGCAAGCGCCGTCGCAAATCGTTTATCGGACGCCGCCAGGTTGACTTCGGGCAGAAGAGAGGTGGACATAAATGAAGGCGATAATTCCAGCAGCGGGGCTTGGCACGCGCTTCCTTCCAGTGACGCGCGTCGTTCCGAAGGAGATGCTTCCGATTGGCGCGAAGCCGGCGCTTGAACTAATTGTCGACGAGGCGCGAGCGGCGGGCGCAGACGAGATTGTGATCGTCATCTCCGAGGGCAAGGAGTTGATTAGAAAGTATTTTGAAGGGCAGCCCGACATTCGCTTCGTCTACCAGAAGGAGCAGAAGGGGCTTGGCCACGCGGTATTGCAGGCGGAGATCGACGACGACGCGCTGATACTTCTTGGCGATGCGCTTGTAATCGGATGCTGTGCCGCGAAGGAGATGGTCGAGGTTTCAAAGCGTCACGGCGGCGCGGCGGTCATCGGCTGCGAGCGCGTTCCGAAGGAGAAAGTCTCGCGCTATGGTATAATGAAGCTCGAAGGCGATCGCATCGTCGATATGGTCGAGAAGCCGGCGATAGAGGAAGCGCCGAGCGACATCGCGGTCGCGGGGCGATATTTGCTCCCTGCCGCGATCTTCGGCTTCCTCAAGACGCAGACGCCGGGGAAGGGCGGCGAGATACAGCTCACCGACGCAATACGTCGTATGATCACTCCTCAACCTTTCAACTCTTCAACTATTCAACCTCTCTCCGCCTACGCATACGTCTATCCCGGAAAGCGCCAGGACATCGGCAACCCCGACGGCTATTTCGCAGCACTGGGGGCGTTTCGCACATACGAACGCCAAGGCCTCGTCTTGAGATAGACGAGGCTAGTATTCTTTGCTGTCCTATGCCGTTCTGTGTGTTTACCTGACAACGTGCGGCCACGGTCGGGGCAACGGTGCTCGCCCCCTCGTCCCTTGCCTCACCTTCCATAAGGCGCGTTTTTCTTCGCAGCATCTGCGCTCGCCGCCGTTTCGTCAGCTCGCTTGACCTTGTTCGCGACAGATTTGCCGCGCGCTTGATTTCGGCGTGGCAGTTTCGCTATAATATGGAAGTTCTGATGAAAATAGCAGTCATGTTCGTATTGTCTTTTTGCTGCTTGTCCGGGGCCTTTGCCGTAGACCCTGCGGCAGTGGAATTTCTTGGCGAGAGGGCTGAGCCAGAGATTCGCACGGGGTGCGTGGTCTACGGCGGGGAATACCTGAATTCGCCTTATGTAGTCAAACGGAAGGGAAATGAGGTGTTCATTAACGAGAGATCGATTCGGTGGTTTGTTCCTTGGCCGATTCCTGGGCCCGTTGTGAGAGGCGTGACAAAAGTCATGCCGGCTATACCTGATGCCATAGACGAAAATACATCGGAGTGGGATAAGGAGGTTAGAAAGTTTAAGTTAGAACTTCTTGACCATTTGATATATCTCGGTATAACAAATCGTGTCGAGAGGTTTGTCTTGGAAATAAGCAAGCTTCCTAATGTGTCTTCGGCTCAGGTGCTTTCTGATCGAGAAGTTGCAGTCTGGTGGAAAAATGGCACACAGGGGGTTCCTTGCATGATATATCCTGAGCGACATGATCGTCGCAGGAGAAAGTGGCCGCAGGACAAGAAGACTCTACAGGAGATGGGGGATCGCGAAGTGGCGAAATTTGCGAGTGCGCTGCGCGGTGATTCGTTTCTGCTCTTGCCGGGCGGAGATTGTCACGTTGCCATATCCGGAGCAGGGCTGGATCGTGACGTGTATCGTGCAATTGAAATGTGCGATGCGGGGCTTTCCCCAGAGAAAATCTGCGAGAAACTTGGAGGGCGGACGGAATTCCCGATGGAGTTGAGCGAAGCTTTGGTCAGGCATCGCCGCTCGTTCGGAGACGCGTATTTCGCGTGGGCAAAGAGAAAGGTCGTCGCCGTGATCGAGGCCGAGAAGCGCGCCGAGCGCGAGCGGGAGGAAAAGGAAGCGGCGGAGCGGGAGTGCGCGGCGGCAAGGCGTCGAGGAAGAGGTTTTTCGCCGTAGGCGAAAATTCCCTATTGACAAAGCCTCTCATAGTAATCTCATTTCGCCGCACCTTGATTTTTTATTTTGCGATTTGACGGCGAAATAGGGAATGTAGTATAATTTTCGTGTCCTCTGTTTTATCCGCCGTAGCCTTGTGCGAAGGTGGAGGTCGGCGTAAGCTGCGAAGGAGGACATGCATGCAAACTTGTATGCATATAAATTGTATGTAAGAAGTCACGAAAGGAAGAATTTATGGGACGTGTATCTGCATTTCTGGGTATGGTTTTGTACATGTATCCGGAAAAGAACGGTCGCCACAACCGACCGCATGTTCATGTTTTGTATGGTGATGATGAATGCGTCCTTTCTGTTCCAGAGGGAGAAGTGCTTGCGGGAGAGATTCCTGGAAGACAATTGCGCAACGCTCAGACGTTCATTGACATGCGCACGGAAGAACTCATGCTGAACTGGAAGCTCTGCATGGAGGGCAAGGATGTCGTGTGGATTGATCCGATACGATAGGAGCGCTGCCATGATGATGAATCGTGTAAAAGAGGTAAGGGCTCTGCCTGATTTCCGGCTTGACATCGTTTTTCGGAACGGAGAGAGGGGCATATTCGACTGTAGCCCATATCGGGGTTGTGAATGTCTCTCTGGGATTTGGGCGGACGGGGTCTTCGACAAGGTTGTCGCCGACCATGGCACGGTGATGTGGCCAAATGGAGCCGATTTATGTCCTGACGAGGTGTATGACAACACCGAGAAGACTATGGTGTGATGACCCGAACAGATTCTTCTTCGCGCGCGCCGCGCGGAAAGAGCAGATGTGGGAGACTAAAGACATGGCGATGATCAAGACAAGAAGTTTTGCCCGCGCTGGATTTCTCGGGAATCCGTCCGATGGCTATTTCGGCAAGACGCTCTCGTTTGCGTTCTCGAACTTCGGCGTGGAACTGACGCTCTCCGAGTCGTCTCGTCTCCGGTTTGTTCCCGGCGAAGTAGACGACGCTACGTTCGACTCGCCCGAGCAGCTTGTGCGCGACTTGCGGCTCTACGGCTACTATGGCGGAATACGGCTCTTGAAGGCCGTCACGAAGCGCTTTTACGAGTATTGCTGCAAGAACGGCGTGACGCTGCCGAAGCGCAACTTCACGGCGGAGTACAAGATCAACATTCCGCGTCTCGTTGGGCTCTCGGGCTCGTCGGCGATATGCTCGGCGATGCTCAAGGCGTTGATGAAATTCTACGAAGTCGAGATTCCGCTCGAAGTCGCGCCGACGATCTGCCTTGAGGCCGAGAAGGAGGAGCTTCGCATCAACTGCGGCTTCCAGGACCGCGTAATCCAGATGTACAACGGTGTCGTCTTCATGGACTTCGAAAAGTCGTTCGTCGAGGCGAACAATCGCGGAAGGTACGAGCGCATCGACCCCGCGCTAATGCCGAAGCTCTATGTTTCCTACGACGCGGCGCGCGCGGAGGAGTCTGGCGAGGCGCACAAGGAAGTGAAGCGGCTCTTCGAGGCGAAGAACTCCGACGTCCTTGCGGCGATGACGGAATTCGCGGACATCGCGCAGCAGGGGCGCGACGCGCTTCTCGCGGGCCGCCCAGAGAAGATCCCCGCGCTCGTCGACGCGAACTTCAATCTCCGCGACCGCATTTTCAATGTCGCGGAGGAGAACCGCCGCATGGTGATGACGGCGCGGAAGAGCGGCGCGAGCGCCAAGTTCGCCGGCTCTGGCGGTGCGATCGTCGGCACATACGAGGACGAGGCGCAGTATGCCGCGCTTGAGCGCGACCTCGCCGCAATCGGCTGCAAGACGCTGAAGCCGTCGATAGCGACGACCGCAGACGAGACGGCGCCGCTCGTGTCGTTCGCCAACTGGCGCAATTCGTAGTATGGAATGTCTTTCCGAGACGCCTGACGGCGTGGTAATAAACGTAAGGGCCCAGCCGCGCTCGTCGCGGGCGGGGATCGACTCGCTTATTGGCGATGCCGTGAAAGTGAGAATACGCTGCGCCCCTGTAGACGGAAAGGCCAACAAGGAGCTTATCGAGACGCTTGCCGACGAATTCGGTCTTGCGAAGTCGTCAGTCGCTTTCAAGAGCGGCGAGACTTCGAAGCAAAAGCGCATACTTCTCCGCGGCATATCCGCCGCGCAGGTGGAAGAGCGGCTGAAGGCCGTCCTCGGGGGGAAATAAAATTTTTTCAGTTCGCCATTGACAGGGGCGGTCGTTTTATGATAAAGTAATCGCGTGATTACGATAAAAGGAGATTTCGAGATGCCATTGAAAAGGGCTAGAAAGGCGCGGCAGGACGGCGTGGAGACGCGCGAGGCAATACTCGCGGCGGCTGAGCAGGAGTTTGCCGACAAGGGCTTCGAGCTTGCCTCGGCGCGGGAGATATGCCGCCGCGCGGGCGCGAACTCGGCGCTCATGAACCGCTACTTCGGCTCCAAGGAGGCGCTATACCGCCTCGCCGCGAAACGGCTTTTCGGTGACCTCGGCGCTCCTCTCGCCACGCTTGCAGACGGCGTCAAGGACGAGAAGTCGTGGCGTGCGGCTGTGCGTGAGTGGGTGGATGATATGCTTTTCATGACGCTTCCGACCGAGCGCGCCCAGAAACTTTGCGCGGGTCTCTTCCGCCACGAGGTCACACGCCCCACGCCATGACGAGTTCAAGGAGGCGTTTGGTCGCCCTGTTTACGAAGGGCTCAGAAAACTCCTTGCGATGAAGGTGAAGGATGAAGAGCGGCTGGAGCTTCTCACGACATCGATCTGGGCGCAGGTTTCGGTGTATGCGCTTGCGGACGTCAAATGGCACAAGTCCTTCCGTCCTGCGGGCATCGACAATCGCGCTTGGGCAGAGAAGGTCACGGACAGCATCTGCGAACAGGTGTTTTTAGCCACATCCGCCTACGCCAAGGCTTCGGCGGACAAGAAGAACACAAAGGCCACAAAGGAAGAGAAATGAAGAGATGGATATCTATGGTCTTTGTAGTCGTCGTCCTGCTATCGGCAACGACTAAGCTTTTTGGCGCATTTGATTCGCCTCGCTCAGGCGAGATATTTCAGACGACGCGAGAGGGCCCTGGGAAAGCCGCGATTGGGCTGATCTACTTTGGTATGATAATACCGCCGTTGGGTATTGTCTCGATACCTGCTGGGATTGTCGTGGCGGCGGTTGATGAACTTGTTGTTTCGCCGGTTATTGATCTCGTCTGTTTGCCATATGACTTGATGCAGGAGCGGCATGGATTTGTGATTCGCGTTCGGGACTCCGATGGCAGGCCGGTAGAAGGGGCGTCGTTCTGGTCATGGCTTTCGACCAACAGCATTCTGGAGGACACAATAAGAGAAACGACCGACGCGAACGGAGAGATATTTGTGCCGAAGCTTAACAGGGTGTTGTTCAGTCGCGTGGAAATAAGGAAGAATGGTTTTTACGACTACAGGGAATACGATGGGACACAGCACTACAAGGTTTACGAGAAGGCACCGGGCGATGACGGGCGCATCGTCTTCGATTTCACTATTAGGCGCAAGATTCGCTCCGTGGGGAAGATCGAGAGCCAATTGGGGTGGCCGGATGCGTTGCGTTTCAAGTCGGCTGACCTATACTACGACTGTGAACTTGGTGACTGGCTTCCGCCGTATGGCAAGGGCAAGACGGCGGATCTGCTCGTGAGTCAGAAGGTCGAGGTAAAGGATGATGCGAAGCCGCGAAACGCCTATCGCATTGCCAGGGAGTATTCGACGGTGGGTGCGGGAAATGGGTTTGTCGCTGACGACTGCAACTGGTACGACGGATTGCATGGCTGTTACGAGGCGCCATCCTGTGGCAGATATGCGCCGTCTAAGGTTGGATGGGTTTCTTGCTGGCGGTGGAATGGCGCAATTGGCTCAGAGGGGTCGCAACGCATTGATCGCAGCAAGTACATGATTCTACGTCTTCGCACCAGGTTTGGCGAAGACGGCAAGGTCATAAGTGCGCACTACGGCAAGCTCCTGTTCCCCACCGGATGGGGGTGCGACGCCTATACTGTGTTCGTGCGCGATGAGAATGAGCGGTGGATGGAATAGAATTTATAGAAAGGAATGCAATGATGATCAAGGATGCTTTTAAATCTGCGGCGAAGATAATCGCAATCGTGGTCGTGCTGTTGATCCTCATCGGTACGGGGTGCATCAATTCGCTGATGTTCCATCCTGTTAAGGGCAAATACAATGCGACTACGAGGGGGTATGTCGACATTGGCACGAACGGTGTAAAGGTGGCGGCTATTGTCTATGGTCCAGAGCATGGCAGCCCGCCTTCGCGGCAAGAAGGCGATTATCCGCTGCCACGGCAACGCCGAGGACGCGCTCTCGACGCTTGATATGCTGGAACTGCTCGCGGAAGGCGGCTACACGGTCGCGTCAGTCGACTATCCCGGCTATGGACTTTCCGATGGTTCGCCTGATGAAGAGGGGTGCTACAGGAATGTCCACCGGCTCTACGACTGGCTTATCGAGAAGCGTGGCTTCAAGCCGGAGGACATCATAGTCGACGGCTTTTCCATTGGCACGGGCCCTGCGACCGAGCTCGCGGCGACGAAGCCCTGTGGCGGGCTGATTCTCGAGGCGCCTTTTCTTTCCGCGCCGCGCGTCGTCACTCGTGTGCGCCTGTTGCCGGTCGATCCGTTTCCGAACTTGAAGCGCATCGGCGATGTGAAGTGTCGCGTGCTGATGATTCATGGTACGGGTGACAGGGTGATTCCGTATTCGCAAGGCCAGGCGCTTTCGATCATAACACGCTCGTCGACGACATGGGCTTTGACAACTACTTTGAGCTGATCAAGAGTTTTGTGGATGGGGATGATTTAGCCGCAAAGAACGCAAATGGCGCAAAGGAGGGGAAATGAAGAATAATTCTTTTCTGCCGCTTTATGTGACCAACTTCTTCGGGACACTGAACGACAACTTCCTGAAGACGCTGGCGAGCTTTACTGTAATTAGCTGGCTTTCCGACGAGCGGGTGAAGTCGCTTGCGATGGGCGTTACCGCAGGGGCGCTGGTGCTGCCTTATATCCTCTGCTCGCCGCTTGCCGACCGACTGACCGCCGTCTTGGAAAAGCGTCGCATCGTGAGGTTTGCCAAATGGGCGGAACTGCCGATCATGGCCGTTGCGATAACGGGCTTCGCCATGAAGTCGCCTTGGCTCGTCATTGGCGCGATACTTTTAATGGGGCTCCAAAGCTCGCTCTATTCGCCCGCGAAATACGCGCTCGTCCGTGACATCGGCGGCGAAGCGCGGATCTCTACTGGCATGGGCGGCATGGAGGGCGTCTCGTTTCTCGGCGTCTTGATGGGAACGGTCGTGGGCGCGGTCGTGGCAGATAGGGCTGGCATGGAGACTAAATATATCCTTCTTGTCGTCTTTGCCACCCTTGGCCTTCTTGCCAGCTACACAATTCACGCCAAGGAAGAGCTCAATCGCTCGCTTCACGCGATAAACCCGATTCGCTATATTGCCCGCGCCTACCGAATGGCTGGGCGCTACAATGGGCTCAACGCCGTCATCTTCACTCTCTCGGTGTTTTGGTGGGGCGCGGCGATGCTCCAGATGGGGCTTCTCGTCTACGGCAAGGCCGAGGCGGGGCTCAACTTGAGCGATACCGGCACGGGTGTGCTCCTTTGCGGCGCGGCGGTTGGCATTGTCGCGGGGCAGATCGTCGCTGGGTTTGTCGACAGGCGGCGCTTTCTTCTCGGCGTGACGCTTCTCACAGGGTGGATCGCAGCAGCGCTCCTCGGCGTTCTCTATTTCGCGGCGCTTTCGCCGCGGTGGTTTGGCGTGGCGCTGGGGCTTCTCGCGTTTGATCTTGGGTTCTTCAAGCTACCGCTCGACGCCGAGATTCAGAAGGTTGTGAAGGGGCCGAAGCTCAACACGATGCTCTCGTATTTCAACCAAGTGTCGTTCCTCTTTATGCTTGCGGCGAGCGGGTGTTACGCGCTCGTGAGCTGGGCGTTTGGTCCGAAGGCGTTTCTGCTGCTGCTCGCGATTGCTTTTCTCGTCGCGCCGTTCCTATTTGTGTTCTGCTACCGCTCGGTTCTCCTCTGCGTTGGCCGGTGGGTCTTCGCCTGGCGATACAAGGTGGAGATTGACGGTTTGGAAGAATCTCTTGGAATGGAGCGGAGAATGACAAGCGCGACAAGCGAGACCGGCGAGACTTGCGCCAGTCCCGCTCGTCCCGCAAGACCTTCCAGGGCCTATCTCGTCTTGCCAAATCACCCTGCGATGGTTGACCCGATGCTCGTGGGCGTGGCATTTTGGAAGACGCCGCTAAAGCCGCTTTCGGACGAGTCGTTTTTCCACACTGGCATCGTCGCGCCGTGGGTGCTCAAGACTCTTGGCGCAGTCGCGGTTCCAGACCTTCGCAAGCACCGCACTGCGCAAGGGGCGACGATTGCGCGCGGCCTTGGCGACATTGTGAAGTCGACGCTTGAGGACGGCGGCAATGTAATCTTCTATCCGTCAGGGCACATTCAGACCGAGCCCGAGCACGAGGACATCGGCACTCGCCAGCTCGCCTACAACATGTGCGGCGACTTGCCGGAGAATGTGCGCGTCATTGGCGTCAGAACGCGCGGACTCTGGGGGTCGATCTGGTCGCGCAAGGGACGCAAGACCTCGCCCGCGTTCGTGCCGACTTTCATCAAGAGCGTTTTCCTGTGGTTCTTCTGGTCGCCGTTCGTTCCGCGCCGCCGCGTGACGATGCATGTCGAGGACTTGACCGACCGCGTCAAGGAATGGTCGAAGCTCACGCGGCTTGAATTCAATCGAAAGCTTGAGGAATGGTACAACGATTAGTCACACGGAACTTTAACAAAGGATACTAATGAAACAGAAATACTCTATGAAGATTACTACGATTGCGGTTGCCGTTGTTTTTAGCCTTTTGCTTTCCGGCTGTTATACATGTATGGCTGTAACTGAAAAGAAGTACTGGGCTTTGCCGGCCGCCGTGCCAGCAGACGCCGTGTTGCTCCCCGGTGAATTGTTTTTGCTATGTCTATTTGGTGATGCGCTTAGCGCGAAATAAGGGCTAGGTACCGTTTGGCACGCTTAAGACAAATCCAAGGAGAAATGAAGTGAAAAAAGTGATAGCCATGATTGTGGTGGCTGTGTCCTGCTTGTTACAGCAGGGATGCTATATGTTTGTCGATCGGGAGAACAAGTATTATGCCTCGACGAAAGATCTTTGGTCTGGAGGAAAAAGTTTCAAAACAGCGGGCGACGCTATGATGCTGACGGGGGCAGTGATACCTGTTGTCGGCTGGGTGACGTTGATTCCTGCTGGTGCTGTTGCCACTCTCGCAGAACGTTGCGTCGTTGCGCCAGCGTTTGACACCGTCATGCTGCCTATTGACTTCCTCGACAACATGCTTTTGCAGATTGATGAAACGAATTACCAGGATGTGCGGCGTCGGTTGGACTCTGATCTTGATGCAACGCTTGCAGATTCGGAATATTGGGAATCGCGGGCGTGTGATAAGCTATATTATCTAAACCGATGGCTTTCTGGCCAATGCGACAAGAAGAGCTTGTCAGATAAGCAAGTGTCGGCTATTCTTGCGATTCTCAGATCGTGGCTAAAAGGGCGGTCAGACCTTGACTGGAGAATAATGAATCAGTTCCAGGGCATAGTCAAAGCCGTCTACGAGAAATCTTGTGAGCGTGAATCTTTGGATATGTTGGCTAAAGGGCTGGTCGAGATTAAGGGAGCGACAAAGGTGCATATGTATCAGGTGATTCCTTATGAAATAGAGCTCTCCATCGGTTCGGCGTCGGAGGGGGATGACCATGTGAAGTTCAACGATGAACAACTAATGGTTCTTCGGGATGCCGATATTATGAGCCAGAAGATAACGAGAGTTCTCAAGGCGCGCCAAGAGAAACGCGAAAAGGAAGCCAACGGGCAAAGGGACTAACTGAAGACTTCAACAGTGCGAGATTTGCCACGAAGAACACAAAGAGCACAAAGCGGAAAGAAAGAATCGAAATGAATGCGCGAAAGATGTTTGCGCGGGCCGTCGCAGGAAGGCTTTTAGACAGGATTAACAAGATTAACAGGATTAAGAAAGGAGCGGAAGGATGAAGAAGTTTCTGATGTTGCTTGCGGTCTCCTACATCCCGGGGCTATTGCTATTGTTTGGCGAATGGCCGGAGGCAGCGTGGGATGCATTGTGGGTTATCGTCATAAGCATTCTGCTCGTGCCATATTTTACGGCGTGGGCGGTCATAGGTCCGCTCTGTGATGTTATGGGATGGCTGTATATTGCGGATGAGTGGCAGAAGTTTATATACGTTGTTTCCTACATTTTGTACATCGCCGTCGGGCTTGTGTTCTTGACGATGGATGAACGACGAGCGCAATGGACGGCCTTCGCTTTCTATGTTGTGCTGGTGCTGCTTTCAATCTATGGCCTCCACGCCTGGTTTTGGCATAACATGGAATGAATCAAATTTCAAGAAAGGAACAAACTCATGAATACGCGAAAGATGTTTGCGCGGGGTGACGCGGGAAGGTTTTTTAGACAGCATTAACATGATTAACAGGATTATGGGAAATGAAAGGGAGTCTTAATCTTGTAAATCCTGTAAATCCTGTCTAAAACAAAACCAGAAACCTATAAAACCTGTCAAAAATAAAACAAAGCTTAAAGGAAGGGAGAAAAACATGAAAAAGATAATTACTGCCGTTTTCGGCGTGATGATGCTGGGCGGGTGCAAGATGAAGGAGTTTTCTTCGTCGCCGTTCTACGAAGGAAACGAAGTGAAGTTCACTGGCGCGGTCGAGGATCGCGTGAACCTCTGGCCGGTCGCGTACTACCGCGAGCCCGTCGGGTCGCTCGCCTGGCCGCTCATCTCGTGGGGTGACGACCACCTCGCGCTTAGGCCGCTTTACTCGCAGTACAAGCAGAGTGGCAGCGGCGACTATGACGAGTTCAACTTCTTTTGGCCGATAAGCCAGTTCGACACAAAGCACAGAGACTATCGCGTGTTCCCGCTCTTCTGGGGAGAGAGCTATAGCGACAAGCCATATTTCTGCCTCTTCCCTGCCCTGTGGTGGAACAGGGAGTTCGCCGGAGTATTCCCGATCTTCTGGGACAACGACGACGACGATGATGGCGGCTTCTGCATCTTCCCGCTTTGCTGGGCTGGATGGGAGAAGAGCGGAGACTTGTGGAACACGATTTGGCCGCTCTACTACTACGAGTCGAGAGAGCGCTCCTCGTGGAGCGAAGAGAAAAGCAAGTTTTGGGCGTTCTGCGGGCTCGCGGGCTTCAATCGCCGCGATGGTAAATTCACCAATCATCGCTGCCTGCCGTTCTACTTTTGCGACGACGATGACTTCTATTCGCTGCCGTATTCGCGCTATCGCAGTGGCGGGCACTTGAAGAGCCGCATCCTCTGCGGTCTCGCGGGGTGTGACTCGAACACTAACGGCGACTATCAGGCGTCGTGGCTGCTGCCGTTCTATTCACACGACAAGGCCAATGACGAGTTCTTGACTCCGCTCTTCGGCAAGACAAAGGATGCGAATTGGCTTATTCCGTTCTACTACCACGACGAGCACTTGATGCTCACGCCGCTTTTCGGCAAGACGGTCGAGGCCAACTGGACGCTGCCGCTCTACTACAAGGACAAGGAGAAGTTCCTGACGCTGATTGGCGGCAAGAGCGGTGACGCCGACTGGGTCGTGCCGTTCTACTGGCGCGACAAGAGGACTTTCGCCTCGCTTCCCTATTGGCGGCAGTATGGGTCGGACGGCTACGAACGCGACGACAAGACCGGCGATCGGCTTCTCTATCTTCTCATGGGGCTTGGCGGCCATGTCTGGAACGACGCGACAGGCGGCGCGAGCTGGGTGTTCCCGCTTTTCTACAAGGACCGTGAAAGCTTCTACACTCTCCTCTACGGGCACAACCCGCGCCGCACCTGGCTCTTCCCTGTCTATTTCGACGGCGAAGAACGCACATACATAACGCCGCTCTACGGGCGCAACAAGAAGGACGGCAGCGACTGGCTCATTCCCCTCTACTACCGCAACAAGGAGTCGTTCATCACTCCGCTCTACGGGAGGTCGGGCGAGGCGTCGTGGCTCTTCCCGCTCTACTGCCGCGACGAG
>CACWJS010000120.1 GCA_902761275.1 uncultured bacterium | reverse complement strand
AGACGAGGATATCATCTCATATTTCGCCGCATTTGTCAATGGGGTGCGGTAAATTCAATATCCACGGGCTTCATGCGCCATGAACTAAATCACCATGCCGGTAAAACGGCTTAGCCCGAGAATTCCTCCCCGCGCGAGCGTTCTTTTTGGTATAATACCAAGAATGAAATTCCAATATAAGTCGATGTCAGAGTACTGCGCCGAATATGTGCGCTACCTGGGTATTGCGAAGACGGAACGCCGCAGCTACGCTGAGAGCGTCCGGCTTCTCGAAAAGAGGGGATTCAAGGATATCTCCAAGTTTAAGACGCTGAAGCCCGGCGACAAGGTATACCGTGGCTACGAGGGTCGTACCGTCATGGCCGCCGTGATCGGCAAGAAGAAGATTTCCGAAGTCGGCCTTCGCATCGTCGGCGGCCATACCGATGCGCCGCGTCTTGACCTCAAGCCGAGGCCTCTTTACGAAAAGGGCGGCTACGTATACTTCGACTGCCACATCTACGGCGGCATCAAGAAATACCAGTGGCTCGTCCTCCCGCTCGCGCTTTACGGAACCGTCGTCCGCAAGGACGGCAAGAGGATTGACATTGCGGTAGGCGACGCGCCGGGCGATCCCGTCTTCATGATCAGCGACATTCTGCCTCACCTCGGCAGGGATCAGGAGAAGAAGCACGTTACCGACTTCTTCCCTGCGGAGGATCTCGACGCCATCGCATGGACTACTTACGCAAAGCCCGAGAAGGGCGACAAGCCTGGCGCCGAGCCAAAGGCGGGCAAGTCTGATCTTGTCGCCTACTTGAAGAAGACATACAAGATCGACGAAGACGATCTACTCTCCGCCGAGCTCGAGATCGTTCCCGCCGGCATGCCGCGTGAAGTCGGCTTTGACCGTGCGCTCATCGCGGGCTACGGCCATGACGACCGCGTCTGCTCGTTCGCGGGGCTCCAGGCGCTCATCGACGCTTCTGACCACGTTCCAGACGTCACAGCGTCGATACTGATGTGCGACAAGGAGGAAATCGGCTCAATGGGGTCGACCGGCATGCAGTCGAGCTTCTTCGAGAACACTGTCGCCGAGATGGTCGAGCGCCAGGAGAAGAACGCGCGCGACATTCTCGTCCGCCGCGCGCTCGAGCGCTCCACGATGCTGTCGGCCGACGTGTCGGCTGCATCCGACCCGCACTTCCCCGACGTCGACTCGACTGGCAATCTCGCGCGCTTCCACGCGGGTCCCGTCGCCTCGAAGTACACGGGCGGGACGACGAAGGGCGGCGCGAGCGACTGCGGCCCCGAGTTCGTTGCTGAGATTCGCCGCATAATGGAAGAAGGCGATGTCACATGGCAGATGTGCGAGCTTGGCCGTATGGAGAAGGGCGGCGGCGGCACGATCTCCCAGTACATGGCGCGTTTCGGGATGAAGGTGCTCGACATGGGCACGCCTCTTCTCAACATGCATGCCCCGTGGGAGCTTGCATCCAAATTCGATTGTTGGCAAACATACTGCGCATACAGCGCATATCTAAGGAGTAAATAAAATGATAGACATCAACCGCAGGAGTTTTCTTTTTGGTTCGGCCGCGGCCGCTACGTTCGCCGCCTGCTCGACAGCCAAGGCTGGGGTCCGTGAGCTCAAGCCGGGTGAGAAGCGCAACGTCGCCATGATCGGCATCGGCATTCAGGGTCGCTTCCTCCTTACCGAGTTCCTCAAGCAGCCCAACGTTCGCGTCGTTGCGATCTGCGACGTCGACAAGGCGCGTCGCGAGGATGGCGCATCGCGTGTCAACGCCCACTACAAGGACGGCTCCAAGTGCGCGACGTTTGCCGACTTCCGCGAGGTTCTCGCCAATCCCGAAATCGACGCCGTCTGCATAGCGACGCCTGACCACTGGCATGCGTACATCTCCGTCGAGGCGATGAAGCACGGCAAGGACGTCTACTGCGAAAAGCCGCTCACCTATTCGATTGACGAGGCCAAGAAGGTCATCGAGGCCCAGAAGAAGTACGACCGCGTCTTCCAGACCGGCTCTATGCAGCGCTCCTGGCGCGTCTTCCGCACGGCGGCGTCGCTCGTTCGCGGCGGCGTCATCGGCGACGTCAGGTACGTCGACGCCAACTACGGCATCGGTGGCAAGAAGCTTGGCGGTCCGTCGCACCCGATCCGCTTCTTCGACGTGCCCGAGAACGCCGCGAAAGAGTCTGAGGGCTATGAGCTCCTCGGCGAGAAGGGCTGGGATATGTGGCTTGGGCCTGCGAAGTGGCGTCCCTACTCCAACCAGCTCGCGCCGGTCGGCGTCAACACGTTCTATCCGATGTTCTGGCGCTTCGACGACGACATTGGCTCTGGATACAATGGCGACTGGGGTGCGCATCATCTCGATATTGCGCAGTGGGGCATTGACATGGACGACTCCGGTCCGTACAAGATCATCCGTTCCAACGAGCCGTACTCGACCGACCTATTCCACGGCGGTCGCCGCCAGTTTGGCATGAAGATGCTCTTCAAGTCGAAGAAAGACGGCAAGGACATCGAGCTCTACCACGGGCCGTTTGGCGTGTGGGGCACGGTGTTCTACGGTACCAAGGGCGTTGTCGCCGTCAATCGCGGCAAGATTGCCGTCTGGGTTGGCTTTGACGCCACGACCGTCCGTCCGACTGAAGACGTCCGCAAGGCGCTTCAGGACGTCACCTACATGAAGGATCACATCGTCGCGGAGTCTGTCGGCAAGGACTACGGTACCGATGCAGCTGTCAAGGTTGACAACCGCCTTGACGCGGCTCTCGACCTCCTCGAGAAGAAGTACGCTGCCGAAATCGAAAAGGCAGGGCTCTATTTGAGCCCCAACCAGATTCAGAATTTCTGCGAGTGCATTGACTCCCGCAAGATGACGATTTCGCCTGCCGAGGTCGGCGGCCGCAGCTGCACGCTGTGCCTCCTCTGCAACATGTCGTACATCTATGACACCGGATTCGACTGGGATCCAGAGAAGATGGAGCTCGCCGCAGGCGAGACGAAGGGGATCTCGACGAAGCGCGAATGCTACCGCAACGGATGGGAGATCGTCGTCTGATGAAACCTGTGAGGGCCATAATCCTCGGGTACGGGATTCGCGGCCGCGCCTACGCGGCATATGCGAAGACCCACCCTGACGAGTTCGAGATCGCTGGTCTCGCCGACCCGGTGGCGGAGTTCCCCGCTGACGCCACGTATCCGACGTGGAAGAGCTGGGAGGCGGCGCTTGACGCCGGCGTCGAAGCAGACGCCGTCGTCATCTCGCTTCCAGACCGGCTGCACCACAAGTCGTGCCTCAAGGCGCTTGAGAAGGGCTACCATGTCCTTCTCGAGAAGCCGATCGGGTGCACTTGGCAGGAGTGCGTCGACATCGCCGAGGCCCAGAAGCGCACGAAGCGCCTCGTTCTCACGGGTTATGTCCTTCGCTATGCCCCGTTCTACAAGAAGCTTCGCGAAGTCATCGCGTCGGGCGCGATAGGCGAGCTGACGAGCGTCCACCACCTTGCGGCGATTTCCTACGGCAAGGCGGCACACGCCTACTGTCGCGGCAACTGGTCGGTCGAGGAGAAGGGGACGGGTATGCTCGTCAACAAGTGCACGCACGACTTTGACCTGATCGAGTGGTGGACAAAGGGCAAGCGCTGCAAGAAGATAACGAGTTTCGGCTCGCTTATGCACTGGCGGCCGGAGAACAAGCCGGCTGGTGCGACCGACCGCTGCAAGGACTGCCCCGAGTCGGTTCGCGAGAAGTGCCCGTTTGACGCGTACAAGATCTATTACGACCGCACCGACTTGAGGTATCACTTCGCGGACGAGTCCGACGAGGCGATCCTGAATATGATCGAGAAGTCGCCGTACGGCCGCTGCGTCTATGCGTGCGGCAACGATTCCGTCGACCACCAGACGGTGCTCATGGAGTACGACGGCGGGCTCACGATCATCCTCGAGATGGAGAGCTACTCCCAGCAGCGCACGCGCATCACACACTTCTACGGCACGCGCGGCGAAATTATCGCGGACGAGCACAAGATCGAGATACTGCCGTTCCTTGGCGACTCTACGACGATCATCCCGCAGCAGCACGGCCACCATGGTGGCGGCGACCGCGAGATCATGACCGAGTTCGTGAAGCTTGTCAGGACTGCGTCTCCCGAGCGCTACTCTGCGGTGCTTGACGCCGCGCTCGAGTCGCATCGCATCGCCTTCCTCGCGGAAGAGTCTTCCAGCATTTCGTGGATGAACCACAAGGAATGCGGAAGAAAAGGAAAGAAAACAATGGAAGCATACGCTGTTCTCGAAACCGGCGGCAAGCAGGTGCTTGTCAAGGTCGGTGACAAGATCGAGATTGAAAAGCTCTCGGTCGAAGCGGGTCAGGATGCCGAGCTTACGACCGTTCTCGCGGTCAGCGACGGCACGACCCTCAAGGTCGGAAAGCCCTATGTCGAAGGCGCCAAGGTCGTTCTCTCGGTCGCCGGCGTCGTCAAGGACGACAAGGTCTACAACTTCAAGGCGAAGCGCAGGAAAGGCAGCCGCCGTCTCGTCGGCCACCGCCAGCAGCTCACCGTCGCAACCGTCAAGGCAATCGCGTAAGGAGGCAAGACAATGGCTACTTCTGCATCGGCCCGTAACGGACGCGACTCCAACCCGCAGTATCTCGGCGTCAAGGCGTATGACGGCCAGCTCCTCAAGGCCGGCTCCATCATCGTCCGCCAGCGCGGAACGAAGTTCCACCCCGGTAAGAACGTCGGCCAGGGCCGCGACTTCACCCTCTTCGCCCTCAAGGACGGCAAGGTGAAGTTCGTCAAGGACGGCAAGGTCGTAACGATCGTCGAGGCCTAAGCCTCTTAAAAAGAAAGAAGGTTTGAGATGGGTACTGGTCGTACACTCCGCAAGGAATCCCACGTTCGTCCGTGCAAGACGCCGGCCGGCAAGGCCCGCAAGAGCAAGGCTCAGCGCGCGCGCCTCGTGAAGATGGGAATGGATCCCGAGACTGTCGCCAAGATGGGCACCGAGGACGTTCGCGTTCTCGTCCAGCGTCCGACGGTCGTCAAGAAGCTCGTCGCCAAGAAGGCGGCCAAGTAATGACGAAAGTCCATTGCTCGGTTCCCGAGCGATATGTGAATCCCCTCTTCGAAGTGTTCGACGGAGGGGATTTCATTTTGTCCTCGTACCACGACATCGAAGAGCCGGACACGCAGATGCAGGTCTACCTCGCCGATCCTGCGCAAGCTGGCGAGGCGGCTCGTCGTCTCAAGGAGGCACTTGCGCTTGTCGGCTCTTCTGCGCAGGTCGAAACCTCGGAAGTCCCTGACGAAGACTGGAAGCTTTCATATCGCCGTCACTTTAAGATCGAGCCCATCGGTCGCCGTCTCGTCACGGTTCCCACTTGGGAGCTCGACGGCTTCAAGGCGTCGGGCGAATTCTCCGACAGGATTCCCCTCGTCCTTGATCCCGGTATGGCGTTCGGCACCGGCAAGCACGAGACTACTCGTGCCTGCCTCGAATACATTGACGAGCTGGCAACCGCTCAACCACCCAACCACCTAACCACCCAACCACCTAACTCTTTCTTGGACATGGGCTGTGGCAGCGGCATTCTCTCTATCGCCGCGGCGAAACTTGGCTTTTCGCCTGTCGCCGGTTTCGACATCGACGAGGACGCGGTCAACGCGTCGCGCGAGAACGCAGCGCTGAACGGCGTTACCGTCGACTACCGCCTTTTCGCGCTCGGGAAGGGCGCGGTTACGCTTGACGAGTCGATTGAGGCGGCGAAGGGCGTTTATCCCGATCTCGCGCTTCAGGGGCGAGATGTCGGTTCTGGTGAGGCGCCGTTTGCTCCGGCCGATTTCGTCGTTGCGAATATCCTGGGGCCACTTTTGATTGCCTTTGCCGACGAAATCGCCGGCTACGCGAAGAAGACGCTGATTGTCTCTGGAATCCTCGAGGAACTGTACCCTGAGGTTCTTGCGGCGTTTCAGTCCCGCGGCTTCCACGAGGTTTCGCGAAAGACGATTGGCGAGTGGACTACAGGCCACCTTTCGCGCTGACATTGCGTGCTGTGCAGTCGCTCTTTCATGTAGCGCGGTTTGAGCGATTATGGTATACTTCAAGCCACTAATGTTGGTATGCGTCGCGTTATATAAACATGAAGCCCTGCAAGACAATGAAAATAGGATGTCATCTTAGTGCGTCGGGGGGCTATCTCGCCATGGGGCAGACAGCCGTCTCAATCGGCGCGAATGTGTTTCAATTCTTCACTCGCAATCCACGCGGCGGCGCGGCGAAGCCGCTGGACAAGGGCGACATCGCTGCGTTCCTCGATTTTGCCGCGGCGAACGGCATAGGCCCGATTCTTGCCCATGCGCCATACACGCTAAACGCGGCAGGTGCCGAGACGCGCGTCCGGGAGTTTGCCGAGGAGGTAATGGCAGACGACTTGGATCGCCTTGAACATACTCCTGGCGCGATGTACAACTTTCATCCCGGCAGCCATGTCGGGCAGGGTGCCGAAGAGGGGATCAACCTCATATCTGGAATGCTCGTGCGCATCCTCCTTCGTTGGCTCGATGCGCATGGCGGGAAACTTCCTTCCACGACAATACTTCTCGAGACAATGTCGGGAAAGGGCAGCGAGGTCGGCAGGGATTTTGCCGAGATCCGTGCAATCATCGACGCTACCGAGTCGAAGCTCCCAGTGCGAGGCAACACTCTTGGAGTTTGCCTTGACACCTGCCACATCTGGGACGGTGGCTACGACATAGTGAACGACCTTGACGGTGTGCTTGCGGAGTTTGATCGGATTGTCGGGATTAACCGGCTCAAGGCGATCCATCTCAACGACTCGATGAATGTCCTCGGAGCGCACAAGGACCGCCACGAGAAGATCGGCAAGGGAAAAATCGGGCTTGATGCGCTTATTCGCGTCGTGAACCATCCGAAGTTGAAGGACTTGCCGTTTTACCTTGAGACTCCGTGCGACCTGCAGGGATACCGCGACGAAATCGCGCTCATAAAGAAACTAAGGAGTGGCTCATGACCTCAACTGTCTATATTGCGAAGAACGTCTATGGTGGCGACGGGCTCGGCCGCCTTGGCGACGGACGCGTCATTTTCGTTCCTGGCGCATGGGCTGGAGAGCAGGTCAAGGCGGAAATCGTCGAGGAAAAGAAACATTTCGTCAAGGCGCGTCTTGTAGAGGTCGTTGAAAAATCTCCCGACCGCGTCGAATGTGCCGCGGAGCGCGTTGTGCCAGGGATGGTCTACGCTAATCTTTCCTACGACGGGGAGCTTAAGGCGAAGGAGGACCAGCTTAAGGAGTTCCTCGAACGCGCCCGCATTGAAGTGCCAGAATTCGTTTCCGCGAAGGGCGGCTCGGAGTTCAACTATCGCAACAAGGTCGTTTACCACTTTGCGAAATACGGCAATGGACCTGCCCACCAAAGCGCAATGCGCGACGGCGGGTGGCGCATCGGCTACCGCACCGAGCCGTCGCACGAAATCGTCGACGTCGCAGACGATCCTCTTGCTCGTCCTGAGATCAACGCTAAACTTGGCGAGATACGCCGTGCCGTCACTACGCTGTTGACGACGGGCCCGATTCAGGTGCGCAAGGACACCGAGCGCAAGGGAAGCGTGACCGTTCGCTGGACGAAGAAGAGCGGCGTCAAGTGGTGGATAGGAGATGCGCCGAGGGACTTAGTTCTGAAGGAGACGACTTGCGGGCTCGACTTCGAGGTTCCTGCGGACGGGTTCTACCAGGTGAACACCGATGTCGGAGAGGAACTTGCGAAGGCAGTCATGGCCGAATACCAGAAGGGTGCGGCGGAAGCGCCGGAAGTCCTCGATCTCTACTGTGGCGTCGGCGTGCTGGGGCTTTGCTGCAAGCCGCTACGGCTTACTGGCATAGAGTCCGGGCGTCAGGCGATAGAGTTTGCGAAGCGCAATGCCGCGGCGCAGAAGGCGGCGGACGCAAGGTTTTTTGCAGAGCAGGTCGGGCGCAACGTCGGTCGTATTAAGATTGGGCCAAAGACGACTGTAATCGTCGATCCGCCGCGTGGCGGGCTCGAACCGAATGTTCCAAAGTGGCTTGCCGCGTCAAATGCGCCGCGCATACTCTATGTCTCGTGCGATCCGGCGACGATGACGCGTGACCTCAAGACGCTTTCGCGTTCCTATGCAGTCGAGTCGGTCCGTTGGTTCAACATGTTCCCGCGTACCGCTCGCTTCGAGACGCTCGTCACGCTAAGAAAAGCATAGGCCTCGGCATCAGCCCTTGAAGAAGTTCTTGAAGGTGCTGGCCATGTCGGCGGCTCCCGACGCACTGACCTTGCTTGCCGCCTTCAAGAGCTCAGCGCATTTTCCGCAGTGGGTGCAGTTGTCGGCGTTGGCGCAGTCCCGCACCTGAGGCCAAAGAGGCGACGCTCCAAGCGACTTGTTGTCGATGGACTTCGGGAACCGGTAGAAGGGATCCATTATTTCGGCGAGATCGCCGTCGTACGAGCACGTGGCGTATGCGGCGATGATCTTGTCTGGGTGTGGGTGCCGCCTTGTCGCCAGCTTTACGACGCCGACGTAGGGCTCGTAGAGAGGCAAGTCTTCGGGGCGAATCCATATTCCCTTTATGAACTCCTCGTATCCACCGCGCTCGAACACCGTGCGGCACATGAAATTCGTGAAGCCGAATTTCTCCGCCGCCGCACTTTGCCCGACGCGGTTGTGCCCATGCAGGTTGTTGTGAAACGTGTGGAACGGGCAGTTGCGGAGGCACCCTGGATTTGCCTGCATACCCATCATCTTTCCGTGCGCCTTCGCCCAGGCCGACATTTCCTTTATGTAGTCGAGCCGCCTATGCGCGTTGCGGCCGGCGTAAAAAGAATCGAACAGGTCTTCGACATAGCCGAGCGCGCCGGTCGTGGCGATGTCCATGTTGATGCTGAACCTGATTTTCAGGGAAGGGAATCGCGTCCTGACCACTTTTGCGATAAACGGCGAGGTCGTGGTCAGGTGGTTTGGGAAGAGCCCCTTGGAATCCATCTCGTTCAGCTTCTCCGTCACGAGATCTGCCAGAGTCTCCGTCATCGAGATGTCGCCGTAGCAGTTTGCGTTGAAGATGGTGTCCAGCTCGATTCCGTTCTCTTTTGCCCACCGCAGGTCGGAGACAATCCTTTCGCGGCGCTCGTCCGTCCAGTCGTCCATCGGCCTTGAAGCGGTCACGCCCGGCCATGCGAAGAAGACCTCCTTGATCCTTTCGACGTGCGGGGCGCAGACATCTTGGAACGGCTTGTTGTCGAACCATCCTACCGCAAGTTTTCGATTAGACATTGTGCATACCTCCAAAGTCTTTAACGCCGTGGTAGATAGCGGGGTTCATATGTCGTTTGGTCGGATTGAAGGGCTTTAGTCGGGGACGACGAAAATAAGGACAAGGTTCGTCAGGTTGAAAAGGCAGTGGTTGAGCATCGGACACCAGAGTTGGTCTGTTTTCCTGTAGAGCCAGCACTGGGCGATGCCGAAGAAGAAAAGCGCGAGAAAAGCATTCGAGAGCGGCAGCCACTGGAATTCGCCGCTTTTCACAAATGCCATGTAGTCAATGTAGTGTGCCGCCGAGAAGGCTACAGACGAAGCCACGGCGAAAGCCCAGACCGCGGCAGATTTGCCGCGGGCGAGGAACTTGACAGGCAACCGCCATCCGAGACTGCGGAACAGCGCCTCCTCTAACATCGGGGCCATCAGCAGCACTTGGAGGAGCAGCGAGACGGTCACCTTGAAGTGCTGCATGCTGTCGAAGGTGTGGAGCAGGTAGTTCCTGACCGTCGTCATCTGCTCCTGGTCGGGGAGATCAATGCCGAAGAGCTTTGCGACGCCCTGCGTCAGAAAGCACAGGCCGATGGTCGCAGCTGCGATCACCGGCCATGCTTTTAACGTGAACTTGAGTTTGTCGTTCATTTGCCGCATATTATACCATAACCGCCTGAGCTTGGCGCTTATTTGGCTTGTGGATTATAGAACTTTCGCTGATGCCTGGCTCGTTGATACAGCTTGGTGATTTTGCTATACTACAAGCATGAAACCTGTCGAACGAATCAACTTTGCGGTCGTCGCCGTTACGGCGGCGCTATTTCTCTCCATTGCGGTCTTTGTCGCGATCAGCACTTCGAGGATGATGGTGAGCGAGGCGCGCAGCACGGTCGAGAACGTAGTGAAGGCGGCGGTTGGTCGCATCGATCGCCAGATGGCGTCGGTCGAGAGCGCCGTGGAGAACTCGGCCTGGATCGTGGGGGAAAGGCTTGCCGATCCCGACTACATGTTCAGGATCACGGGTGAGCTCGTGCAGAACAACCCGTTCATAGTCGGCAGTACGATCGCCTTCGAGCCGAACTTCTTCCCGTCGAAGGGATACTACTACTCCGCCTTTTCCTACAAGGACGAGAAAGGCGAGATAAAGCGCATCCAGCAGGGCGGCGAGACGTTCAAGTACCATGGGATGGACTGGTACCGCATTCCGAAGGAGACGAAGAAATCCTCGTGGTGCGAACCGTATTTCGACGAGGGTGGCGCGGAGGTGATGATGTGCACCTATTCCGTTCCGCTCATGGACAAGGACGGAAAGGTCTACGCCGTGCTCACCTCCGACGTTTCGCTCGAAGACTTGACGCGCTACGTGGCGACGATCAAGCCGTATCCAAACTCCTACACCGTTCTTTCTTCGCAGGAGGGCATGCCGCTTGTCGCCGCTCCTGCAGACGCTGCGACGGCGCGCGACACGGTGATAATAGCCGGAAAGGCCAGTAACGGCTGGACTGTTGAGCTCGTTTGCCCGCTGGCCAACATACTGCAGAGCGCGCACAGCCTCGTCCTGCGGATAGCGGTGTTCTCTGTCGTAGGGCTTGGCCTCATCTTCTTCGTCTCGTGGTCGTTCTCGACGCGGCTGCAGCGCGTGACCATGGCCAATGAGCGTCTCAGCAGCGAGCTCGGAATCGCGCGGAAGATTCAGTCGAGCGTGCTGACGCGCAAGACGCCGCCGTACCTCGGGACGATCCTGCGGCCTGCGCGGGAGGTAGGTGGTGACTTCTACGACTTCCATGAGAAGGAGGGTCTCCTCTATTTCGCGGTGGGCGATGCGTCTGGCAAGGGCATACCAGCGGCGCTGTTCACCTTCCTGGCTGATGCAGGTTTCCGCATGGCGGCTGACATGGGTCTGCCGCCGGACGAGATTGTCGCTCGCATTAATGCGCTTCTCTGCAGGGACAACCATGCATGCATGTTCGTTACTCTTTTCGTTGGCCGCCTGGACCTCTCTTCCGGGCGGCTGGAGTACTGCAACGCGGGGCACATGCCGCTCGTCGTCGTGCGGCCAGGCGTCGGCGCGGAGTTCCTGCCGGCGAAGAGCAATGTCGCCGCCGGGATCTTGGGCGGATATAGGTATGCGATGCAGGAGGCTGCGTTTGAGCCTGGAACGATGTTGCTGGCCTACACGGACGGCGTCACCGAGGCCGAACGGTCAGACCACGAGCAGTATGGCGAGAATCGGCTGCTGGCGTTCGCGTCAGCGCACGCAAAGGAAACGCCTGTCGGCTTTGTCGAGAACATGGAGCGGGATCTGGACGCCTTCACGGCCGGCGCGGAGCAGTCCGACGACATAACGGCTCTCGCCGTCCTCGTAGGGTCGGGCGCTGTATAAGACCCGCGTGAATTTTAGACGGCTTATGCCTTCTGCTCGACTTCCGAGCCCGTTCCGCGAATCTTTATGTGGAGCTCGCGGAGCTGCTGCTCGGTCACGTAGTTGGGCGCGCCCATGAGGAGGTCCTGCGCCTTCTGGTTCATCGGGAAGGCGATGACCTCGCGGATGTTGGGCGTGTCGGTGAGGAGCATGACCATGCGGTCAACGCCGGGGGCGATTCCGCCGTGCGGCGGCGCGCCGAACTGGAACGCGCGGTG
>CACWJS010000119.1 GCA_902761275.1 uncultured bacterium | reverse complement strand
CCGGCGGAGCGGTAGCGGGAGCCACACCGATCGGAGTTAAAAATCGGCGGCTTTGGCGAGGGCTTGATCGGTATAAGCTAAAAAATGGGTAAACTCCAGAAAATTCGCTATTGACTTCCGGCGGTGCCGTTTGGTATACTACGCGCCGTTTTGGGCTATTAGCTCAGTTGGTTAGAGCGCTTCCTTGACATGGAAGAGGTCAGTGGTTCGAATCCACTATAGCCCACCACCTTCCCCCTGTTGCCCGATCAAGGCGGTTTTCCGATTTTGGACGCTTCTTGCCCTTGATTTCGCCGCCGATTTTTGGTATACTCGCGCGCAATTCCCGAAAATAGGGAAATTTACAAGGAGAAACGTAAAATGGTCAGCTACAAGAAGCTTGGTCTCGTCAATACCAAGAAAATGTTCGCTAAGGCGGTCAAGGGCGGTTACGCCATTCCCGCGTTCAACTTCAACACGATGGAGCAGATGCAGGCCATCATCCAGGCCGCGGTTGAGACTAAGTCTCCCGTCATTATGCAGGTCTCCAAGGGCGCCCGCAAGTATGCGAACCCCACGATTCTCCGCTATATGGCCGAAGGCGCTGTTCAGTACGCCAAGGAACTCGGCTGCAAGAAGCCCCAGATCGTTCTCCACCTCGACCACGGCGACAGCTACGAGACTTGCAAGAGCTGCATTGACTCGGGCTTCTCGTCCGTCATGATCGACGGCAGCTCCCTTCCTTTCAAGGACAACATCAAGCTCACCAAGAAGGTCGTCAACTACGCGCACAAGCACGACGTGACGGTCGAGGCCGAGCTCGGCGTTCTCGCTGGCGTCGAAGACGAAGTCCAGGCCGAGGAGAGCCACTACACGAAGCCTGAGGAAGTGATCGAGTTCGCGACCAAGACCGGCTGCGACTCGCTCGCGATCTCCATCGGCACCTCGCACGGCGCCTACAAGTTCAAGCCCGAGCAGTGCACGCGCGACAAGAAGACGGGCAAGCTCATCCCGCCCCCGCTCGCGTTCGACGTCCTCAAGGCCGTCGAGAAGAAGCTCCCCGGCTTCCCGATCGTCCTCCACGGCTCGTCCAGCGTCCCGCAGGAGCACGTCGACACGATCAACAAGTTCGGCGGCAAGCTCCCCGACGCGGTCGGCATTCCCGAGGAGCAGCTGCGCAAGGCGGCGAAGAGCGCGGTGTGCAAGATCAACATCGACTCCGACTCGCGCCTCGCGATGACGGCGGCGATCCGCAAGCACTTCGCCGAGCATCCCGAGCACTTCGACCCGCGCCAGTACCTCACTCCTGCGCGCGACGCGATGAAGGAGCTCTACATCCACAAGATCGTCAAGGTCCTCGGCTCGAACAACAAGCTCTAAGAGCCGTCGCAACGAGGGGCGCGTGCACGTCACGCGCCCCTTGGCGTTCATTTACGTCCATTCCCGAAAGGAAGTTTCAATCGTGTCGAAGGGTATTCAGTCAGAGAAGAAGTCGGCGTACGCGCAGGCGGGCGTCAACATCGACGTCAAGATGAACGCCGTCGGTTCCATCAAGGAGATGGTCGCGGCTACCAAGACGCAGGCCGTCATCGGCAACATCGGGGCGTTCGGCGGTCTCCACAAGGTTCCGACCGGCAAGGACGAGATACTCGTCGCCTCTGCCGACGGCGTGGGCACGAAGCTCAAGGTGGCCGCGATGATGAACAAGCACGACACCGTCGGGCAGGACATCGTGAACCACTGCGTCAACGACATCCTCGTGCAGGGTGCGCTGCCGCTCTTCTTCATGGACTACATCGGCACGGCCAAGGTCGATCCCGTCGTCTTCAAGTCCGTCGTGTCGGGTCTTTGCAAGGCGTGCAGGGAGAACCACATGGCGCTTCTCGGCGGAGAGACTGCCGAGATGCCGGGTCTCTATCCCGCTGGCGAATACGATCTCGTCGGCACGATCGTCGGCCACGTGAAGAAGTCGCAGCTCATCACCGGCAAGTCGATCCGCGCCGGAGACATGATCATCGGCTTCCCGTCTGGCGGTCTTCAGACGAACGGCTTTTCGCTCGCTCGCCGCGTAATCTTCGACCTCTGCCAGTATTCGTGGCAGGACAAGCTTCCCGGCACGAACCAGACGTTTGGTGACGCGCTGCTCGCCGTCCACAAGAGCTTCCTCAGGCCGGTCGCCAAGCTCCTCGAGCGCAAGGTGAAGATCACCGGCATGGCGCACATCACCGGCGGCGGATTCCCGGACAACATTCCGCGCGTCCTCCCGAAGGCGGTCAATGCCGAGATCGACCGCGCGTCGTGGGAAGTTCCGACGATTTTCAAGTTCATCGAGAACCAGGGCAAGGTAGACCGCGACGAGATGTACCGCGTCTTCAACATGGGCATCGGCTTCGTCGTGATCATCCCGAAGAACCAGATGACAAAGGCGACGAACATTCTAAAGGCCCAGCACCAGCCGTATCACGTCATCGGCGTGATCCGCAAGGGCAAGGGAATCGTCACATACAAGAACTGACATTCGTCCAATAATAGACAGAGGGGGAACTGTCCATGGCGGTCGGCGGAAGGTTCGATCTCGAAGAAGCGCGGCGCGAGGCGCAGGAAGCCAAACGCGCCGCGCGAATTCGTTCCATAGTTTCCAACGTCGTTCTCGTCGTCGTCCTTCTTGCAGTCGCGATTGGCGCCAAGATCGGTTGGGACAAGTGGCAGGCGAAGCGTGAGGCCGACCGCGCCGCGGCAGAGGCCGCGCAGATCGCGGAGGAGAAGGCGAAGGCCGAGCAGAAGCGTGCGGCGGAGGAGAGGCGCGCGAGAGAGAAGCGCGAACGCGAAGCCGAACGCAAGGCGCGTGAGGAGAAGCAGGAAGCTGAGCGCAAGGCGCGCGAGGAGAAGCGCGAGCGCGAAAAGCGCGAACGCGAAGAGGAGCGGCTCCGCGCAGAGGAACGTCGTCGCGCAGAGGCAGAGTTCCGTGCGGAACAGCAGGAGCTCAAAAAGGTGGAAGACGCGAAGGTCGCCGCTCTCGACTTCCGTGTCGAGACATACGTGTGTTTCGAGTATGGTCTCGAGAATGCCGTTCGGCTTTCAGTAGACGAGGACAGGTGGGGAACGCTCGCCTCCTATTCGCAGAAGCGCCGCACGGCGGAATTCCTCGAGGCACTCCGCGACAACACCGTCACCAACATCATCACCGACACGTGCTATCCTGATCTCGCGACGTTTGACCATCTCCTCGGCAACCTTGCGGACGAGCGCTTCACGCTCGTCGTGAACATCAACGAAGACGCGCTGGGACGCAAGCTCGTGCTCGTCGCGGGAGACAAGGAGAAGGGGCTCGCCGCGCCGGAGGGCTTGCGTGCTCTCAAGGCCGGCGGCAAGATCTCGGGATGGACGGTTCCCTTTGCGTATGGCGACAAGACGCCGTTCTTAATTCTCGAGCAGGCGACAGCCGACCGCTTTGCGCGCGAGTGGTCGCAACTTCGCCGCAAGTTGCGCATCGATGCGGCGAAGCTCGACAACAAGGAGCAGTTCGTCGCGGAGAGGCTTGCGAAGGAGCTTCCCGAGTTCGTTCGCACGGTGAGAATCGAAGTCACTTCGGTGCCTGTCGAGACAAGCAAGAAAGACGACACGAAGAAGCAGGACACGAAGAAGCGGGCGTTGATGAAGGGCTCCAGTTCCGACATACGGAAGATGAGCGGCCCGCAGCGCAGGTGACGCGGAAAATTTCGCGAAAAAATTTTTTAAAATTTTTTTCCGTTTTCACTTGCGCTCGCAAGAAAAAAAATGTATCATTCAAACAGAAGCCGCGGTAGTCGCGATCATCAGACCGCGCCGACGGTTTCTAAAAAATAAAAGGATCAAGACATGGCTACTACCAAGAAGGCGGTTAAGAAGGCTCCTGCTAAGAAGGCGGTTAAGAAGGCTCCTGCCAAGAAGGCGCCCGCGAAGAAGTGCTGCAAGTGCGCGAAGAAGGCTCCTGCTAAGAAGGCGCCCGCCAAGAAGGCCGTGAAGAAGGTCGCCAAGAAGGCTAAGAAGTAAGAGAGGCGGTTCTGAAGACCGCACCGGCGCTTGAGGTTCAAAATGCCTCAAGCGCCTTTTTTTTCCACGCCGCGTTTTGGTATAATACGTGCAGATGAACAGCAAGAAAGAGTGGTATGTCAGGATGAGCGACGGCAACGTCTACGGTCCGGCGGACGTGGCGTCGCTCGTGAGTTGGGCTGAAGACGGTCGCATCGATCCGTCGTCGTCTCTGTCGAAGGACAGGATCAAGTGGACTCCTGCGCAGCTGATGGGCGAGCTCGAGATGAAGTGGCTCGTCGAGCTTGAACCAGGGAAGCCGCTCGGCCCGTACAACAGGAAGTTCCTTGTCGCGTCGCTTGCGGACGGCTCGCTGCCCGCCGATGCAAAGGCCTATCGCCTTCATGAATTTCCAATCGAACAGGATCCGCCGCCGACGGTCGTCGAGAAGGAAGTGATCAGGGAAGTTCCCGTTGAAAAGATCGTCGAGGTCGAGAAGCGTGTCGAGGTGCCTGTAGAGAAGATTGTAGAGAAACGCGTCGAAGTCCCTGTCGAGAAGATTGTTGAAAAGGAAGTGGTCAAGGAAGTTCCTGTCGAGAAGATCGTAGAGAAAATCGTCGAGGTGCCTGTAGAGAAGATTGTAGAGAAGCGCGTCGAAGTTCCTGTCGAGAAGATTGTTGAAAAGGAAGTGATCAAGGAAGTCCCTGTCGAGGTAGAAAAGATCGTCGAAGTAGAAAAGATCGTAGAGGTAGAGAAGCGCGTCGAGGTTCCCGTCGAGAAGATAGTAGAGAAGATCGTAGAGGTCGAGAAGCCGCCGCGCACTACTGTCGTCGTGCCGGAGATTCTCGAGCCGGCGGGCAACGAGCCGCCGCGCCGCGCTGGCGGGAAAGGGATGTTCGGCGACGTGAGCAGATCGGGGCTCGAAGCGCTTGAGCAGGCGGCGCGCCGCGAACTTGCCGCCGCAGGCAAGTCGAGGTTTAGTTTCTTCGGGAGGAAAAAAGCATGAGCCAGTGGTATCTAAGGACTCAGGACGAGACATTCGGGCCTGAAAGCGAGGAGAAGCTAGTTGAGTGGGCGCGTCTCGGCAGAATCCAGCCGGGACAGGAGATATCGGAGGACAACGAGGTGTGGCGTCGCGTCGAAGACGTGCCGTTTCTCGACATGCGCTTCTCAATAGACATTGGCGACGGCAATCCGCGCGGGCCTTTCAACCGTGCCGCCGCTGAAGCGCTTATCGCGAGCGGACGTCTCCCGCCGTCGGCGACGATGGTCGAGTCGCGGGAGCCATTCGACGCGCCCGCGCCGAGTGTCGAGCTCGAGTCGCAACCTGAACCCGAGCCGGAGCCGCAAGTTGAGCCCGCGCCAAGCGACGAGCCCGAGCCGCAGCCCGAGACCGAGTCGCAAGTCGTCTCGTCGCAAGTCGAACCCGGGCCAAAGGTCATCGAGAAGATCGTCGAAGTGCCCGTTGAAAAGATTGTCGAGAAGATCGTCGAGGTTCCTGTAGAGAAGATAGTGGAAAAGGAAGTCATCAAGGAAGTTCCTGTAGAAGTCGAGAAAATCGTAGAGAAGGAAGTGATCAAGGAGGTTCCTGTCGAGAAGATCGTCGAGAAAGTCGTAGTCGACGAGACTCGCGTGAAGGAACTCGAGGAAATGCTTGCCGCCGCGACGCGCGTCGCGGGAGAGAACGAGAAGGCGACGAAAGACGAAAAGGCCGTGAGCGAGAAGCTTCGCGAACAGGTTCATTCGCTCGAAGACGAGCTTCGTCGCCTCCCGCAGACGGCGAGCGAAGTCGCAGACATACAGGCGGCCGTATATTCCATAATGACTTCCGAGGCCGAGGAGCTCGCCGCTATCATCGAGGCGGAGAAGAAAGCTGCAGACGAGTTCCGCCGTCGCCACGAGGAGCGCACAGACAAGTTGCTCGATCGCCGTCGCCTGCTGTTGAAGCGCGCCGGCTCGAATATCGAAGACATGACTCGCCGTGCGCTCGTGGAGCGCCCGGAGGATCCGCGCATGGCGCGGATGCGCAAGGAGTACGACGCGTTCCGCCAGCACTCCGAGAAGATGGCCCTCGAGTCCGAGCGCAAGATTCGCGAGCTTTCCGACCAGCTCAGGACCAGCAGGGCCGAAACCGCGCGTGCCGCAGAGGGGATGCGCGACATCACCCAGTTGCGCGCGGAGATCGAGGATCTCAAGGCGCGATTGCAGCAGCGCGAGAAGGAGCTTCTCGAGTCGAAGCAGGCCAATGAGACGCTTCGTCAGCAGCAGGCCACGAACCAGCAGGCGCTAATGGCGCGTCTTGCCTCGCTCGAGTCGCCGTCTATCGGAACGGCATCCACGCTTGCGACAAACCAGAGCAGGGAGGCGAAGCTCGTGAAGCTTCCATCCTGGATGCGGATAGGTAAATGACGGCGCCAATCCTCTCTCTTCTCGCGGTTCTCTCGATATGGGACTATCCTGCGCGCCAGCCGCAGCATGAGTTGCTGCGCGCGGAGTTCGTGCAGGCGGTTCGCGCAGGCGACACGAAGAAGATGGAGGAATCGTCGAGGAAGGGCACCGAACTTCTTCCCGACGACCCGACGTGGGCCTACAACCTTGCGTGTTCGCTTGCGTACCGCGAAAAGCCGGACGATGCTCTCGACCAGCTTGAGAAGGCGATCGACCTCGGCTTTCGCGACGCGAGCACGATTGCGGTGGACAGCGATCTGCGGCGCATCTCGTCGAACCGCCGCTTCAAGGAACTCGTTGAATACGCGAAGGAGAGCGCCGATCGCCCGATCATGCTCGGACCGCTCGCCGTTACGGATGCTACGGGGATAGTCGGTGAGTCGCTTGCGCTTGGCGAGCAGAACATGCTATGGGATTTCGACACCGGCTGCTTCATTGCAAAGATGAAGCTTGCGCCTGGAGTCGCCGACGGCAACTCGGGCGACCTCTACATGAACCGCGACGGCGGACACTCGCGCCTTGTCGTCACGAACTATCCCGGCGTCACCGAGGTGAAGCTCGACAAGATAGGCCGCGAGAGGAAGATGGACCTCGACTTCCCGAACATACGCTTCCCGTATCCAACGTTCGGCAACTGTAGTCGCGCGTATCTGGGCGACAGCTTCTGGCGTTCCATTCCGCGCGCGATGATGACGACGTCCGCTCGCAGCCTTCGCACGATGGCAACTCTCTACATGGACAACCAGGTGTGGGTGTTTCCCGCGAACGCAGACTTCCCGCCTGTCGGCACGAACGGCGACGTGTTCGCTTCCGTCACGCCGTACTGGCTCGTCACGCAGGGTCGCAGCTGGAGCGATCAGTACTATCTTCGCGCCGCACTTGCCGCGAGCCGCTCTTTCGACCAGGCTGTTAAGCGCGAGATAGTCGGGCAACGACTCCTCGCTCCGACGATCATGACTCTCGTCAGGAAGTCGCTGAAGGGCGTGAAGGACGAAGACGACTATCTCACCGAAAAGGCCCATCCGACGTGCTTCCCGCCGAACGGCCTCGACCTCGCGCGGCTCAAGAAGCTCGCGGCAGACATGCGCGTGCCTGCGATTCCGCCCGTCGTGCGCATAGTGCGGTTTGGCGCGCCGGTTGACAAGAAGTCGGGAATCCCCGAGCTTACATACCTTACGCCTTTCGCCGCGGCGTTCGTGCTGCGCTCGCCCGACGAAAAGCGCTCGTTCGCCTTTGTCGTAGACGGGGCCAAGATCGAGGAGCAGAAGGGCGTCGCCGCGCTTGTGTCGATAGACCGCACGAAGCTGTCGGGAACGACGCGCGTCGATCTCGCAGTGTTCGGGCGCAATCCCGGCACCGGCTGGGGCGCACCGACCTACGTGTCCTTTTCCGTCGTCGACATGGATGCGCCCTACTACGATCCGGCGCTCGTGCCGCGCACGGAGGCGAAATGAAATTTGTCCTCGCTCCGCTCGCCGGCTTTACCGACGCGCCGTTTCGGCGGCTTTGCTTTGAGGGCGGCGCGGATCTTTCCTATACCGAGATGGTTTCCGCCGCAGGGCTCGCGCATGGTTCCTCGCCGACGCGCCACCTTATGGAGACGATGCCTGGCGAGGGACCTGTCGCGTGCCAGCTTTTTGGCGCGCGCGAGTCTGAGCTCGCCTTTGCCGCGCGTGAGGTGGCGGCATGCCGCGCGGACGATGGCTCGCCGCGCTTCATCGAGTTGAATCTTAACGCAGGCTGCCCAATGACGAAGGTGACGCGCGAGGGCGCGGGGGCGAAGCTTGCGGAAGACCCCGAGAAGGTCTACCGGCTACTCAAGGCGATGGTAGAGAATACAGATCTCCCTGTGACGTTGAAGACGCGACTTGGGCCGCATCCGCGTCGCAGGACTGTGTTTGAGCTTCTTGACGCGGCGGAGCAGGCGGGTGCGAAGGGCTTTATTCTTCACGCGCGCTACACTTCGCAGATGCATGGTGGCGAGGTGCATCTTAATGAGCTTGCCGAAGTCGTCCGCCGCGCGAAGATTCCCGTTGCCGGCAATGGTAGCGTCGTAGACGCGAAGAGCGCGGCGGCGATGGCGGCGACGGGAGTCGACGCGATTATGGTGGGACGCGCCGCGCTTGCCGCCCCGGCGATATTTGCCGCGCTTAAGGCGGGCGGCGATGTGCGTCGTGCTGCCTGCGGCGAGCAGAACGAAGTCGTGCGTAAGCATCTTGGATATTTACTGGAGTTCCGCCGCCAGCTTGCCGAGCGTTTTCCCCGCGACCACATTCCTTCCGAGGACGCGTTTGCGTCGGTGAAGATGCATGTCCATCTTTTCCGGTATTTCAACGGCCGTCCTGGCGCCGCGGCGCTTCGCGCCCGCCTCAATTCCGTCCGCACTCTCGCCGAAATCCGCGCCGCAATCCAGAATTTCTGACACTTAGCGTGTGCGCGGAGGGGTGTGTTTCGGCTAGGATAATGCTCTTTGGCTTTCCTGTGCTGGTTTGCCTTTCATCGTGCGGCCACGGTCGGGGCAACGGTGCTCGCCCGCGAGAAATGGCCGATTCGCGCGTCCTTGCGACCGCTCGACATATACATATATGTCTTCGGGTCGCAGTCCTGCGCGACTCGTCTCATTTTCGCGGGTTCCGCCCCGCTGCGGCCCCGACCGTGGCCGCGCATGGCACCTCTGGTCGAGTTCGGCGCGGTGCTCGGGGTCTCGGCCTCACTCCCGCTCCTTGCGACGCCGCTCCCGTCGTCTTCGCGGCGATACGCGCCGCAATGCTTCGTCGGCGGAATACCGCCTTCTCGCCTTGCGACGTGTCTCACCGCGCATCCGACGAACCGCGTCGCCGCATGTCGCTCAGTTCGGCACTCGCCCCCTCGTCCCTTGCCTCACCTTC
>CACWJS010000118.1 GCA_902761275.1 uncultured bacterium | reverse complement strand
CCAGGAGAAAAACGTCCATTTCACTTACGAAAATGCGTCTCACCCTTTATTAACAGGGGTAAGATGCACTTTGACTGTCAAAAAATGGGTAAACTCCAGGCCATGTCGCGCAGCCGCCGCAGCAAGATTACGGTGCGGACGAAATCCAATCCGCCGCGCGAAGTACCACGGGGACTGCCTCGCAGCTACAGGATGTAAATCACCATACCCGTTGGCCTGAAGAGCTTATCGTCGTAGTAGTGCCCTTCGGGACCGGCGGTGAAGGTGCCATCTATGGTCAGTGCCGCGTTGTAGCAAATATCAACCATCGTCGCTACGCCGTTTGGATCCTTGCACGGCACAAAGTAGTGGATGAGCTCACCCGACCGCCAGACCTTGAAGGAGTAGAGCCGGTGCTTGCCGTAGTTGCCTGGATATGTATCGATTGTTCCGCCGCTATACACAGCGAAAAGCACCATTCGATCGCCGGCAGCTGTAAAGCCAATAACCGGCGTGTGCGTCTGCCCGTTGCCGCCCGACCATGAAACCACATTCCTGTCGGCCGTTACGGTGTACTTCACGTCTGTGGAAAGCGCAGGCTCAAGAAGGTTGCCTGATGCCGAGTTGTAGTCGAATCGGAACTTGCCGCCGCTATTGCCCAGCATGTGCAGCGTCCAGGATGCGGTCGATGTTGTCGAGCCTCGTGCGCACCATACACCCTGATTTCCTGACAAGGCATCACCGACCGACGACGGCCACTCGACCACCGCCTCGGCCTTGTCTGTCTGCGGATGCGGAATATAAGAGGTGACGATGCGGGCGTCCTCACCGTTACCCTGAATATACTGGACCTCGGTGTATCCAGCTGGCAACTTTCCATTGTCGCCAGGGGCGATGAATGTCCCCTGGACCGTCAGCGTCGCGGGATTGTCGCAGACGTCAACCATCGTCGCTACGCCGTTCGGATCCTTGCACGGCACAAAGTAGTGGATGAGCTCACCCGACCGCCAGACCTTGAAGGAGTAGAGCCGGTGCCTGCCATAGTTTACGACTTCGGTGTTGACACCTCTGGCATAGGACGCGAACAGCACTAATGGGTAGCCTGTCGACTGAAAAATGGTGCTTTCAGTATGAGTCTGCCCGTTGCCGCCCGACCAGGTAAACATGTAGCGATCGGCGGTGACGGTGTATTTCACCCCCTCGGAGATTTCTGGTGTAAGCAGATCTCCCCGCGTTTTGTTGTAGTCAAAACGAAGATTGGAACCGATTGCGAACAATGTATAAGTTTTGTCCGTCCCGCTAGTGCCTCGCGCGCACCAGACTTGCTGGTTTCCGCCGATTGTCTCCGCTGGCCACTCGATTACCGCCTCGATTTTGTCTGTCTGCGGATTGGGGGTGTAGTCGGTTATGAGGCGGGCGCTCGCGCCGTTACCCTGGATGTACTCAAGTTTGGTGTAGCCAGATGGCAGATCCGCCGCCTGCGCGGCAAATGCGCCGCAGAAAACCGCAGCAGCGGTCAGGAGGCTACGATAATTGCCCCCCCCCATAGAAAACCTGTTGTTTCGCGAAATTATCATAGCTTGCTCCTTTTGCGAGTTTGAGAATATTGTACCATAATCCCGCGCTTTCGCATACCCCCCAAGTTACCATGGGATCCCATAGTATTCCCTTTACCTCTCCTTCAATGGCGGTGGCAACCGACCCTGAACGAGCATCTCTACATACGGGACACCCGCAGAAAAAGCGCGGCCATGGTCGGCATACGGGCAGCTGACGAACCACGCCTTTTCGTGCCCGAGCGCGACGCACGAGGCGACAAGCAGTCGGTTCTCCTCACTGCGGCACTTCAACTCCCACGGCTCCCGCCCGCAGATGGACACAATGGGCGCGATGTCCTTCGAGCACCAGTGCAGCGGCGCAAGCTCGTCGATCTTGGGAAGGAACTGCGGATCGTTGTCACCGGCGAACTTGCGGACGTTAAAGTGCTTTGTCGCCTGACCGGAAATTGGCGCAAGTCCGGCAAGCTCGCTGATGTCGTGCCCATACGCCTTCAGGTACTGGGGCGCCATGCCGACCATCATCGTCAGATACCCGCCTGCGCTCATGCCCGAGACATAAACCTTCTTCGGATCGCCGCCGTATTTAGCGATGTGGTCGAGAGTCCAGGCGACGGCAGCCGCAGCGTCGCGTATGCACACGGCGCCGTCGGTTATCTTGCCGACCTCAAGCAGACGGTAGTTGACGGCGACCTGGGCTATCGACTCGGAAATGCCGATGAAGTGCTTCTCCCCACCCGTGAGACCGCCGCCGTGGAGCCACACCACGGTCGGGAAGTTAGTCTGCCCTTGAGGCCACTTCAAGTCGAGCTTGCAACTCTCGCTCTCGGCATACTTGACGTCCCGAAGCAGGCCTTCACTTGCAAAGGCGCAGACGACGCATAAGGCGGCGACAACGCCCATCAGGGCTTTTTTACAGGTGCTCATCGCTCTTACTTCTTGAGGGGAATAGTCACCGACTGAACTGTGTTGGGACCAATCGGGAGCACCGCCTTGTCGCCTTCAAGACGAGCGAGCTTCTGCTCGCTGATCTTCCAAAGCGGACGTTCTCCTGGGATGAGGTGCGAATAGACATGGCCCTCGGCTATCGTCACCGACTTGACGACTGGCTCGCCAGCGAATTTGACGCCCTTGAGCTTGATCGGCATGTCGAGCTTCCTCGTATTGGAGTTGACCATCAAGACCGAGAGCGACGTCTTGTCGGCGTTCATCGTGACAACCCACTCGACATTACCCTTCACCGGGGGCATTGGCTTGTTCTTCGCCAGCGCATTTACCTGCGCCCATGTCGAGCCATAGTACAACGCACACGCCCAGATGATCACGTCCTTGCCCTGCTTCTCGCAGTTGCCGTGGTTGAGGACGAGGGGATGGCTTTTAAGTGCCTCTGTGTAGATGCTGAAAACAGGGCCCGAAGGGCCTACTTCCATGCGCGGCACGCCCTCGTAGTCTGGATCTGGATAGTCGCGCCCTGACGGATCCCACTGCACCATCCAGCTGCCAGTCGAGACGGCGAGCCCGCCCGCAAGCGTCGCGAGGTTGTGGAGCGAGAT
The DNA here is from genome assembly GCA_902761275.1 of uncultured bacterium. Classification (GTDB taxonomy): domain Bacteria; phylum Verrucomicrobiota; class Kiritimatiellia; order RFP12; family UBA1067; genus UBA1067. The sequence goes on along the minus strand of CACWJS010000118.1, from coordinate 11,446 downwards.
TCCGTCGATGTTCGGCTGCGCAAGGCACGAGAGGAGATAGTGCCCCTTCCAGAGCGACGACGAAAACGTCTGGTGGCAGCGGTCGTCTTCGTCGGAGCGTTCGCGCCACTCGGTGATCCACACGCGCTTGTCGGCGATCTCGGGGAAGACCTTCGCGAAGTTCTTGACGCGCGCGAAGCCGCTCGGGCCGCAGCCATACGCGGCGTCTGCGCCGTAGAAGTGGTAGATGACGTGGCTGATGTTGTGGAGCTGATTTGACATCGCGACGACAAAGCGCCCAGACCACTGGTTGAGGCGACCGAACGAAAACTCGCCGCCGCCCTGAACCCAGTCGAGCCCCGTCGCACGTGCGCGCACAGCCGCTATGTCGGGGTCGTTTGGACGGTACTCGGCGAGAGGCATTCCGATCTTCATCTCAGGCCAGATGCTCTTCATTGCCGGAACGATCTCGCTCCACCTCTGGCCGTAAAGCTCGGGATCGTTCCCGAAATACGGCTCGTTGCCGAGTTCGAAGCCTGCAACGCATTCCTTGTACCCGTTGTCGACGATCCACTGCACGTAGTCGCAGATGACTTTCTTGGTCGTCTCTATGTCGCTGACGCGCGTTCCCTTCTCGGCGTCGCCGTAGACGCCATACTGTTCGAGGCAGAGAATCGCCTTCATCCCGTTCTCCTTCCAGAACGAGAAGTAGGCGTGCGGATCTATCAAGACGCCGTTGCGATACTTCTTCATCATCGCCTCGCGGTCCTTAGTCGTTGCCCACGCCATGCCGCGCTGCCAGAGGTCATTCGCGCTCCAGGGGCGGACTACCCACGCGCCCGCGTCGCGGATGAGCTTTGCGGACTCAACGCGGTTCGAGATGTAGAACCACTCGGCGATCAGCGTCGACGACTCGAGCATCGCGCCGGCGTAGCCGAGGTCTGGCGCGCTCGTCGAGTTGCGCAAGTCCTTGATCGGCGTATCGTCTGCATCGGCTATGATAGTGACTGGCCATTCCGCCTGCGCCACAGTCGCAACGGCAATTACCGCAATGCTGCAAATTACTGTTTTAACTACACTCATCTCCAACCTCCTATTTTCAAACTCCCTGCTCCAAGCTCTAAGCTCTAAGCTCTAAGCTCCAAGCTCTAAGCTCTAAGCTCACTTCACGGTTATCGTCACGGTCTGCACGGTATTCGCGGGAACCTCGACCGTCCAGGGGTAGAGGTCAGACGCGCGCGGTGGCTGCCAGGCCATAGTCGTCCACGTCTTGCCGCCGTCTTCGCTGTAGACGCGCCGGTAGACTGGCTCGCGCATCTTGCCGCGCTTTAGCTCGATCTCGGCCGTCAGGTCGCTCTTGCCGCGGTTGACGACAACAAGCACAAAGGAGTTGCGCCCCTTTGTAGCGCGGACGATGTACTCGATGTCCTTGTCGAACCTCTGGATCGCATCATCATCAACGATGTCGGCGTCAAAGGCATCCATGGGATCCTCGTCCAGAACGGACTTCTTCTGTTCCGGCTTTGCGGCGAAACCGCGCGCGATGACGTCCGGATGCGTCTTCTCCGCCAGGCGGAAATAGCGCTCGGACGCCTTCTCCGCGCCCTTCATGACCGCAAGCCGAGTCTGGTTCGTGTCGGCGCTTTCGGCAAGATCCACCTTGACCTTGAACGAATACGCGTGGAGCGAGCAGGCCCATGCGGCGACGGCCAGCGACAGAATGGTTTTTCCGTTCATAGCACTCCCTTTCCTTACGTGCGGGCTTTGGCGAGACCGTTCAGGATGTCGATCGCAGCGACCGGGAAGCGGCCAAGAGGATCGGGGCCGACGTTGAGCATGTAGTTGGAGCCGATCGACGCGCACTTCGCCTTGATGTCGAGGATCTCCTTGACGCTCTTGTAGTGCGTGTCAGTCGGGCGGTAGCCCCAGCTGTCGTTCATCGTGCCGACCGTCTCGTAGAGCCGGCCAGACTCAGTCTTGTCGGCGATGCAGTTGTCTCCTGGCGTCTCGTAGTCGCCGAGACCGTAGCCGAGCCGTCCGTTGATGAGGCATCCGGGCTGGTATTTGCGGACCATCGCCTTCAGCTCCTCGCACTGCGGCGGAAGTATCGTCGACGGAACGTCGAACCAGATGAGGCACAGGTCGCCGTACTGAGTCAGGATCTCCTTCACCTGCGGCTTGCACTTGCGCTCGAAGTAGCGCGAGAAGTCGTAGTCGCGGTCTGCGGGCCAGTCCCACGTGTTGCGCCAGTCCTCGGTGCCCCAGTTCTTGAGCCCCGCCTCGTTCTTCTTGCCGCCGCCGTCGGGCTCACTCCAATCGAGGTCCTGCGAATAGTAGAGCCCCAGCTTAATGCCAGTGTCGCGGCAGGCCTCGGCGATCTCGCCAATCACGTCGCGCCCAAACGGAGTAGCGTCGACGACGTTGTACTTGGAGGCCTTGGAGCGGAAGAGCGCAAAGCCGTCGTGGTGCTTAGAGGTGATGACAAAATACTTCATCCCCGCGTCACGGGCGTATTTCATCCACTCCTTCGGATTGAAGAGGATGGGGTTGAACGCCTTTGCAAGCGCAGCGTATTCCTTCATCGGAATCCTCTCGCCCCACTGAAGCCACTCGGCATATGCGCGGCGCCCCTTGAGCCCGTTCCACTCGCCGCCGGGAAGCGTGTAAAGCCCCCAGTGCGCCATCATGCCGAACTGCGCTTCCCTAAACCACTTCTTCGTCGCCTCAAGAGCCGCAGAGCCCGCGAGAGAACTCGCCGCCGGATTGGCACTGACGCAACCAGCCGCAACCGTTGCCGCGGCACCGCCTATGAATTGCCTTCTGTTCATGTCGTTGTCCTTTTAGTGCGAGGTTATGCCGGCGCCGTAGTTGCCGCCGGACGCGGTCGTCATCTGCAAGTCCTGTATGCTCACGTTGTCGTTCCAGTAGCGCCACCGCATGCCGACGACTTCGTAGAGCTTGTCGCGAAGCTCCATGCAGCCACGCGGGATGTTCGTGGTGTAGGCGACGACAAGCTCGTTGTCTCGGTCTACAAGCGCTTCAGATCCGCCTGCGCCGCCGTGACCAAAGACGCGGTCCATGCGCCCCGCCTCGCCCCAAAGCCCGTAGCCCATGCCGAAGAGCATAAACCAGTCGCGCTTCATCGACTCCTCGGACGGCAGCGGGTCGCTCGGATGGCGGCACGGCTTCAGCGCGGCGTCAAGCGTCTCCTTGCGGATCAGCGGCGGCTTGCCGTCATACCCGCAGAGCCGGTTGTAGAACCTGCAAAGAGCATCGGCCGTGGAAACCGCCCAGGCAGAGGGCAGAAGCGCCTGCCGCGCCCAGTCCTCGTTCATGTTCTCGACGAACTGGCCCGACCAGTAGAGGGCGACACGCGGATACTCTTCGCGCGGAACGACGAAATAGAAGTCCTTCTCGATGCCGGAAGGAATGAGAACCTCCTCGTCAAGCACCTGCTTCAGCGGTTTTTTCATCGCCACTTCAAGCGGATGGCCGATCATCCACGCGTAGGCATAGGGGAGATACGCCTGCGTCGTGCCGGGAACGCCATTCGGCTTGTAACGGGGTTGTTCTTCCCGCCGGGCGCGCCGCCAGGAAGGCACGTGCGGTAGCCGAGCGTCTCGCGCAGCGTCAGCTTCTCCTTGCCGTCGCCCGTGAGTTCGGGCCACCAGGTGCAAAGGGGCTTGTCGTAGTCCATAAGCCCGCGTTCCACAGCGCGGTGGCAGGCCGTCGAAAGAAGCGGCTTCTCCGTCGAGAAGATCGGGAAGAGCGTATCGGGCTTGACGGCCGCAGCGTTCGCGTTTGTGGAAAGATGTCCAGCGAAGACGTCGACAATCTTCTTGCCGCCCCTGTAGGCGCAGAACTGCATGCCGCCCTCCATGCCGTCGGCAATCGCGCTGTCGCAGAGCCGCTGGCACTCGGCCTGCATGTCGAAGTCGCGGACGAGCTTCCAGCCGGCGGGAAGAGTCTGCGACACGGTCGCCATCTCGTCCGCAGTCTCGCGCATCCAGCGAATGTCGAGAATGCCGTCCTTGACCGGGAGCTTCACGCCGCAGAACGTAAGTCCGTTGCGGACGGTCGGATCGATCGTGACCGTCTTCGACTTCTCGTCGATTGACTTGAGCCCGATTCCTTCGTGGGCGACGGCGGCCATCTTCGCAAGGTCGCAGACGCGCTTCGCCTCCGTGAAGGAGACGTTGCGGCGCGCATCGCTCGACGCAAACGACATGGCGGCCGTGGCACTGTCGGCAACCGTCGTAAAGCCGACGCCAGAAAGCTCAAATACGCCGCTCTCGGACGCGAACTCTATCGAATCCGCGTCGGCAAGGACGACTGGCGAGAAGGAGACGCCGCCCGGCTTCTCGCCCTTGACGGTCATCTTGCGTCCGCCCCAGCTCACCGTCACGGAACCTGGCTTAACGCAGTAGAGCGAGGCCGTCGGAAAGCCGCGATACGTTCCGTTCGCGCGAAAGACGAGCTTCTTGCCGTCCTTCAGGAAGTAGAGCCAGCGGCTGCCTTCCGTGCACGAGAACTTCGCGCTGCCGAGGACATTGTCAGACACCTTCACCTTCGCCGCCTCGTCGGCGGAAAGGACGGCGTAGCCGATCCCATGAGGAGTCGCTTCGCTCGTTAACGTGGACATGCGCCAGCCCTTTCCGCTCACAAGCCGGAAATACGTAGGTTCGCTACCGCCCGCAGTCCATCCCTGGAGCTTTCCGTCCACGGCCACCTTACACGGCACGGCGGACGTAACGGCGACCGTTAGTGGCCCTTCGCCAAACGAGAACCACTTGATTAGCGTGTCGGCGAACGCCGCAGTTGCGGCAGTCGCGCACAATATGCTTACTACACTCTTTTTCACTTTCATTCGCATTGTCCTTTCGTGCAGCCATTGCTACATGCAAGGCCGCTTACAGAAGACATTATAGCACGACCTCTTCGATTTTGCCTACCCCTACCATGGTAGGGGGTAGTGCTATGCGACCTTAGCGAGACGAATCGCCAAAGACAGCGCGGCAGAAGATGCCGCTCGGGCACTTGAGACCAGCGCCATCGAGCGTCATCTCGCCAGACTCGAGCCGTGCATCCGGCCATAATTGGCCGAGGATGTTCTCAGCCACAATCGGCGAAAGCCCCGGCGTGTGGCTCGAAAAGAGGACGAAGCGTGGTTTGTCACTCAGAAGATCGCGCACGAGCCCAAGCGTCTCCTTCAAGTCGCGCTCTATCTTGTACATCTCGCCACCTGCGCCGCGCCCAAAGGTCGGCGGGTCAAGGATCACCGCGTCGTAGCGCCGCCCGCGACGGATCTCGCGCTTCATGAACTTGTGCGCATCGTCGACGATCCAGCGGATAGGCGCTTCGCCAAGGCCGTTCAGCCGCGCGTTCTCGCGCGCCCACTCCACCATGCCCTTCGACGCGTCGAGATGGCAGACCTCCGCGCCGCCAAGCGCCGACGCCATCGTGGAGCCGCCGGAGTAGGCGAAAAGGTTCAACACCCGTGCGCCTTTCGCCATCCCTCGTATCCACTTCCACTGCGCGCGCTGCTCGGGAAAGATCCCGAGGTGTCCGAAGTCTGTTCCGCCGAGCTTGAACTTTATGCCCGCCGTCTCGATCGTCCATTCCTTCGGGAGATTTGTGCGGCCATGCCAGCGGTTTCCGTCCTCGCGGTCGAACGAGGCGTCTGCGCGATCCCATTCCACCTTCGGGCGCGAAGGCCGCCAAAGCGCCTGCGAGCAAGGCCGCGCGAGGACATACTTTCCAAAGCGTTCGAGCTTTCGCCCGTCGCCAGAATCAAGAAGTTCGTAGTCGTCTTTCACCGTCAAAGAGCCCCTCACCAAAACTGCCATTTGCCGGTCTCGAGGACATATAGCCCAAGCGCGAGATTCGTCGTAACGTGGGCAACAATCGCAGAGACAAGACCCTTTCGCAAGGCGAGCCAACCGTATAGAATGCCCGCTACCGCGCCAACGAGCCAACGGTCGTGCTCAACGGCGAAGAGCGCGACCATCCACCAGAAGCCCGCAAAGCGCATTAGCCACCGGCGGAAGAAAAGTTCTTCCGCAACGGAAATGACGAACGCGCTACCGAAAAGCCGCACGAGCTTGTAGATCATCTCGCTTTCGCCTACGGCATTCGTCCCGCCGTCGCCGTAGATGCACCACTTGCGATACCAGTCGAACTGCTCGGGCCACACCCAAATCACGAGGACAAGAATTCCGACGAGAACTCCCCAAACGAGTTCCGGCAGCAAAGTGGAGTTCCTGTAGATTACGCCGTGGTGATGCTCGAGATACACGAGGCACGGCAGAAGGAGTATGAGCGTGACGAGCGCACGCGCCGTATAGCATTCCGGCGTCGCCGGAAGAAAGAGCATCATCGCCATCCACACCGCATACGGCAGGATGGAGACAAAGCTCTTCTTCGCGCGATATGTCATCGTTTGAGCCCCAGTTGTCTGAGAAGCGCGTCAATCGTCGGCGCACGGCCGCGGAAATGCAGAAACACGTCGTATGCAGACTCGCTGCCGCCAAGCGCGAGAATGGTGTCGCGGTACGCCTTGCCGACACGCTTCACCGCCGCGTCGTCGGTAAGCCCTGCATCCTCGAACGCGCCGTAGCAGTCGGCGCTCATAACCTCTGCCCACTTGTAGCCGTAGTAGCCGGCGGAGTAGCCGCCCGCGAAAATGTGCGAGAACGCGCAGAGGAAGAGGTCTTCCTTTACCATCGGCATGTCAAAGTGGCGGAAGATCTCCTCCTTCACCTGGCGCGGCGTCTTGCCGCCGTTCTCGCCGATGTGAAGTAGCATGTCGATCTTGGCGAGAGCGAGCTGCGCGCGGCAGATCGTCGCCGCGCGGAAGTTCTTCGCGGCAAGCACCTTCTTCTTGAGGTCTGCGGGAACGACGATCCCAGTGCGATCGTCGAGGCACCAGTTCTCGTTGAACTGGCTCGCTACCTCCACCGCGTCCCATTCGACGAGCGAAAGCCCGGCCGCGCCCTCTTCGCCTACCTTCGTAAGCATGCACTGCGTCGCATGGCCGAACTCGTGGAACAGCGTCTCGACCTCGCGCATCGGAAGAAACGACTTGCCGTTTTCGTCGGGCTGCGGGAAGTTCGTGCAGACGAGCGCGAGCGGAAGGACGCCCCTGCGGTCGCAGCGGTCGTCGAACGAGTTCATCCACGCGCCGCCACGCTTCTGACCGTTTCGGACAAACGGATCAAAGTAGAAGTAGGCGATTGGCTTGCCACCCTCGGACATCTCGAAGAAGCGGACGTCAGGATGCCACACGGACGGCTTCTCCGCGCCCTTCAGCTCGCGGATGTCGACGTCGTAGAGGAATTTCGCCATCTTGAAAAGCCCCGCCACCACGACCTCGACCTCGAAGTACTTCTTCAGCTCTTCCTCGGAGTAGGAGTACTTGTCCTCTCGAAGCCGCGTCGCGTAGAAGGACTGGTCCCACGGCTCAAGCTTCTCTACCGCGCCCTTCGCGGATGCCTCGAGCTCGGCCTTTTCCTCGGCGGCGATCTTCTCGGTCGCCGCGTCGAGATCGTCTATCATCTTCATCACCGCCGCGACGGACGGCGCGCTCTTGACGGCTATCGAAAGTTCCGCAGGGTTCTTGAAGCCGAGTAGCTTTGCCTTCTCGAAGCGGAGCGCGAGAATCTCGTCGATCCTCGCCGTGTTTTCTGGCGCGCGCGTCGAGCGGGCACGAAAGAGCTTTTCGCGCACCTCGCGGTCGGCGCAATGCTTCATCGCCTGCGGGTAGTTTGCGTCGTCGATCGTGTAGGTCTTGCCGTCCTTCTCGAACTTGAACGCGTTCGTCGCGTCGAGGACGGCGTTGGAGTAGTCCATCGAAAGCTTCGAGAGGCGCTGGGAGATTTCGTTGAAGCGCTTTTTCTTCTCGCCCTCGAGCGAGACGCCCGCGAGTTCCGCGCCCTGGATCGACTTTTCGAGAATCCGTATGCGCGTGGCGTTCATGCTCGCGCCGCCGCACGACTTGAGGCGCATCAGCACCTCTTTCGCCAAGTCGTTAAGCCGCTTAGACTGCGATACCCTAAGCGAGAATTCCACAATCTTCGGGCGGAAATCCTCGTCGACCTTGCGCCAGGCGTCGGAGTTCATGACCGACATCATGTGGCCGACCATGCCCCAGAGTTCCCACAGCGGGCGGGTCGCATCCGCAAGGGCCCATTCAAGGTCTTCAAAAGTCTGTGGAGACGATGCCTCTATCTTCGTTACGCCCTTCTCTGCTTCTTCGAGAAGGCGCGGCAAATCCGCCGCGGCCTTTTCAGGCGTCAGCGCCGACCAATCGGGAAACATGCTTTTCTTCATGGGGCAATTATACCATATTGCCATGGAACTTGCCAGCGGCCTATTCGATTGCGCCGATTTTTCGGAAATGGTATCATATCGCGGAATAGGGCGGGTGACGCCTGCCCTGCAGCAAGGCAAAGGGCAAGACATGAAAACACAACTGGCTATAGCAGTCTCTCTGGCATGCGCTTCGGCGTGTTTCGCGGCGAAACCTGCGCCGCAGAAGTCCAGCGGCGCGGCGGCTGCGCCAGTCGTGTGGAAGCTCAAGTTTACCGAGGACTTCAAGGGCACGAAGCTGAACGACAAGCTCTGGACGCGCATAGGGCCAGGAACTTCCGACTGGAACAGGAACATGTCCAAAAGACCCGATCTCATAGCGGTCAAGGACGGGCAGCTCCACGCATACGGCGTGAAGAACGACGATCTCGCAGCGGACAAGCGCAGCGCTCTCACCGGAGGTGTTTCGACCCACGGGCATCTCGCCGTGAAATACGGAAAGATCGAGGTCCGCTGCAAGCTCGAGGCGCAGAAAGGCGCATGGCCGGCGATATGGATGATGCCCGAGAAGCAAACGTCGAAATGGCCAGACTGCGGAGAGATCGACATCATCGAGCGGTTGAATTCCGACGGCTTCGTCTACCACACCGTCCACTCCGCCTGGACTGCCGAGCACAAAAACGACCCGCCAAGCGGCGGCAAGGGAGACATAAAGCCAAACGACTGGAACGTCTACGCGATCGAGTGGACGCCTGAGAAGATCACGTGGACCGTGAACGGAAAGACGACCCACTCTTACGCCAAGGTCGGCGACGATCCAAAGCGCTATCCGTGGACCGAACCCTTTTTCCTCATGATCGACATGCAGCTCGGCGGCCAATGGGTCGGCGCGATAGACGAATCGACGCTTCCGACGGCGATGCACGTCGACTGGGTAAAGATCTACTCCGGCTCCCGCAACGGCAAGACCTTCACCGAATTCCTGAAGCCAACGAAGTAGTGTTTACCATGGGGACAGCCCCCACCGAGCTTGCGACGCGTCCCCTCACCTGACCCGCCCCACTTGATTCCACTCACTTTGCGAGCGCGAACCTGACCTTCGCGGATGCCTTGCCGTCATCTCCCGCACGCACCACGAAGGAAGCGATGGAGAAGCCGGGATTGGGCGAGTTGAGGGGCTTGGGGCCCTCCGCCTCGGAGACGGACCATGCGGACGCCTTCGTTCCCTCGCGGACCACGTTGAGCGCATGGTCTCCGTCCGTCAGAGAGAGGCTGCCGCCCTTCGCCTCGGCCTCCGCCTTCAGGACGAACTGCCAGTGGACATCGGTGCCGGGCTTGAGCCCAGAAAACGAGTCGGACACCTCAAACGTCTTGCCGTCCCTGGAAAGCGTCGCGACGCGCGTAACGTTCGTCGCGTCCGGATACAGCGACGTGAGGTCGATTATGGCCGAGGGGGAGGGAGAGTCGACGGCGTTCACGAAGTTCGCGAAGCCCTTGACGGACTGCTGCGCGTCGCCGATGCGCGGCACGTTGTGTCCGAACGTGTTGAGCCTGAGGAGCGACCAGCGCGAGGACTCCTGCGACATGCTCCAGAGCGAGACGGTCTTCATCTGCTCGATGCGGTTGTACTCCTCGTGCGGAAGCTCCCACGCCCAGCGCACCCCGGCCATGTCGAGGACGAAGTTGCCGCCGTCCATGTGTCCGTGGTTCGCGCTCGGGCTGCCGCCCTTGAGCCCGACGAACGAGTCGTCCTTGCCCCAACCGGAGCGGAGCGTCGTGATCGGCACCACGCCCTTCGCGGACCATACGAGCGGTGCGCGGCCGGGGAACGTCTCGAGCTTCCTGTCGTCCATCCAGAGGAGCTCGACCGGCGGCTGCCATCCGGAGAAGTTCTTCGGCGTCGGGTTGTTCCACGACCACACCTCCTTCGCGGAGACGACGTCGGGACGGTTGAGCTTGCGGGCGAACCACCACAGTATCTGCATCGCGGGGCGTCCGGAGCCGCAGTCGGAATAGCCGACGGCGAGTCCGGTCGGACCCGTCACGAGGTTGGGGTAGTCGGCGGTCTCCCAGAACCCCGGAAGGTCCGAGAGGCCGAAGTCGGTCCCGCACGCGGACTCAAGCATCGCGATCGCGAAGACGTTGAAGCTGACGCCGTAGTGCCAGTAGCCGGTTCCCTCCGGATAGCATCCGTCGGGAGCCATCGCCTTCATGGATATCGGCAGCGCCTCGACGCTCTCCTTGAGCATCTTCGCGCAGTCTGCGCGCAGCGCAGGGTCGTCCGCGAGCGAGAGCGCGGCGGCGATCATTCCGGCACGGCACACCTGCCCCCAGTTGTTGCTCGCCTTCGCCCACCATCCGCCCTTCTTGCCGGCGTCGAGTCCGTTCCTCGCGAGTCCCTCGCGTATCCCGCGGCGCTCGTCCTCGGAAAGCCCGTCGTACAGCCAGTCGTATCCGATCGCCACTGCAAGCGACATCTCGCCCGTGTCGAGGAAGTGGCTCGGGTTCCAGTCAGAGAACGCGCAGACGGCGTACAGCTCGGCGAGGGCGCGCTCGAGGTACCTGCGCTCGCCGGTGACCCGGTACGCCATCGAGAGCGTCGATATGCGGTAGAGGGCGGTGCGCGAGGTGCCGAGAAGTCGCCGTCCCGTCATCCTGCGCTCGACCGGCTGCGTCCCGAGGAGCAGGTCTGAGCGCTCGATGACGCGCTTCAGCGCGAGCTCGCGCAGCGACCCCTTCTTTGCGGCGGGCTTTATCCCGGCGAACCCGTCGGCCCCTGCGAAGAGCCTCGGGTGTCCCTTCTCCACGGCGACGCCGATCGCGTCGTCGAACGACCTGGACCCGACCGCAGCGGATATGGGCAGGCATGCGGAGACCGCGATTGCCGCGGACACTATCGCCTTTTTCATTGCACGCGACACTTTCAAATCTTCAGGAACCAACAGGTCCTTCTGTATATGCTTGACTGTATATGTCATGTCCGTTTTCAGCCCCAAGGCCGCCTTCCCCTTGCGCAACCGTTGCCGCGATCTGCCCGGCGAGGTTTTCGAGCGACGTACGAAGCCAACAGGGTCAGACCTGATTGCCACAGTAAATTGCCACAGTAGGTTTTCCTTATCATAGCGGCGCAACCCTTCCGATTCGCCGCTTGCCCCCTTCA
>CACWJS010000117.1 GCA_902761275.1 uncultured bacterium | reverse complement strand
AGTGCTCCCGCAACATTCCACCAGCGTATTCGTGACAAAGGCAGAGTCTTTGAATACTGCGTACACATTGCTTGTGACGTTGTGAATTCTGCATCTATCGACAACGCAATCCCGCATCTCTCCGTTCGACACATCGCACTCTTCGAGAATTGAATTGTCGGCGGCTTCGTTGTAGTAGCGCCAGTTTCCGGTCGTGTATGAAGAGTAGGGTTTCTCCCCGTCTCCAGTGAAGGTGCATCGCACGGCATGTACACCAAGTACATTGCACAACCCCATCGTCCCTGAAACGACTTTCGATTGGTTGTTGCTGGAGACAGAGTCGTATATCATACACCGATTCTTATCGCCCACGATTCCGCGAACAAGCACACGGACAGTCGTTACCGGCATCTCTCCCGTAGCTGCCGTCGCATTTGCCGTATTTCCGATAAACGAGCAGTTCGTTACCGTTAAGCTGCCATTCAATGGATTGGTGCCGTTGAACATTGTCAACGCAGATGCGGCGTTCCCGCTGAATGTGCACCCAGCCAGCAAGCAGTCGTTTGTCTTGGTGGCGCTACTGTTGCTAAACCTGATGAGGGGTGTAGTTGAATCGTTTGAGTTCCCCGAAAACTCGCAATTGACAATACGGACGTCGGAATCGTCACATGCGATTATCGGGTGGGTCGATGATGTCGTGTTGGATCTGAAAGTACAATTTGAATATGTCGCAGGACCAGTCAAGAGAGGACGATCCGTAGAGCCATTCCCATGCACATTGCAGCTGTTCATGGATACATTCTTTGCCACGCTATTCATGTTTCCGACCATCTCGCATCCGTACGCCGTTCCATTAAACATGCACCCCGCACCACTGGCATACGTAGAAACATTGTTGGTAAAGAAGCAGTCATACACAAAGTAGTTGTCTCTCGCCCCGATCGCACCTCCCAAACACGACTGGTTGCCGCGAAACACGCAGTTCGAGACTACGACATTGCGACCACCAGCCCAGCCGGTGACCATCCTGCCAATGCCTATCGCGCCGCCATTGCACCAGTTGCCGTACGACGAATCAGCGGAATGGGCACCGCCGTTGCAGTTGACAAAGGTAATGTTCTCGATTCTCGCCGAATCGTCCGTATAGAGCTGCAACTGCATTCCCTTGCCACCGTTTCCGTCTATTATCACAGGCTCGCTACCATTCGTCCACGTTGTACGACTCGAATTGTCCTCGCCTTTGATTGTGAGGCCAGGAACAGTAACGTTCAGTCGAATCTTGCAGTAGCTTGCGCTTGACGGAGAAAGCGTGTTGTCGGCCATGAACACGTCGTTAGGGAACGTGTACGTGCCCGCCTTCAGCACAATCGTGTCGATTGCCTCGCCGTCGATCTTCTCGCCGGCATTGGCTCTCGCCACGGCGTTGGTAAGCTCAGCGACAGTTGCAACTTCTATAGTCGCAGCCGTAACGCACCAATGGGCAGCAGCAACGGCAATTACCACAATGACGTTCCTTATTGTTTTCATTTTTGTTGTCTCCTTTGGTTTTACAAATCAATACAAGACTTCGAAATCGGCAACGCCGTCCGTCGGCGTGACGACGACATCAACATATCTGGATTCGCCGACGGTCGAAAGCGTGAACGCCGTCTCCTTGCCGTTGACGAGCAGCGTCTTCGGCGACCTGCCTTCCGGCACGAGCAGATGCGCCTTGACCTTGCTCGCAGGACTGCGCAGATGATAGCGGAATCCCGCATCGGTCTGGATGTGGCGGACATCGACATACTTCTTCGACATCTCGTATCCCGTCACATAGCGCAGTTCGCGGTACGGCGTGACAGGCCAGCGCGGCGAGAACTCGAGCACGTCATAACCCGTTTCCGCATCAACTATTCCCGCAAGTCCCTCTTCCACCGCGTCCATCAGCGCCGCAGCGCCCCATGCGCTCGGCCCCGCCCCTTCGGAAATGGACTCGCCCGTCTTGCGGTTGTAGAGGAAGTACACCGCCTTGTCGTTCTCCACTTTTTCTATCCAGCGCGAAATTATGTTCCATCCGTATGCCTCACGCCCGCTGCGGAACGCGCCCTTGGCAAGTTCGCCGGCAGTAAATGGCGAGATCGCGCCGTTCACGTATTCACCTGCCTTGGACCCGTTGAACGAAGGCTCGTATGGTGGATCGATGGTAAAGAACTCCGCAAAAGCGCCAGCCGTCTTGCCGCGCTCGACGAATGCGTCAATTACGGCGCGGCATTCGCCGCCCGTCAGGATGCCGCGATTGAGCGCATACGCATCGGAAAGCGAAAGACGGTTCGCCTCGTTTCCGTCAAGAGGCTTCGTGCCGCGCACGGGGAACTGATGGACGAAGAAGCGTCCGTTCCAGAGGTGTTTCATGATGTTTTCGCGCAGCGTAGCGGCGCGGGCGTCCCATTTCGCAGCTTTTGCTTTGTTTCCGAGGCGGCGGTTCATCCACGCCAGCTGCTTCATGGCCTGATATACGCCGGTGTTGTCGCCGTGCATCGCGCATAGCGGCTTTCCTGCGACGCGGCGATTCATCCTTGACTCAGGATCGTTCGTGTAGTCCCATGTGTCAATGGTGTATGGGCGGATGCAGAGGCCAAGCGACGGCTCCCAGCGCATCGGATCGCTCGTCTGGTAGTCTATGCCCTTCTCCAGCGCGGGCAGAACGGAGGCGAGCCACTTGTCGTCGCCCGTCATGCGGTAGTACTGCCATGCGCCCTCGACGACGAGATACTCGACGTCAGCCTCAAGTTCCATACGGGCAAGAGCAACGTTGTCTTCCGGAAACAGACGATGCGACTCGGGTCCCACCATGTCCCAGTGGGGGTCGTCCATCTGCTTGACCAGCTCGAAGAACTGCCCGTCAGCGCGCTGGGTGTCGATTATGAGCTGCAGGAACGATATCGGGTCGGGCTCCCAGTGCTTCCATCCCTTCATTATCTGCACGTGGTCGCGAATCCAGTTGAGGTTGCAGACAACGACCTTGCCATCTACGAAAACCAGTCGGCGGTTCGCCATTATCGTCTCGCGAAGATTTTGGAGGAACAAGCCAAGTCTGGGATCTGACGTCGTAAGCGCTCCCGGCAGTGAAAGCTCCCTGTTGTTGTACGTCCCGCACAGGACCTCGCCGTACTCGCCGCTCCTCATGCGCGGAAGCAGATTGGCGAACTTTATCTTCCGCCCTTCGTTAATCTTCAGCGTCGCCGGATTTGGCAGTTTCTTGTACCACTCGTTAGGCGGTTCAGGGGTCTGACAGCCGACAACCATAACGACCGCCAGCACCGCCGTCGCAGCCGCACCAGTTATAAATGTTCTTCTGTCTGTCATAGTTTACTTTCCTCCCGCCGCCATCGTGCAGAAGCCGACAGCAAGCACTGAAATCCCAGCCCCTAGCAGTGTCTTGGTCCGCACGGATGTTCCTTTCCATTCGCCCAGCGACACGCCGAGAAGCACGGAAAAAAACACGGCGCTGGACATCAGCACTGCAAAAGAAACATAGCGGAAATCGCCCATCAGCGGCTCGCCCCCGACGTCGCCGGTTTCCTTGTCGGCATACTTCTGCATCAAGGCGATTATCTTCGCCTTTGACAAGTACTTCAGTTCAGGCTTGCGGTTCTTCTCGGCGACCTCGCGCCAGTCCGGCCCCGCGAGCGCGGCAAGATTGTTAATGCGGACGCCTGCGCCATGGAGACATGGCGATTCGAACGACGGAAGACGGCCCTCCGCCATTGCCGCAAGCACAAGTCCTGCGGATACCAGCGCACCAACGATGTTCTTTTCCACGGGTTCTTTTCTTTCTTGTTTTTTCGTTCAGCGCTAATATTATGCCATATCCAGACCGCAAACGCAAACCTGTAAATACAAGTTTTGCCGCCGCGAAGCGCGGCGGCGGGAATAATCGCGAGTTAGCGTATGACGAGTTCGGCGTCGAGAAGGATGGTGCGCGGCGAAAGGCTGGGATACTTGATGCGCGAGGCGAGTGTCTGGAGCGCGGCCTCAGCGATGGCGTCCAGCGGCTGGCGGACTGTCGTAAAGCCGAGCTGCGCGGCGATTTCCACGTCGTCGAATCCGGCAAGGCGGATCCGCTCCGCGCCCTTGCCTGTTTTCGCGAGCGTTCCGCCAAGCGCCGCCGCCGCAACGTCGTTGCCCGCGACAAAGGCGTCGGGAAGCCCGTTCTTCAGGAACTTCGCCACGGCGCGGCGGTTTTCCGGCTCGGCGAAGAGAACGTTGTCCTTGAGCGACCAAGTTCCGCCGCTTTCGATGACGGCGGACGCGACGCCGCGCATCCTGTTTGTGACCGTGGGCGCGGCATTGGGCCGGTGGAGAAAGCATATCCGCTTCGCGCCGGTGCGAACGAGGTGCCTGCCGATCGCGAGCCCGGCGGCGATATTGTCTATGCCGACGACATCGTAGCGGGACCGCGCCGGAGGAGGGGCGATGTCGTAGTCGAGAAGGACTACCGCGATACCAGCGTTGTCGAAGTACTTGACCGCCTCCTCGCTCGCCTTGGGCGAGTCCTTGATGAACTCAAGCGGCTGGAAAAAGACTCCGGCGACATGCTCCCTTGAGAACCGGTACGCAAGGCGCCGCACTTCGCGCGCACGGACCTTCGGGTCGTTGCTCTTTATCTCGCCGTGGATGAGGTCCCATCCGGCGCGCTCCGCAAGCAATTCGAGCCGCCGTCTGAGCGGACTGAATATTTCGGCATACCCCTCGCCCGGAACGACGAGCCCAAGCGCCCCGGTTGCGTTGAGCGCATAGCGCGTTATGGTCGTCGGCGCGCCCTTGCGTGTCGTTATCAGCCCCTCGCGCTTCAGGTCGAGAGTGACACGGCTGATCGTTGGACGGGAAACACCGAAGCGACACGCAAGCGCCGCCTCGCTCGGAAGCCGCTTGTCCACGTCATACTTCCCGGCGAGTATCTCGCGCCTGAGCGCCTCGAATACTTCTTTATGACCAGTCATTGTGCGCTAATTATACCAAATTTCAGGAGCAAAATGGGGAGGAACCCTATTCGCGGTGATGATTTTTGTGCGAAAAGGCGCGGATTCGGCAAGTTATACCCGCTTGTGGCAGGGAAGTTGAAAAGTTGACAGCCCTCTGTAAAAGGCTCGTTTCCCAAGGGATTCCTTCGCATCCCATCGGAAGCAATCGTACCATTCATCGGACCCGAACCTGACCGGGCCCGCCGGGACATCGTTTCCGCCGGCGAATATGTTGGCTCCGGTGATTCCGTTGGCCTTCATTGCCTCAAGATCGGCGGTAATACCCTCTTTGGACACATTCCCGTTCATCCAGTGCCACCAGGTGTGGGGTCTGGCGGAGTCCGGCGGATTGATGAAATTGTCGCGAAGAGAATCGCCGCAAGCGTCCATCACGGTCAAAACCGAAGCCACAGCGATGGCAATCGCCGCATTTATGCTCTTGATGTTCATCATCATCCTTTCCTCCGCGTGTTTCATATGCATAGGATATCATATTCCCTTAGATCATGCACTATCTTAAATCGTAAGTACACTATCTTTTTAGGAAGCACATCAAAAACGCCAATCGAGGCCGGCGACAAAATACGTGAAATCGGTCTCGTCGCGGCGGGGGCGGGCGCGGGTCTGCCGCCGCACTTCGTGCGTGAGCGCGTCAAACTGCCGGACGCCGGCATATAGCGAGAGGTCTTCAGTCAATGCCCATTTGAAAAGAAGATGGAAATTGACCGCGTTGAACCCCGCACGATAATGCGCATCGCCCGCCGCCTCACCGAAGCGCCTGTGGTTCCACCTTTCGGGCCCGAGGTCGAAATAGAGATGCGGCTCAACGGAAAGTGGCCCGGCAATCGCATACTCCTTGCGGAAGCCGATGCGATACGCCGGGGCGCGGTAGGGATGCGTGACGACCCAAGCAAAGCCATAGGCGTCAAGCCAAGGAGTTCGCAGGGTCTCGGTGCCAATCCACTGGTAAAACGTATTCGGAGTGTCCGCATAGTGCATCGCAGAATACTGGAACTCGACGAGCGTATCGAGCGACCATCCGTCCGCAAAAGTGTATTCGTACCCATATCCAATCTTCGGGTCTATCTCGTTGAAATACCTTCTCCGCTCGTCGTCGTAGCGCGGCGAAAGCTCCGATGCCGTCCAGACGCTGAACATCGCTCGCCCGAAATCCTCCGTATGCCATCCGATGGTCGAATCTACGACCCAGCGGGGACGGTCGGTGACAATGCGCCCAAGCATGGTATGGCCCGTCTCGACTTCCGTGCGGACAGAGCCGCGTACGCCATCCTGCGCCGGTGCGTCAGGCGCAATCGCGCAGACGGCAGCAATGCACAAAAGCATTGCACTTTGCCAGTTGTGTTTTTCCGTTTCAAACATACGCATGTATATTTTACTTCATTCGTCACGAGAACGCACTATCTTTTATCGGAAGTGGACTATCTTTTTTGGGAATAATGCAGTTGTTTTGGCTGAAAGATTTTGATATTATATGCGCCATGAAACCACCGCGTATAGCGATATTGATGGAAACTTCGCTGGAGGTGTCGCGACAGATACTGCACGGCATCTCCCGCTATGCAAGGACGCACGGACCGTGGATTCTCGAATACATATCGGGCGGAATATCCGACCAGAGACTGCCGGAAGGCTGGAACGGCGACGGCATATTCGCACGAGTCTCATCCGAGCAGGAGGCGAAGAAGATTGCGGCAAACCCCGCGCCCAAAGTCATCCTCGATCCTCAGAGGCCATTCACCTCGCCGGAGCACCCGATTTCGCGTCTGCCGCGTGTGGAGTGCGACAACGTGGCAATCGGACGCATGGCGGCAAAGCACTTTCTCTCCCGCAAATTTACGAACTTCGCATTCATCGGTCCTTCCAACGCATCGATAGTAGTCTGCTTCGGAGCGTGGAACGACGAGCCCAACTGGTCTGAGGGTCGGCGCATCGGCTATACGGAGGCACTCGCAGAACGCGGCTACAAAGTCAATTTGTACAAGGGCGCACGGAGTCGGCATGCGTCCGCAAACTGGACGCTCGAAATGCCATCCGTCGTAAAGTGGATCGAATCCCTCCCGAAGCCGGTCGCAGTGTTCGCGCCGCACGACGCGCGGGCACGGCAGGTGGCGGACGCCTGTCTCATGTCGGGGATTCCGGTCCCCTACTCCGTCGCAATCCTCGGCGTCAACAACGATTCGACGCTATGCGACACGACGCTTCCACCCCTGTCGTCGATTCCTCTTGACGCCGAACGGGCGGGCTACACCGCCGCGCACAAGCTTGACGCGCTTATGCATGGCCGCAAGGTGCAGTCCATCACGCTGTACAATCCGCTTCCCGTCGCCGCCCGGGACTCGACCCTTCAGCACCAGACGGAAGACGCGCTCGTAATCGGCACTCTCGAAAAGATACGAAAGGCGCACGGATTCAACATGCGCGTCGGCGAGCTTGCGCGTGAGGCCGGAATCACAGCGAGAACGCTGGAGGCCAGATTCCGCGCCGCAATTGGCCGAAGCGTCGGCTACGTAATCCGGACGTCGAGCCTCGACGAAGTGAAGAATCTCGTCGAAAACACCGACACCCCCTTCGCCGAAATTGCCAGGCGCAGCGGACAGAGGAGCGCAGCCCACCTTGCCGACATGTTCCGCCGCCGCTACGGGCTCACCATGTCCGCCGCCCGCCGCGCCCAGTCGTCCTCGCGGCTATAAACTGAGCATGGACAGACCCCACGAAAGGCTCATTTTACAAGGGTTTGCGTTTCTATTCTCCAACGGCGCTTATGGCACCATTGCCAGCAGCTTGGCGATTTCCTTCGCGTCGCGGGTGGTGTAGGAAGTGACGCGACGTCCGAGGCAGTCGCATTGGCAGCCCATGCGAGCTTCAGACAATGAGAGTCGCTGCGTTCAATTTGTTCCCGCAAGCATAAGTCCCGCTCGTGCCATTGAAAGTCCAAAGCCCGAGCGTCTCCCG
>CACWJS010000116.1 GCA_902761275.1 uncultured bacterium | reverse complement strand
CTTGTGCGGCATCGTCGACGAGCCGATCTCGCCCTTTATCGTGCGCTGCTTGAAGTAGCCCATCGAGACATACATCCAAATGTCGCGGTCGAAGTCGAGAAGCACCGAGTTCCAGCGGCAAAGCGCATCGAAGAGTTCGGCTATTCCATCGTGCGACTCGATCTGCGTGGTGAGGCGGTTCTGGCGGAGCCCCAGCGACTCGATGACCTTGCGCGAAAGCTTCTCCCAGTCTGTCTTCGGATAAGCGGAGAGATGCGCGTTGAAATTGCCGACCGCGCCGTTCATCTTCGCGGGCATGACGAGGCGGTCTATCTCGGCGGCCTGGCGCCTGAGGCGAGCCGTCACCACGGCAAGTTCCTTGCCGACGGTCGTCGGGGAAGCGGGCTGTCCGTGCGTATGCGCAAGCATCGGAACCTTTGCCCACTCCTTCGCCATCGCCGCGATCTTCGCCGTCATCTCGTCCATCGCAGCGCGAAGCACCTTCTTGCCGTCGCGCAGCATGAGCGCGTGCGACATGTTGTTGATGTCCTCGCTCGTGCAGGCGAAGTGGATGAACTCGCCGCGCTTCTCAAGCGAAGTTCCCTTCACCTTCTCCTTGAGAAAGTACTCGACCGCCTTAACGTCGTGGTTAGTCGTCTTCTCGATGTCCTTCACGCGCTGCGCGTCGGCGACAGAGAACTCAGACGCGATTGCGCGAAGCGCCTTGCGCTCCTTCGCGGAGAGCGGCTTGCACTCCTTGATCTCCTTCGCGTCGCACAGGGCCTCGAGCCACGTGCACTCCACGAGGACGCGGCGCTTAACGAGGCCGTATTCAGAAAACACATCCCGCAGTTCGGGGCACTTGTTCGCATACCGCCCGTCGATCGGGCTGACCGCCAATAGGTTGTCGAAATTCATGATGTCCGTATTATACCAAAAACGCGCCAACCCGTCAGACGGCAACAGATGGTAATATCTAACGGGTGCAACGAGATATTTATGCAGAGTCAAAGGTGTTTAGCCGCAGAGAACGCAAAGGACGCAAAGTTTTACTTGCGCCTGCGGTGCAGACGACTTGACGCTTCATGTGAAATCCTTGTGTGTCGGCGCTCTCGTTGCGCGCACATGCACAATTTGCTATACTGCCCGCAATTTGCAATCCAGACAGGAAAGACGCCCGAATGAAATGCTGCAAATGCGAATGCGACATCCCTGAAGACCAATGGGACAATGACACGGACACGGCGACGTGTCCGAGGTGCGGAGCCCTGCATTCGCGCATGCAGTTCGAGTACAGGACGCGGCTGCGCGACTTTCTGCTTTCCAAGGCCGGACCGCGCGTCGAGATCGCATTGTGGGAGAACGGCAAACGCCGTCTGCGCACAGCCTTGCGTGAAAATCCGTTGCAGAAATGGGGCTTCTGGATTTTACTGTCCGTATTGCTATTCATATCCTACATCCTATATGGGCGCTCGTTGTTCCTCTCGGTGCTGTTCCTTGTGCTTCCCGTGCTCCTTGCGGCCACAGCCTTGGCATCGTGTTTTGAAAGGTTGGAAGTCGTCATCGACGGGGAAAATGGACGTTGGCGCTGCAAACGTCTTTGGCCGCGGAAATGGAAGACGTTCCCCTGTGCGCCCGACACACGCTTCATCCCCCTGTGGAGGCCCGTTTCCGTATTTAGCGACAACGCCTTCCTTGTACACGTCGAAGTCCAAAACAAGGACTCCGACGCGGCAAGGCGCAAATTGCCATGCGGCGGGGCCTACAAGGAATTCGGCATCGTGATAATGGCCTTCCTCGAGTATTCCAGATTGGCCGGCCTGGACGAGCGCGAAGCCGTCGAACATTCCGAAGGCTGCGGAAACTGCCTGTGGCTGTCAGGCATCGTTCCTACTGTCCCCTACGGGTTCTGGCACATCTCGTTTCGATTCATCTTCAACCTTATGATCTGCTTGCTCGCCCAGTTTGCCGCACCATACATTGATGGCAACAGGTCGGCAATGGACAGCTACAGAATCGAGATTCTCAGAAGCTTTTTTTCAGACGGACAGAAATGCCTGGCCACAATCGATTCGACGCCTCGGAAAATCGGCATCAGCTACAGGCTGCACAAAGACTGGGTCAGGGAGCAGGTATCCGTCCTACTGGACCTTAAGGACCGCTTGACGCAGGCCGTCAGAAGCGGAGACAAGCTGGCGGAGGCGGAAATCCGCGGCGAGCTGAAGCGGCTTCGGGACGAACTTACGGAAACATGGGCGGGCGGCAAGAAATTCCCCCAGGAGCTGGTCGCGGAACTGGCGTGCAGAATGGCTGTCTACGACCCCCTCCGCGAAGCCAAGCAACACGACAAGCTGGACGAGCTGTCTAGAAGCGCAGAAGATGCTTTCCGGCGATTCGATTGCCAGTGCCACGACCACCGCGTCAAGGAAGTCGACTTCTTGGCGAGACTTTCCGCTGCCTCCAACACCGTGGAGCTCATGCGCGCGATACACAACCTGGACGAAGGCGACCAGACGAACCGTCTCATCCAGATCGCCAAGAACTGGTCGGTTCTTGTCGACATGACGGCAGCCAATCCACGTGACCGTCTGCTGTTGATGATTTCCGCAAACGTCGATCCATCCGTCCTGCCGATGAAGTGGGACGGGAAATCATTCGTAAGGTTCGAGTTCTCCAGGCTCGCCAGCGTCGACTCGTCCGCATTCGGAGATTCAGCGGACGCCGTGACATTCTATCCATCTTCCACCAGGCCGTACCGCATGTATACCACAGCCCGTTGCGGCGAGTATACGCTCGACAAACTGGACTCCATCTTCGGCGGCAAGTCCTACAAGTTCAGCGAGAACGCATATTTCCTGACGCCCGTCGGGAAAGTCCGCCCAAGACAATAGAGATTAATGCAGATATCAGAGACGATGGGGTCTAGACGATGGGGTCTTGTCTGTGACCCCATTGTCTGATGATGCGGTAATTTGGAAACAACTGAAACAACTGCGAGGACAACTTGAAAGAGGACGGCTCGCAACCGCGAGCCGATTTCCGCCGCGCAAGTTGGCGCGGCGTCCTATTCCCGTTGTTCATGTTGTTTTCACTCTCAAACCGCGCTGACGAAGACTTCTCCTGTTTCTCCTGCTCTTTGTGGCTACATACCGCCACTTAGTTCGCCGCGAAATGACGAGGGCGGGAGGATGAGGGTTTACGACGAGCCCGTCGGCAACGCCGACAAGTCCGGGGCTCGGCGTAAAGCCTCCCGCCCGCGGCGTTTCGCCAAAGTCGACCCAAGTCGTCTGCGCCGCAGGCGCAAGTAAAACTTTGCGGTCTTTGCGGCAAACGCATATTGCCCTAGCGACTAACGTCTACTCGACTCGTATTTCGGCGAGGGAGGCGAACTCGCGCCCGCCATGCTCATTGAGCCCCGTGAAGCGCCAGTAGTGTAGCTTCTCGGGCGCGGCGAACGTGAACTTCTGCTCGGCCGCACCCTGCTTCAGCTGCGACGCGACAACTTCGCGCCATTGCTTGCCGTCCTCAGAAACCTCGAACTTGAAGTTCTTTACGTTGCCGTTAGGCCCGTTCTGACGCTGCCAGATCGAGACGCCCTTCGCCGTAAGATCACGCCCCATATCGACAGTCACGGAGTGCGGATACTTCGTGAGCGTGACGCCATACTGGCTGTGCCAGATTGTCGAGAGATCGCCGTCAACGAGATGCTCGGCATCGCCCTCGCCCGGCTCGGCCGACGAGCACGCGACGACCGTCGGCACGATGTCCTCGCCAGTGCGAACATCCGGCGGGAGCTCTGGATGCGGCAGGTAGGGCAGCTTGTCGATGTCTGAAGGCGTACCAATAATGAAGTCGAGGACAAACGTCTTGTTGTTCCTGACAATGTCCTTTCCGAGCGGCCCCGGCCCGCACGACGCACCGCCAAGGCCGCGCACCGCCGCGAATAGCCCGAGCTCCGTCTTGGCGATTTCAGGCAATTCCTCGGGATGCATGGCAAGCGCAAGTTCGGCAGGCGAATACGGAATCGCCGAAAACGAGAACGGCTGGCCAAGCGACATGGCCATGAACATCTTGCCGACGCCAGCGAGCGCAACCCATGCCGTGCCGCACCTCATGCCCATGTCCTGGGGCTTCGCGTAACGCTCCACCATTCCGGCAACATCCCTTCTCCACCATCCGGTGAACGCGCCGCTCACGCGGTCGGGATAGTTCTCGAAAGGCCCTGCTCCAAACCAGCTCGCCATGTCGAGCCCCTTGTCAAGCGTCAGACGGTAGCCGATTCGCGCAAGTTCCATCACGCGCCCGCGCGAACGGATCTCGGACTGGCACGCCACGTTGCCGTTTCCGAAGACAGTCCACTTCTGCGCGACGGAGAAATGCGGATCGCTCGGCAGAACCTCTCCCGCCGGCGCGAACTCCGCCTGCTTACCCGTGCGTCCGCCAAAGCCGACAAGATGCTCCTTCCGCTTGCCGCGCACGTCCGCGACGACCGTAAACGACTTGGAGCCATCGGGATTCGTCGTCACCTCGGAGATCGAAGTCGCTTTCTGCACAAGGTCGCGGAGACCCGCCATCGCCCACCTGTCGCCGAGCCCGACCTCGTTGGAACTCGGCGCACGGAACGCATCGACGGTCATCGGGGCAAGAAGAAACTCCTGCCCGTCCTTCTTGTACGAGACGAGCGCGCCAGACTCGCGGTTAAAGCGCACTTCCGTGGCACCGGCCTTAAAGCCGATCGACACAGCATCGGAGACATCATCCACATTTCCTTCCGACTTTACGGCGATCCTGTTCTCCGCGTCGAATATTCCCTTGAGGTCGAACTGGCCGTTCGCGACGACATGACCCTTCTTCAACAATCCATCATCTTCGTCAAGGACTATCGCGCACCTAACGCAGACCGCCCCCGGCTTGATCCCTGCGACATCGAACGTCGCGCTCCCGCGCGGAGCAATGTCGAGAGGATGCGATGCCTTCGAAGGCCTTTCCGCCCCAAGCACCGCCACGCTTAGCGTATATCCCGATGCCTGCTTGAAGTAGTTGAGGTTCTTGACCGTCACCTTCTTTCCGTCTTCGGAGAACTTGATGTCGAACGGCTGGAAGACGTGCTTCACCTCCCAGTAGCCGGGCTCAAGGCGGCGGTCGGAGAGAATCACGCCGTTCATCACGAACTGCCCGTCATTCGGCTTGTCACCAAAGTCGCCGCCGTAGGCGAGAATCATTCTATCCTCAAACTTTCCACTTTCAACTTTACGCTTTACACTCTTATAAAGTCCCTGGTCGACCCAATCCCAAATCGCCGCGCCGAGGATTACGTCAGACGACTCGATTGCGTCCTGATAGTCCTTCAAGTTGCCCATCGCGTTGCACATGTTGTGCGCGTATTCAGAAATGTAAAACGGCTTCTTCGCCTTGTGGTCATTCGACTTCCACTGAACCCAGTCGACGCCCGGATACTGGTTGGAGTCCATGTCGACGACGGAGTTGTCGCGCTCGTATTGCAAGGGTCGCGAGGTGTCGATCTTGCGGATCGCCGACGCAGCCGCCGCGAAATTCTCGCCCGGACCCGCCTCGTTGCCGAGCGACCACATCGTGACGCACGGATGGTTGCGGTTTCTGCGCACCATGTCGATGTTGCGCGCGACCGTCGCCTTCTCCCACTCCTTGCGGTGCGAGAGCGACGCCTCGCCGTAGTAGTAGCCGTGCGATTCGACGTTCGCCTCGTCCATCACGTAGATGCCGTAGATGTCGCAGAGGTAGTAGAAGTAGTCGTCCTGCGGGTAGTGCGAGTTGCGGATGTGGTTGACGTTCGCCTCCTTCATGAGACGAATGTCCTCAAGCTGCCTCTCGCGCGGAACATAGTGCCCGTACATCGGATCGGTCTCGTGCCTGTTCACGCCGCGAAGCTTGATCTTCTTGCCGTTGAAGTAGTAGCGTCCGTCGCGGATTTCGGAAGTGCGGAAACCAACAAGGCATGAGACGTAATCACCATTCTCAATATGCAGCACCAGTTTGTAGCAATTGGGTTCCTCCGCGCTCCAGAGTTTCGGGGAACGGACGGTGACGCTGAATGTGCGAGATCCACGACCGCCACTTGACAATATCTCGTTCCCGTCCATATCATATAGCTTCGTCGTCAAAAGCAAACGACGGTCAGCATAATATATAGCCTCAGAGTAGGCAACATGGATTTCCAGATTCCAATCACCGTTACTGGGCTTTCCCGG
Source organism: uncultured bacterium (assembly GCA_902761275.1). Taxonomy (GTDB): domain Bacteria; phylum Verrucomicrobiota; class Kiritimatiellia; order RFP12; family UBA1067; genus UBA1067. The sequence goes on along the minus strand of CACWJS010000116.1, from coordinate 1,766 downwards.
CAGATCAGGAATCGGATATGGCGTGACAGAGAAATCACGGATATGAATTTTCGGCTTTGCGAGAAGCCAAGTCGAGCGGGCGATGCCGGAGAGGCGGAACATGTCCTGGTCTTCGAGATACGAGCCGTCGGAATAGCGATAGACTTCAAGCGCGACAACGTTCTTCCCGGGTTTCACGAACTTCGTGACATTAAACTCGGCGGGGTTGCGCGAGTCCTTCGAGAAGCCGACGTACTCGCCGTTGACCCAGAGGTAGAAGAACGAATCAACCGCATCGAACTTGAGGAAGATATCCTGTCCGTTCCACTTCTCGGGAACGTCGAAGTCGCGGCGGTAGGAGCCGACGGGGTTACGTGCGGAATAGGCGGTCCAGTCCTTCGGCGGCTCGCCCATCACGTCCGGCTGGTCACGCTTGAAGGGATAAGTCTGGTTCGTGTAGATAGGCGTTCCCCACCCGCCCTTTCCGTTCGCGCCGTACGCCTGCCACGAGCACGGCACCTTAATCGTCTCCCAGCCAGAGACATCGTAGCTCGGTTTCTCAAAGCCAACCGGACGCGATGCGGGATCGGGCGACCACTTGAACTTCCACGCCGTCTCGGAGTCGAGCGAGATCGTGCGCTCCGAGAACTCGGGGAGGATCTTGAGCGCGCTTTCAAGCGTATCGAAGCTCGAGAACGCCGCACGACGCTCCTCGCGCCCAAATGACAAATTCTCTGGCTCCTTCCACTCAGTTCCCGTGGGCTGCGCGGCAAACGCAACTGCACACGGCGCAAACATCGCAAGTGAATACGCGGCTATCTTCTTCATCGTCTCGTTCCTTTTCTTTCGTCGCGGCACGGCAGAAGCCCCGATCAGGAGCGCTGCCGGAAGCAAATGCGGTTGATGATCTGGTCAAAGCTTTCGCGGCCCGAGATTATCTCGATCGCGATGCGAAGGTACAGGCAGCGGACAGGCGTTGTCTCAAAGCGCGGGAAGCGCACTGCGTCCTTCTCGGTGGTGACGAGCGCATCCGCTCCCATGTCGGCCGTGCGGTTGAGCGCGTAGAGAACTTCGCTCGCGTCGTAGCGGTGGTGGTCTGCGTATCGTTCGCACCAGACGACCTTCGCGCCGAGGTGCCGCAGGGAGTTCTCGAAGCCCTTTGGCGAGGCGATACCCGAGAGCGTGCAAGTCGTCTTCCCGTCGAGCCACGAAAGCGGATATTCCTCGCGGCTCCACACATCCCTCAAGACACGCGGCGCATGGTTGCACTCGACGATCTCGGCCGTGTCGTTGTAACGGCGAATCTCGTCGCGCACCGCCGAAACGTCGCCGCGGCACTTCGTGAGGAAAATTATGTCCGCGCGCTTCAAGTGGCGCGCCGGCTCGCGAAGGACGCCGCGCGGAAGCATGTGACCGTTGCCGAATGGGTTTGTCGCGTCGACGAGAACAACCTCTATCGAGTGCTTGAGCTTCTGGTACTGGAAGCCGTCGTCGAGAATCAGCGTGTCGCAGCCGAGACGCTTGATCGCATACCGCCCCGCCTTCACGCGATCGCGGTCGACGACAACGGCGACGCCCGGGAGATTCGACGCGAGCATGTACGGCTCGTCGCCGCCGGTCGCTGAGTCAAGAAGGACATGCCTGCCGTCCGAGACGACGAGCGGCGGCGAGACGACCTGCGTGAACATGCGAACCCACCACGGCGCCTCCTTGCGGCGGTAGCCGCGCGAGAGGATAGCGACCTTGCGACCCTCAGCGGCGAGCGTGCGCGCGAAGATCTCGGTCAC
>CACWJS010000115.1 GCA_902761275.1 uncultured bacterium | reverse complement strand
TCTCGCCGGAGAGCGCCTCGAGCTCGGCCACGGAGCCGACGCAGATCATGTCGGACGGGTCGTCGTCGTTGACCCACACGGGGATGCAGCTGCCCCAGAAGCGGTTGCGGGAAATGTTCCAGTCGCGTGCCTCCTCGAGCCAGTTGCCGAAGCGCTTTTCGCCCACATAGTCGGGCGTCCAGTGCACGTCCGCGTTGTTCTTCGCGAGGCGCTCGTGGAGGTCCTCTACGCGGACGTACCACGCGTCGATCGCGCGGTAGATGAGCGGCGTGTCGGTGCGGTCGCAGAAAGGATAGGAGTGGACGATCGTCGCCTGGTGGACAAGCTTCCCCTCGGCCTTGAGGCGCTTGATGATGTCCTTGTCGCAGTCCTTGCAGAATCGGCCCTTGTATTCGGGAACCGCGTCGGTGAACGCGCAGGTGTCGTCGAGCGGATCAGCAAAGGCCGTCACGCCCGCTTCCTTGCAGACGCGGAAGTCGTCCTCGCCGTAGGCGGGGGCGATATGGACGATGCCGACGCCGTCATCGGTCGTGACGTAGTCGTCGTTGAGAACGCGGAACGCGCCCTCCGCGCGCTTGTCGGCGAAATACGGGAAAAGCGGCTCGTACTCGGAACCCTTCAGGGCGTCGCCCTTCCCTTCCCAAACGAGCTCGTACTGCTCTTCCTTCTTGAAGATGAACGGGAGGCGCGCCTTGGCCATGACGTAAATAGGCCGCGCGTCGTCAGTCACGTCGCGCACTGCGACATAGTCGATCTTCGCGCCGGTGCAGATCGCGAGGTTCTCGGGAAGCGTCCACGGAGTTGTCGTCCAGATGAGGAAGTAGACGGTGCTCTCCCCACTCTTAACTCTCAACTCTTCACTCTTAACTGACGTGGCGCGGACGCGACACGTCACAGTCGGGTCCTGGACGTCCTTGTAGTTAGAGCCGGCCTCGAAGTTGGAAAGCGGCGTCGAAAGCTTCCAGGAATACGGCATGATGCGGTGCGACCTGTAGACGCGGCCCTGGTTCCAGAGCTGCTTGAAGACCCACCACACCGACTCCATGAAGCCGAAATCCATCGTCTTGTAGTCGTTGTCGAAGTCGACCCAGCGGCCCATGCGCGTGACTGTCTTGCGCCATTCGCTGACGTACTTGAGCACCATCGAGCGGCACTGCTCGTTGAACTTGTCGACACCGAGCTTCTTGATCTCCGGCGCGCCCGCGACGCCAAGCGCCTCCTGCGCCAACGCCTCAATCGGAAGACCGTGGGTATCCCAGCCGAAACGGCGCTCGACATACTTGCCGCGCATCGTCTGGTAGCGGGGAACGATGTCCTTGATCGTGCCGGCGAGCAAGTGCCCGTAGTGCGGGAGCCCCGTCGCGAAGGGAGGTCCGTCGTAGAACTTGTAGCGCTCCTTGCCTTCGTTCTTCTTCAGCGACTTCTTGAAAGTTCCGTCCTTCTCCCAGAACGCGAGAACCTCCTCCTCCATCTTCGGGAAGGCGACTTTATTCGATACCGGCTTGAACATCATTATGCTCCAATTCGACCTGAAATTAATGTGATATTATACCAAATTACCCCGTGACGATTAGCGGATTTCGGCTATTCGGAGTTCGACATGCGGACCGCCGTAGTCTGACTCCTCGACAGTGAATATGACGTCGCGCGCTGCGGACGAGGTGCGGCGCAGTTCCTCGATTAGATCGCCGCGTCCCCACCAGACGGAGCGCATGCCGTTGACCGTTAGCGCAATGTGGCGACCTTCCGCGCCAAGTGGGCGAATGTCGCAGAGAACTGCATTCTTCATTCCGAAGACCGGCTCTGGATTCCCCTCGCCAAACGGCTCAAGACGCGTAATCCACTCTGCAAGCTCGATGGTCAGGTCGTCAGGCGAGACCCAAGCGTCCACTCCGTCGCCATGCTCCTCGTTGCCAACCTCGACCGAAAGCCCCGCGCACACTTCGGCGAACTTCTCGCGGAACGCATCGACCATTCCGTCCTTTACGGAAAAACCAGCCGCTGCGGCATGGCCGCCAAAGCGGTTCAGGAATTCGCCCGACGCCGCGAGCGCATCACGGACGTTGATGCCGTCTGGCGCGCGCGCGGAGCCATGCCCGCCGACGACTACGCAGACGGGAACCTTCGGCTCCATCCTCTCCATCACACGCGCAGCGACGATTCCCGCGACTCCCTGATGTCCGTCGGGGATGTCGATAACCTGAGCGGCAGCAGAGGGCACGATCTTGGAAATGGCGTCCTCAAGCATCTTCTGCTCGATGTTCTTGCGCTCGTCGTTCCTTCCGTTGACTATACGCGCCGCCTCGCCAGCTTCGTCCTGATCGTCCGCGAGAACAAGTCGAAGCGCCTCGACCCCTGACGCCATGCGACCGGCGGCGTTGATGCGCGGGCCGAGCAAAAAGCCAAAGTCCCTCGATGTGTGACGAACGACGCCGCGACGCGACGCCTTAGAAAACAGGGCCCTAAGACCCACAGGCGCAAGTGTGTCGAAGCGGTTCAGCGCCTCTGCGACGAGAATCCTATTCTGGCCGAGAAGCGGCATTACGTCGGTGACAGTCGCAAGTCCCGCAAGGACGAGAAGCGGCCCACCAAGCGATGGCCCCGAATAGAGTCCTGCGGCTCTCGCCTTCGTAACAAGCTCGCTTGCAAGGAGGAACGCAACTCCCGCACCGCAGAGGTTTTCGAAGATCTCAGGATGCGACACCTTGGGGTTTACGACTACGCAATCTGGCAGAGTGTCACCGGGAAGATGGTGGTCGGTAACGACGACCTCGACGCCCTTCTCCTTCAGGAGCGCGACGTTCTCTACGGAGTTTATGCCGTTGTCGACCGTCACGACGAGCCCGACGCCGGGGTTCTCCTTGAGCATTCGCGCGACAGAGGCCTCGGACATGCCGTAGCCCTCGCTCAGCCGCTCGGGGAGAAACGCAGAGACATCGGCACCAAACGCCGAAAGAGTCCTGACGAGAATCGCAGTAGCGCAGACGCCGTCGCAGTCGTAGTCGCCGAATATGACGATCTTCCGCTTGGCGCGGACGGCGGCGAGTATCACCTCGGCCGCAGCATCGACATTTGGCAGCTCGCGGGAAGGCGCGAGATCGCGGATAGACGGAGTAAGGAATTCATCAAGCCCCTCGGCAGATATGCCGCGAAGCTCGAGAATCCTCTCTATCAGTTCCGGAACGCCGGCGCCCATTTCAACCGCCGGGCGCTACTTGACCTCGAAGCACCACTTGTGCGTGTCCTTGACAAGACCGTACTGGATGCCCTGAACGCGGTCGTAGAGCTTCTGCAAGGTCGGGTGGACGACGTTCGGGTCGCTGACTTTGATGACTTCCTTGCCGCGCGTGATCTCCCAGACGGGCGTGATTACGACGGCGGTGCCGAGAGCGGCGACGGCCTTGAGCTTCTTCACTTCCGTGTAGGGAACGGGGCGGACCTCGACCTTGATGCCAAGGTCCTTCGCGCACTGGCGAAGCGACATGTTCGTGACGGAAGGAAGGACCGAGCAGGAATCGGGCGTCACGTAGGTTCCGTCCTTCGTGATGCCCGCGAAGTTGGACGTTGCGAACTCCTCGATGTACTTGTGCGTCTTCGCGTCGAGGTAGAGCTCGACGGGCCAGCCCTCCTTCTTCGCCTTCTCGTGGGCGAAGATGCCAGCGGCGTAGTTGCCGCCGACCTTGACGTCGCCCATGCCATGGGGAGCCGCGCGGTCCCACTGGTCAAAGATGACGGCGCGGACAGGCTTCAAACCGCCCTTGTAGTACGCGCCGACCGGCATGACCATGATCATGAAAGTGTATTCCTTCGCGGGCGCGACGCCGATCTGGGGGCCTGTCCCGATGAGGAGCGGACGGAGGTACATCGAGCCGCCGGTGCCGAACGGAGGAACATACTCGGCGTTCTTCTTGACGATGGCCTTGCAGCACTCGATGAAGGTGTCGACCGGAACGGGCGGCATGCAGGTGCGCTCAGCCGTCCTGTACATGCGCTTCGCGTTCTCGTCGGGGCGGAAGATCGCGATCTTGCCATCCTTCTGCCTGAACGCCTTGATGCCCTCGAAGCACTCCTGCCCGTAGTGAAGGCAGGCGGCGCCGATGTGCATGTTGATCCACGGCTCCTTTACGAACTTCGGCTTTGACCATTTGCCGTCCTTCCACGTCATGCGGAGATGGCAGTTGACGTCGGAGAACCCGAATCCCAGGGTCTCCCACTTGATTCCTTTTTTTGGTGCTTTCATATAGACTACTCCTTGATTAAAGTTGAAAAGTTGAAAGGTTGAAAAGTTGAAAAGTTGAAGTTGAATAGTTGAAGGGTTGAAAAGTTGAAAATCTTTTTAGCCACAAAGTACAGTAGCAACAGAAGGTATGGCATGTGAAAACTGTAATCTCATTCTCCTGTTTTCTCCTGTTCTTTGTGGCTCATATCTCATTTTATTTAAGGTTTACAAGGTGAAATGCTGTCGAGAGCTATTTTCTCTGGAACAGGGGCGCGGCAAGCTCGAACAGTTCCTGATCTTTTTGAAGCTTTTCAAATATCCCTTTCGAGTCGAGGCGGTAGCCGGCGATGAAGCTCTGCTGCGCCGCCGTCTTGCGGCCCGAACGATGCTGTATCTTCGCAAGCTCGATCCACATGTCGGCGCTCGCGTTCGGCGCGGCCTTGAGGAACTTCTGCAGCACCTTCTCGGCGTCGGCGTCGAGGTGGGCTGCGAGGAATATCTGGGCAAGCACCTGTAGCTCCGACGGATTCGCTGCGCTGTCGGCAATCGGGCGGACGAGCTGCGCTGCCTCGCCAACGCGTCCGATCTGGAAGAGCGAGTTTGCGAGCGTCACGCGTTCGACCGGCGTGAGCGTTCCAGCGCGGCGCTTCGGCTCAAGGGCCTCGATCTGCGCGAGCAGCGAGCGCAAGGAACCGACGTAACCGCGCAGGTTCGCGGTGCGCTTGTTGTTCGGGTCGAGGTAGTCGGTGTATTCCATCAGCTCCAAGACGGCGTCCCAGCGACGCGACGGCAACAGTATCTCCTGCGCATAGCGGAACGACGCCTCGGGCGAGGCGGGATAGAGGAGGCACGCCTCGCGGTAGGCCTGTGCCGCGTCCGAGTGGCGGCCCTGCTTTGCGTAGAGACCTGCAATCGCGGCGCGGAGCTTCGAGAACGACTTCTGCCCCGCGAAGTCGCGACGGAACATCGGATCGGAAAGAAGCCTACGAGTGTACCAGTCCCAGAAGTCGCGGTCCTTCGCCGTCGTCTTCGGGTCGTAGGGAGTCCTGTCGGCGTTGAGCTTCATTATGAGGCCGTGAGGCGAGAGGTAGGGATACATCCATGGAATGACGTAAGACTCCTCGACATAGAAGGCGTGGCGTAGGCGATCGTGATCCCACATCATCTTCGTCAGAATTCCATTGATCTCCATGACGCCGAGCGCACCGGTGACCTGAACGCGGCCGTTCTCGATCTTGAGGTCGCCGTTAGCGGGTCTCACGCCGCGCTGCACTTCGTCGACATAGACGTTGAACGCCTCGGCGGAGTCGTCGTTAGAGGGAATCCATATCTCGTCGCCATACAGGTCGCGCTCGACCGACATGTACGTTCCGTCAGCGAGGGCGTTCTGCGTGATGAGGTAGACGTCGGGACGGAAGTCGGCCGAGTAGATCATGTACGTCGGAACGAAACGCCCTGGATCGGTGCCACCGAAGAAGATCGCGAACGGGTCCATCGCCGGCGGCCAGTCAGGATCGGGGAGCGGCTCTTCGTCGGCGACGAGCTGCTCCTTTATCGCATTCGCGCCATCAAGCTGGTACGCGCCGAACTGCCAGCCAAAGGTGTGACCGTTCTGCTCGCTGCCGCCGAGCTTGAAGGCGATCTCATTGACGCCGAGGCGGTAGTTGCCGCAGTAGTTGTCGATGAGCGGGTAGACGAACGAGACGACAATCATCAATGCAGCAACGACAAATGCAATCGGCTTAGCGCGCGCGGCGAGCAGCTCGTCCTTCTTCGTTACGAGAGAAAGCCCGAACGCGGCCGCGAAGACAAGACCGTAGCCAATCCAAAGCGCGAGCATCGCGTGGGAGGAAATGAACTTCACCTTCTGGATGAAGCCATCCTGCAAGTCACCCTTCACGTTCGCGAGGGCGATCAAGAGGAAGCTCATTAGAAGGAAGCAGACGAGCGCCGGGATCATCCACTGCCAGAACGCCTTGCGGTTTTCCTTCTTCACGATCCAGTGGCCGGCCGCAAACGGAACGAGAGCGAACGGAATCAAAAGATCTGTAAACTGGACGCGCACGTCCTCGAAGTAGTTGAGAATCACCTCGAACTTCGGAATCTGGAAGCCAATCGCCTCGTACTGGCCGCGCTGGATCGCGTGCTTGAAGCCCTCCCAAGTGCGCGGGTAGCCCCAGTTCATCGGCGGGTTGCGGAGATCGGAGACAACCGGCATGTAGGCATAGAAGCTTACCCCCAGCTGCGCAAAGAACGCCGCGCCCGCGACGGAGCGTCCGTTCGGAAGCGTCGCCCACACGAGCGCAAGAAGGATGAAGTTCCACGCAATCGGCCAGCAGAACCACCACGAGCACGGGTGCGTGAGGCCGTTCATCGCTCCGCTCTTCAGCAGTACGAACGCCGCAATGTGAAGTCCCGCGACGGGAATCGCAAACGCAAGACCCTTCTTCGTGAACGAGCAGAGAACGAACAGCGCGACAAGGGGAACGCAGAACATCGCGATCGACTTGCCCCACGGGTATGCCGTTCCGCGGTAGCCGAGATCACCCGCCGCGGGAACGTTCGCGGCGACCGCAATGGCGACGAGCGCGCATACTGCGGCGCCAACGAGGTAGGGAAGAGACTTGCCCTCCCAGATGCGACGATCGTCTTCCTCGACGACTGCTGCCGCCACGGCCAGCACTACGCTCGCCGCGATGAACGAGGCAACAAGCGCGTAGGTGCGAGGCGATGTGAGCGGCGCGATTGCAGCCGAGACCCCTTCCCACTTCGCAGGACCAGCGAAGATCGTCGCGGCAAGAAACACGAGCGCCGCGCCAAAGCCGCCAAACGCGAGGACTGCAAGACGCGCCTTCTCGCCCTCGCCGCGCTTCTTGAGGACCGCAGCTGCGACAACTGCCGCGACGAGGAACACGATGCCGACGACGATGACGGCAGACGACGGACAGCCGGCAGTCTGCAGGACTGGCATGTGCTTATTGATGACGTCAGACTGCATGAACTGGTCGGCACGCTGGAGGCAGCCGATCTGCATTATCTGGTATGTAAGCGCTACAGGCATCAAGTAGATGAAGACGTCGCGGAACATGCCGATATTCTTCATCGCGATGACAAGCGCGAGCGGCACGATGGCGAAAAGGAGAACCTGGTAGTTCGTAAGCCCCAGCCCGAACACGAACGCAGTGAACCAGAGAATGAAGTCGGAGGGCTTCCTCATCCAGCGGTAGCTAAGGAGGAACACCCACATCAGGAAGAACGCGTTGAGCGAGTAGATTTCGACGATTGTCGACTGCGACCACTCGACAGGCGATAGCGCGAACGTGAGCGCGCCGGCAACACCGCCGCCGAAGGCTAGGACAGAAGAAACATCCACCTTGGGTAGGGGTGCTGGGACGCCAGAGTCCCCGTCCGTTCCATATCCTATAAAATCCCGCCCCGAGCGACATATCAGCATCGCCGTGAAGCCAGCGGCAAACGCGCCTGCCGTCGCGGAGAAGAGCGAGATGCACCACGCTGGCGTCGGGTGGCCCATGTAGGTGACCCAGGAAAACGCCTTGCAGAAAAGCCAGCTGCAGAACGTCCAGAACGGATACCCCGGGGGATGAGGAACGCCGAGATGGGCGCCGGCCGTCGCAAGCTCGCCCGAATCCTCAAGTCCCACCGAGGGGCCGAGGGTGAAGAAATAGACTGCAAACGTGACGAGCGTCGCCGTCCAGAAGGCCGCCCAGTCAATCTTGTCGAAAAATCTGTCTTTCATTCTTT
>CACWJS010000114.1 GCA_902761275.1 uncultured bacterium | reverse complement strand
AAGAACTGCCAGGTGATGTGCAAGACCGTCCAGGATCGCGGCTACCGCATCGTTTCCGGCGGCACTGACAACCACCTCTTCCTCGTCGACGTCAAGAAGTCGAAGGGCATCACCGGCAAGGAAGCCGCTGCCGCTCTCGACGCCGCCGGCATCATCGTCAACAAGAACACGATCCCCTACGACACCGAGTCTCCCTTCAAGACTTCCGGCATTCGCGTCGGCACTGCGTCCGCGACGACGCGCGGCATGAAGGAAGCCGAGATGATCAAGATCGGCACGTGGATCGCCGACGTTCTCGACAACATCGCAGACACAACCGTCCAGGAGAGAGTCAAGCGCGAAGCCGCGGCACTCGTCGCGAACTTCCCAGTCCCGTAATGGCGAAGGTCGCGACAGTCGCAGTCGTGGGGCGCACGAACGCGGGAAAGTCCACGCTCGTGAACGCGCTCGTAGGGGAGAAGGTCTCGATCGTCTCCCCAGTCGAGCAGACGACGCGCAACACGATTCGCGGCATCGTCGCAGACCCGCGCGGGCAACTTGTCCTTCTCGACACGCCCGGTCTTCACAAGGCCGTCGGCACCCTCGGCACGCTTCTCAACCGCATGGCGCGCAGGAGCGCTGCCGGAACAGACATTACGTGCGTAGTCTTCGACGCGTCGCAGGAACCGCAGCTCGAGGACGTCGGCTGGATGCAGCGCGTTGCGAAGGAGAAGCCCGAGAAGGTCGTCTTCGTCCTAAACAAGGCCGATAAGTCGCCGTTCTTCGAGAAGATGTTCCGCGATGCATGGACGGAAGCGAGAGAGGATAGTTGGAGTTCAGAGTTGGAGTTGGAGAAAGGAGTCAGGAGTCAGTACGCAGGGGTCAGGGGGCAGAGTGGGAGTTCAGAGTTGGATAAAGGAACAATTCCTCTTTGGGTCAAGTCGATTTCCACGACTGAGGGGGGCGCGAAGCCGGTTCTCGATGCGCTTTTTGGTTTCGCAGAAGAAGGCGAGCTTCTTTTCGATGAAGACATCGTGACAGACTATCCGCGCAAGCTTGCGATTGCAGATGTGATACGCGAGAAGTATCTCGCCCATCTCCACCAGGAGTTGCCGCACGAACTCGGGATAATAGTAAAGCGCGTCGTTGACGAGGGGTCGCGCTGGAAGTCAGAAGCCGAAGTGCTCGTAAATCGTCCTTCTCAGAAACCGATAGTCATCGGCAGAGCGGCGTCTACGATTAAGGCCGTTCGCAAGGCGGCGGAGCGTGAACTTAAGGAAGTGTTCGGGGTTCCCGTCTCGCTGGAACTTTGGGTGAACGTCGAGCCTAACTGGATGAAGAACCAGAAGCTGCTCGCGGAAATGGGCTATCTTGGAGGGTTGGTTTAGAGCTTGGAGCTTGGAGCTTAGAGCTTAGAGCTTGGAGCTTGGAGCTTAGAGCTTAGAGCTTGGAGCTTAGAGCTTAGAGCTTGGAGCTTGGAGCTAAAAGTTGAAAGTTGAAAAGTTGAAAGTTGAATTTAGAGTTGTCGGAAGCTTGTTGATGGGCGTCATTGGTTTTATGGCGGCTTTCTCGGCGTTTGGCGACGAACTTGCCATCGCGCGCGAAGCGCTTCGCGACGGGCTTTGGGGCGTCGCGCGCACTCATGCCGCAAAGTCCGAAGCCCCCGCCGCCCGCGTTGTCATTGTCGAGAGCTTCGCCCGCGAGGGCAAGTGGAAGGAGCTTATCGAGGCGATCGAGGGTTGGGGCAACCCAGAGGGCGAGCCGTTTATCTACTACCGCGCGCTTGCGTTCGTTGAGACGGGCAAGATGGCGCAGGCAGGCTATCTTCTCGCCGACCGCAAGTTTGCGGATCCTGCCTACGCGCGCCTTGCGACGCGTCTTAAGGCGCGCATCGCAATGTCCGAGAAGGGCGCAGCCGAGGCGCTCAAGGTGGTAAAGGACGCCCCAGGCGAAATTTACGATGAAGATTCCGAGATGTTTGCGGCGGGGCTTATGGCAGCGACCGGCGACAGGCAAGGCGCCGAGGAGATATGGCGCACCGTTGCCGCGCGCGGTACAAACGCGAGCGAGAGGGCTTTCGCCGTGGCAAGCGTAAACCTCAACGACGAGCAGCTTCTCCGCGCGGCGTTCGAGCGCAGCCTGTCGTCGGAGTCGAAGCGGCGCGTCGGCTACGCCCTTGGCCGGCTCCTGCTTGCGAAGCCCGAGACGCTCGACGAAGGCGCGACGATAATCCGCTCGCTTGTGCGCGCCGCGCCCGATGCGCCAGGTGCGCGTGACGGAATGTCCGCGATAGCCGATGCATGCCTTGACGGCGGCCGCTACGCCGAGGCCGTTGCCGCCTACAGGGAGACGTTCGAGACGTGGCCAGATTCGGCGAAGTCGTCGATTCTTCAGGATGGTCTTGGCTGGGCGCTTGAAAAGCTCGGCAAGTATGACGAGGCGCTCGAGGCCTTCAGGCGGGCCGAGGAGACGGCTCCCGGCGACTCCGTGCGTGCGAGGGAGATCGTAAAGCAGGGCGACGTGCTCGCCTTGTCGGGAAAGATCGACGAATCGCTTGTCAAGTACAGGACGGTGTTGGCGAAGTATCCGGCGACTGATTCCGCCGCGCGCATAAAGGACATCGTCCGTCTCAGGGACCTTGAGGACCGCGGGCGCGACCTCTACCGCGAATACAGGTTTGCCGAGGCGCAGAAGGTCTTCAGGGAGGTTACCGAGAAGGATGCGTCGCGCAAGTCGCGGATGGACTACCTCGAGGCGATGTGCCTTTATGGACAGGGACTCGACGAGGAGGCCGAGCGCCTCGTTCGCAGAATCGCATCCGAGTCCGCCGACGCCGAGACGAAGTCGATGGCCATCCTGTGGCTCGCGAAACACTCCTACAACCGCGGTGCGTGGCCGGAGTCGCGCAAGCTCTTCGCCGAGTTTGCCGAGAAGTCTCCCGATTCGCCAGACGCGCCAGAGGCGCTCGTGTGGTCGGCGCGCACGGCGTTTGCCGAGAACGACTTCCAGGCCACGATACAGACGGTCACGCGCCTTGCCGAGAAATACCCCAATTCGCCGTCGTCGCTGCGCGGGCTTCTCGTTCAGGGCGAGGCGCTTATTGAGCTCGCGAGATTTGACGAGGCGGTTCTTGTTCTCGAGAGGGTCGCTCTTGCCGACGGCGTAGATGCTGCGGACAAGCTCAGCGCGAAGCTTCTCGGCGCGGACGCGCTCTTTGCGATGGGCGCGGACAACCCTGTGCGCTACCAGGAGGCCTTTGAGGCTTACCGTGGCGTTCGCGACGGCGAGGCGCTTTCCCCGAGCCAGCGCATTTCAGTCTCCTACAAGGCCGCGAAGACGCTTGAGAAGCTGAAGCGCATGGACGAAGCCGTAGATCGCTACTACACGGACGTCGTTCTCGCCTACCGTATGGCGCGCACGCAGGGCGTGCGTATGGATGACGAGGCGCGTGCGGCGTTCTCGCGCGCCGCGTTCACGCTTGCCGACGAGTATGAGTCGCGCGGTCGCGACTTCCAGGCGGTGCATGTTCTCGAGCTGGTTGTCGCAAGCGACGTTCCAGCGGCCGTCGAGGCCGCGAAGCGCATCGAGCGCATCAAGAGGAAAGGAAACTTCCTATGACGATATCAGGTGGACCCGTGTTTTGGCTGCTCGTGGCGCTTGCCGTCGCGGCGGTCGTCATTTTCTTCGAGCGCTTCTTTGAGCTCAGGCGCGTCCAGATCGACTGGCAGGATTTTGTGAAGGGCGTCATCAACGTCCTCGGCGGAGGAAATGCCGAAGAGGCGCTGGCGATTTGCGACGACACTGCCGTTCCAGTCGCAAGCGTCGTCGCGACCGCCATCCGCCATCGCGACGCAGGCGCACGCGTGCTGCGCGAGGCCGTTGATTCGCAGGGTCGCGCCGAGATCAGCCGCCTCGACCGCCGCCTTGCCGCGCTCGCGATCATAGGGCAGATATCGCCGCTCATCGGTCTTCTCGGTACGATCATCGGCTTCATCAAGACGGTTCTCCTTGTCAACTCGCAGGAGCTTGTCGCACGTGCCGATCTTCTAAACTCTTCTATGGAAGCGCTTCTTTCGGCGGCGCTCGGCCTTGGCGTCGCGATTCCGGTTGCCGTCATGTACGGTGTCCTTCGCGTGCGCATGGAGCGCATTGTCGTCGAGATGGAGGCCGCGGCGAGCCAGATCACCGGATACATTGCCACGAGGGAGGCGAAGAAGTGAGTCCCTGGAAGTGGACACCAGAGCGCACCCAGGGGATATGGCGGCATGGGCCGGCATGGATGAAGCCGCTTGTCGCCGCAGTTCCGTGGTTGACGGTTCTTCTCTTGCTTCTAATGCTCCACATGGTCGGTGGCACGTTAGTGACGAATCGCGGGGCACTCTTCGACCTCCCGGACTCGAGCGGATTCGACGACGGCGAAAGTGCATCGCTTGTCGCGCTCGTCATGCCGATGCCGCACGAAACGCTCGTCTTCTTCGACGACGCTCGCTATACGATAGGCGACGAGACTTCGGCCGCCGCGTTCGTCTCCCATCTTGAAGACCGCGTCTCGAAGTCGGAACGCAAGAAGCTTCTCGTTCTCGCGGACCGCCGCGTCGCGACGGGCGAGCTGATGAAGATAGCCGCAATGGCCAGGCGCAGCGGGGTTGGCAGCGTGTTTTTCGCCGAGAAGAGGGCGGGGAAGGTGGACGAATGAGCGGATGGCGTCCGCATCCGCTGCGTTCGCTGAGGCATGAGGCAATCTTGCTTCTCGAGATTGCGGTAATTCCCGCTGCAATCGCTTTTGTCTTTCCGTATGAGGCGGTTGGATTTCGCGCCGAGAAGCGTGAGCAGCAGAAGCGACCATCGTTCGCATTCGTTGTTCTTTCCGAAGAGGAAGAACGCGTCGCACTTGCCGCGGCGAGGACTTCGTGGCAGGTGGGTGCGAAGGGCGTTAAGGGGCTTAGGACCGACATTTCCTCGGGCGAGCTTCCTCCGGCGCCGATTCGCCTTGTGATGCCGACGCGCCCGAAGCGCGTCGAGGTTTTCGCGCCAGTGGAGTATACGCCCAACGCTCTTCCGCCAACAGTTGCCGCGCCCGCGCCTGCGGCGATCTCGCCAGAGGCGGCGGCAGCGCAAAAGCAGGCGTTTCCCAGGGAAGAGCTTCTCAAGATCGATTGACAGCGTTGGCGGTGGCCTAGGCCTGCACCCGACCTCGCTTGCTGAGCCGCGCCGCCCGATGATGTGGCCTGCGCCCGACCTCGCTCGTTGGCGGCGTCCGAGGCCTGCGCCCGACCTGCTCGCACCCCTCTAGTGACCGCTTCGCGGCTCGGCTTCGCCTCGGGGGATACCGACCCGCAGTTTGCGCGCGCGCGCACCCTCTTGCGACCTTGCTTCGCAAGGCTCCTCGCTGCGCTCGTCGGGGAACCTGACGGCTTCGCCGCAGGTGCATTTCACGCGCGCCCTCTACGCTGGTGGTCAAAATCACGTCGGGCCCGCAAACGTGCTCTCGTGCGCCAGTCGGCTCTCCGGCCTCGGACCTTCGCTCAACCGCCAACTCCGTTCTCCAACTCCACTCTCCAACTCTAAACTCCAACCCCTGACACCTCCTGCTTCTCCTGTTCTTTGTGGCTAAAAACTCCCTACCACTCTCCAACTCCAACTCTGAACTCCAACTCCTGACCCCTGACCCCTATCTTTACCTCCAACTTCAATTGTCTCCAATATGTGCAAACTTTGGCGAATTCGGTGTGGCGGCGGGTGGCTTAGATTTGGTATAATTACCACATGAACGAAAATCAAACTTCTAAGATGTCCAACTTTCGCTGGGTCATCTGTGCGTTGCTGTTTTTTGCAACTACCGTAAACTACCTCGACCGACAGGTTCTCTCGCTCACGTGGAAGGACTTTATTGCGCCAGTATTTGGATGGACCGACAACGACTACGGCACAATCACCGCGACGTTTTCGATCATATACGCATTGTGCAATCTCTTTGCCGGAAAGTTTATCGACAAACTCGGAACGAAGAAGGGGTATCTGTGGGCGATCTTCATTTGGTCGCTAGGTGCGTGCCTTCACGCGGGCTGCGGCGTCGGCACTTCCGCGCTTAAGGCCGCTGGCTTCGTCGCCATGATGGGCATCACGGCGTCCGTGTGGCTCTTCCTCGCGTGCCGCGCAGTTCTCGCGCTCGGCGAAGCGGGCAACTTCCCTGCGGCGATCAAGGTGACGGCCGAGTACTTCCCGAAGAAGGACCGTGCTTTCGCGACCTCGATTTTCAACGCAGGTTCCTCGGTTGGTGCTTTGGCGGCGCCTCTCTCTATTCCGATTATCGCAAAGCACTTCGGCTGGGAGATGTCCTTTATCATCATCGGCGTGCTTGGTTTTGCGTGGATGGGCTTTTGGATGTGGCTTTACAAGAAGCCGACTGAAAACCAGCACGTCAACGCCGAGGAGTTGAAGTACATCCAGAGCGACGACGAGTCGAAGGATGCCGATGCCGCCAAGGAGGCCGAGGGGCCGAAGATTAGCTACCTCAAGGCGTTCTCCCTCCCGCAGACGTGGGAGCTTGTCTTAGGTCGGTTTCTCACCGATGGCGTGTGGTGGTTCTTCCTCTTCTGGACTCCCGGTTACTTCTCCGATCAGTTTGGCTACAAGAGTTCGTCGGGAATGGGCATGGCGCTCATCTTCACGCTTTACGCGATCGTCACGTTTGTCTCGATCTACCTCTGCAAGATTCCGACTTACATGGTCGACAAGCGTGGGATGAACGCCTATGATGGTCGCATGGTCGCGATGTTCATCTTCGCGTGCTTCCCGCTTCTCGCGCTCGGTGCGCAACCCCTCGGGGCGTTTTCGGCGTGGTGGCCCGCGATTCTGATTGGCTTTGCCTGCGCAGGGCATCAGGCGTGGAGCGCAAATATGTATTCAGTGGTTGGCGACATGTTCCCGAAGTCTACGATTGGCACTTTGACCGGCATAGCGCAGTTTGCCGCCGGTTGCGGTAGTTTCCTTGTGAACAAGTGCGCAGGCATGCTGTTCACTATGGCTGCTGGATCGTTTAAGGTCGCTGGAAGCGAAAAGGCTATTGAACTCGCCCCTGTCCAGATCGCAAAGACCTTCGTGCCCGATGGCGTGAATATCCCAGTTGGCGCAGATGTAGAGACGATCGTCAAGGCGATCGAAAATGCTGGACAGCAGGTTCCCGACGTCATTGCAGCCATTAACCACGTGGGTGTGTCGGCGACCGATATGGTCGCGGCTGTCACCAATGCCGGTGGCACGATGGTTTCCGACCCCATGACGTTCCTTGGCTTCGTTGGCAAGCCTGCTGGCTATTGCATCGTGTTTGGTTATTGCGCTGTCGCGTACATTGTCGGCTGGTGCTTTATGAAGGGCCTTGTGCCACACTATAAGAAGGTTGAGTTGTAAGGGGTTAGGAGTTGGAGTTCAGAGTTGGAGTTGGAGAGTGGTGGTGAGATTTTAGTTGGAGTTCAGAGTTGGAGAGCGGTTTGTAAAACTTTAATTAGAAAGGTTGAGAAATGAAGCAGGGATGGAGATGGTATGGTGACGCAGATGCGATCACGTTGAAGGAAATCCGTCAGGCGGGCGTTACCGACATCGTCGCCGCGCTCTATGAGAGGAAGCCGGGCGAAGTGTGGCCCGTCGCCGAGATCAAGGCGCGCGCGAAAAAGGTGAAGGACGCCGGCATGACCTGGAGCGTCGTCGAATCCGTGCCGATTCACGAGGACATCAAGAAGCACACCGGCAACTACCTCAAATATGTCGCGAACTACAAGCAGACATTGAGAAACCTCGCGAAATGCGGCATCAAGACCGTCTGCTACAACTTTATGCCCGTCCTCGACTGGACGCGCTCGAACCTCGAGTACGCTCTTCCCGATGGTTCCACTTGCCTTGAGTACAACGAGTACGAACTCGCCGGCTTCGACATGTTCTACTTGAAGCGCCCCGGCGCCGAGAAGGAGTACGACAAGAAGACGCGCGACCGCGCTACGCGCCTCTGGAAGAAACTCTCCACGAAGGAGAAAAAGCGCGTTGCCGACTCGGTTCTTTGCGGTCTTCCTGGAACGGTTGACGACTTGAGCCCCGAGGAATTCCTCGCTCAGCTCAAGACTTACGAGGGAATCGACGACAAGAAGCTCCGCGAGAACATGTATTGGTTCCTCAACGAGATTTCGCCCGTCCTCGAGGAGACTGGCGTCGACATGTGCATTCACCCCGACGATCCGCCGCACCCGATCTTCGGGCTTCCACGCATCCTCTCTAACGCCAAGGACATCGCGGAGATGTACAAGAAGTGCCCCTCGAAGCATGTCGGTCTCACGCTCTGCACCGGCTCGCTCGGAGGCGACCCTAAGAATGACGCCGTTGAGATCATGAAGAAGTTCGGCAAGCGCGTTTTCTTCTGCCACTTCCGCAACCTTGAGTACACCGACGACAAGATATTCCACGAGTCGCAGTGCCATCTCTGCGGACAGACGAACATCCCGAAGCTTTTCGAGGAGTTCCTCAAGGAGGAGAAGCGCCGCGGCGAGAAGATCGTCGTCCGTCCCGACCACGGGCGTCTTATGGAGATCGACGACGAGCTCGCGAAGCTCAAGGGAAAGAAGTGCTACTGCGGTTACAGCTACGGCGGCCGGCTCATCGGGCTTGCCGAGCTTCGCGGTCTTGAAATAGGGCTTAAGTACGCAAAGAAGGGGCTCTGACAGATGAGGCCGGCGCACGTCATTTCGCTTCTCGCCGTTCTGGTGGGTGCTACAGCTTTCTCCGCTGCGCGTCCTGTCGCGCAGTGGGACGTCGTTCCCTGCCAGCGCCTCAAGGAGCCGTTCAAGGCGGGCGCAGTCGTGTTTTACGACAAACCGTTTTACGTCGAGTTCACGGTAAACGGCAAGAAGGAAGCAAAGGTCGAGAAGCCGACCCTCAACGACAGGACTAAAGTTGTCGAGCACTGGTTCACGATCGATCCCGCGTCGTTCGACCCTGCGAAGCTCACTGAGTACAAGCTGGTTGTTGGCGCAAAGGCGATTGCCGAGGACGGCACAAGCTACGAACTCCCCGAGTTGTTGCTTTACTGGGATAAAAACGACAGCCTCGGCTCGAAGAAAGTCGCTTGGCTTGACCAGGCTGACGGAATAGACTACAACGACGGCTCCAAGGAGTCACCTGTCAAGACGATGAAGCAGGCGGTCAAAAGAGCTGGCGACGGAGGAACTGTATACCTCTCGAAGCCGGGCGTCTACACGGCCGAGCGCATCGGCGGAGGCAACGATCGCAAGTACTGGACGACAATTATGCCGGCTCCAGGGCTTGCGCGCAAAGACGTGCGCATAAAGGGCGGGCGTACCGGTTGCGACAAGCTCAGGTTCAAGGACGTGAACATCTTCTGCGACTACGAGGGCGGCCAGGGATATGCGCTCGCGGGAGTCGATGAAAACTCGAGTTGCTGGCTTGATGACTGCATTGTCCGAAACAAGGGCGGCCGCTCGGTCGCGCGCACGTTCGTTTTCGGCAACAAGCTCGTCGGCTATGTCACTGGCGGCGCGACGACGGAGATGTCCGATGGCCCGTGCTGCAAGCTCGTGCGCAACCACCTTGTCAAGTCTATTTCCGCTGATGCCTTCACGGCTGACGACTGCCTCGCAATCAACTGCAAGCTTATCGACGTCGAGGCTTCCGGTATTGTTGATGATCCCTCCTTCCATCGCTCGCAGGGGATTCGCGGCGCTTGGGTGCATGACGTCATCCTCGCGAACATAACGGCGACTGACTGCGCGTGCAACGGCCTCATCGGGCTTAAACTGCGCGACTCCGTGTTTTCGAACATTACGCTTGAAACGACTGGCCCCGAGCGCCGCTTCGTCTCGCGCTACGCATGGGGAATGGAAAACGTCTGGTTTGACCGCGTGAAGGTCACAGGGCAGGAATGGATATGGTTCAAGTCGACAAATCACAACGGCGACTTCGCGCCGACGGACGTCCGCGTGACTGACTGCTCGTTCGAGCTGCCCAAGCCAGAGGATGAGTGACGCGCACTTCACGCGAACGGGTGGAACACGCGGAAATTCTACACGATCTACACGTTCTACACGGCTAAAAAAAATTTACAACTAACTCATAAGACAAGACAAAGGAGAACAATGAGCTACAAGGAAGCGCAGAAGAAGTACGCCAAGATCGGCATTGACACCGAGAAGGCGATCAAGGACCTCGGCAAGATCGCGATCTCGTTGCACTGCTGGCAGGGCGACGACGTCGGCGGCTTTGAGACGACAGGCGGCGCGTCGGGCGGCATCCAGACGACCGGCAATTACCCTGGCAAGGCGAGGACTCCGCAGGAACTCATGAAGGATCTCGAGTTCGCGCTCGCGCTGATTCCCGGGCGCCACCGCGTCAACCTCCATGCCTGCTACGGCATCCACGAAGGCAAGGTCACCGACCGCGACAAGCTCAGCGAGAAGAACTTCGAGCCGTGGGTTAAGTGGGCGAAGAAGACGGGCGTCAAGCTCGACTTCAACCCGACGTTCTTCTCCCACCCGATGGCGGCAGACGGGCTCACGCTCTCGAGCCCCGACTCGAAGGTCCGCAACTTCTGGATCAAGCACGGCATTCAGTGCCTCAAGATTGGCGAGTATTTCGCGAAGGAGCTTAAAAGCCCCTGCGGCATCAACTTCTGGTGCCCCGACGGCTACAAGGACGAGCCCAGTGACCGTCTTGGGCCGCGCAAGCGCATGGCCGACTCGCTCGACAAGATCTTCAAGTACAAGTACAACAAGAAGCTCGTGATCCCGACCTTCGAGTCGAAGCTCTTCGGCATCGGCCTCGAGAGCTACACCGTGAACTCGCACGAGTTCGTGATGGGCTACGCGATGAAGAAGGGCATCCTCGCGCTTCTCGACATGGGCCACTTCCACCTCACCGAGTCGGTCGCTGACAAGATCAGCTCGTTCCTCATGACGTTCGGCAAGGTCGCGTTCCACATCTCGCGCCCTGTCAGGTGGGATTCCGACCACGTCATCCGCCAGAACGACGACCTCCGCGCGTGTGCGCAGGAAATCGTCAAGATGGGCCCCGAGAACTTCATCGTCGCGCTCGACTACTTCGACGCGTCGATCAACCGCGTCGCGGCGTGGGTGCTAGGCATGCGCAACATGCAGAAGGAGCTCCTCAAGGCGATGCTCGTTCCGTGGAAGGACTTGACGAAGCTCCAGGATACGGGCGCGCTCACGGCGCAGCTCGTCCTTCAGGAAGAATACAAGAACTATCCCGTCGACGAAGTTTGGGCCGAGTTCTGCAAGCGCAACGGCGTCGTTGCCGATGAGGCCTGGTTTAAGCAGGTCGAGAAGTACGAGAAGGACGTTCTGCTCAAGCGGTAACGCCTGGTGGCAAATTGGGAAACTACCAGAACACAAGGCACCACAAGGGCCCGCGCGAGCTGGTGACCGGCGGCGAGTGGATCTACGGGAGAAATCCCGTTGAGGAAGCTCTCGCCGCCGCTCGCCGCACCGCGTCTGAAATCGTCCTGCCGCCTGCGTTCCCCGACGAGGACGACCAGATCGCGCGCATACGCGCCGAGGCGCAGTCGCGGCGGCTGATGATTCGCACGATGGACCGCGACCAGCTCGATCGCCTTACGCGCTTCGGCCACCATCAGGGCGTCGCGCTGAAGACGACTGGCTATCCGTATGTAGGCATCGAGGACATAGTCCGTGACGTCGAAGAGGACGAAAACGCGCTTGTGATCGTCCTTGACCATCTCGAAGACCCGCAGAACGTCGGCGCTATTCTCCGCACTGCCGCAGCAGTCGGCGCGACAGGCGTCGTCATACCCGAGGACCGCGCGTGCGGCATAACGCCCGCGGCCGTCCGCGCCTCGGCCGGCGGTGCTGAGCACATAAAGGTAGCCCATGTCGTCAATCTGCCGCGCGCGATTGAAGAGCTAAAGGAGGCGGGACTCTGGTTCACTGGGCTTGACTGGGGCGAGGACGCAAAGAACTACACTGACATCGACTTCAAGGGTCGTGTCGGTCTCGTCGTAGGCGCCGAGGGTAACGGCATCTCGCGCCTTGTGCGTGAGAAGTGCGACTTTATAGCCGTCCTCCCGATGCCTGGTGGCTTCGAGTCGTTGAACGCCGCTACAGCCGCTTCTGTCGCCATGTACGAAATCCTTAGGCAAAGGGGTTTATGACGACGAGGCTTGCAGTTGTGCTTGTCGCGCTTGTCGCGCTTGGTGGATGCAAGTCCTCCGAGAGCGGTTCTGGCGTTGTGCACGATGCGCCGGATCAGCGCCCGGGCGGCGAGGATCGCGAGCTGTACTGGTACCAGCGTGGCGCAGACGCGACTAAGGCGATATGGGCCAAGTTTCGGCTTTCCGACGACGTTGCCCTCGTAGCAGACGGCAATGGCGGCATCGCGCCGTCGTACAGGTTTTCGACGTATGCGTTCGATCTCCTTCTCGACAACGTGTCTACGTTCTGGCGCAAGGATCTCGCGACAGAGGCGGTTGACGCTTATTTCGGCGACTTCTCAAGGGTGTATCCCGACCGCGCGGCCAACTTCCGCAACGGCGATGTATTGCGATGGGCGGCGGCATGTACCCGCGCTTCGCTTGTAACGGGTAAGGGGATGTATCTTGAAGAGGCGCGCAAGCTCTACGACGCCCTCTGGCTTCAACAGGTGGACAACACGCTTGGCGGCGGAATGTGGCACAGGAACGACGCGAAGAACGCGAAGAGCGCGTCAGCGAACCTTTGCGCCGTGATTGTCGCGCTCAATCTCTACCATGCGACGCAGGACGTGAAGTATCTGCTGCAGGGGCGTAAGCTCTACAAGTGGACTGCGGAGCATTTGTTCGACAAGTCGACTGGCGCCGTGTGCGAGGGCATTCTCGCCGACGGCAGGTATTCCACCGTCGGCTTGACGGGCGACATCGGCTTGTTCGTCGGCGCGTCGATGCGGCTCTATCGCGCTACGGGAAGCGCGGTGTATCTCGCTAACGCGAAGAAGGCCGCTGACAGGATGGTGGGCGCGGCGGGTCCTGGCGGGATTGTTCGCTGCGCGGAATATACGGAAGAGTCGATTTCAAACGGGATTGCGCTACGGCACCTCGCCGAGCTTGCGCGGCGACCTGGGTGCGAGCGCTATCGCGAATTCATACTTGCGAACGCTCGCGCTGCCTGGACTTCCCGCCGTCTTTCTGACGGGCTAAATGGTCCGGACTGGGCCAAGACTCCGTTCGCCACCGATGACGTTCTGCCGCCACATGCGGTTTCGGCGGCATTTCTCTATTTTGCCGCCTCCCGCGCCTGCCGGTAAAACCATGGTGATTCAGTTTGAAGGTACATCCACGACCATCCGCAGCGACATGGCGTGATCTGACTGCAGCTCTTCCTTGAACTGCTGGCAATTCCCGA
>CACWJS010000113.1 GCA_902761275.1 uncultured bacterium | reverse complement strand
CAACGGGACGGTGAATCTTGCCTATTCGCTCGTCACAGGAAGCTCGGACGCCTACATGAGCGGCAGCATCGCCGCCGGGCCGGGCGTCATCTACGGCGATCCGCTTTTCGTCACGGACGACGCGACGGTCTCGAGCAAGATAACTTCCAATACGTCAATGGCCTATTATGACCCGACAAAGACGACGCAGGAAGAGACAATCGGCTTCGACCTGCACCTGCGCTCCAAGGGCGGCTACTTCCTAAATGATGGAACCTTCATCGCGAACGGGAGTGAGAGCTCTCCGGCGATTGACGCGGCCAATCCCGGTTCAGCGTATTTGCTTGAGCCGTCTCCGAATGGCCGCCGCGCTAACCTCGGCTTTTACGGCAATACGCCCTACGCTTCGCGTTCCGAGTCCAGCGGCTTCATTCTTGTTGTCCGATAAGCCAAATGGATGTTTCACGAAGAGGTTTTCTTGCGACGGCGGGAGCGTATGGTGCATGGAGTGCGTTCGGGTCGTCGCTAAAGACGGCGATGAAGTACGACCGCGACGCGGTGCTGAAGCGCTTCCGATCGCAGGCCGCCGACACGGACGCCCGCGTCAAGGCGGGGATAGAGGCGAACAGGAAAGGCCCGATGCGCTTCACGTTCAAGGACGCTGCGGGCAAGATGCTGGAAAACGTCCGTGTCAAGGTTGTGCAGAAGACGCACGACTTCAAGTATGGCGCCAACATCTTCATGCTGGACGAAATCGGCGACAGCAAGGAGAAGAACGAAGCGTACAAGGAGCATTTCGCCGCGGCCTTCAACCTGGCGACCGTGCCGTTCTACTGGAACGACCTCGAGCCCGAGGAAGGCAAGCCGCGATATGCGAAGAACTCTCCTAAGATCTACCGCCGCCCGCCGCCGGATCTCTGCGTCGAATGGTGCGAGGCGCACGGCATCGAGCCGAAGGCGCACTGCCTGAACTATGGCTTTTTCTATCCTGAGTGGGCTAAGGGGAGCGTAGCCCGCGAAAAACTGCTTCTCGAAAAGCGCTTCCGCGAACTTGCCGGACGCTACGCCGCCCGCATACCGATGTGGGAAGTGACGAACGAAACCTTGTGCGGTCCGTGGATGCGCAATTCCAACTTCTATCGTGAGCACGATTTCGTCGAGTGGAGCTTCAAGCTGGCCGAGCGGTTCTTCCCCGCCAACAAGCTCGTGATCAACGAGTCCAACAACGACTATTGGAACGAGACGCTGGACTTTCGCACACGCGCCCGCTACTTCATGCAAATCGAGCGTGCGCTTTTGAAAGGTGCGCGCATCGACTCGATCGGAATGCAGTTCCACATGTTCTACAAGTCAGAGGACGCCGTTGCTTCCACGCGCCGCTTCTACGATCCGCTTTGCCTTTTCGAAGTGATGGACACGTTTTCTGCACTGGGTCTTCCGCTCCAGATCACGGAAATCACGATCCCGGCCTACTCGGAGGATCCGGGCGACGAGGAGGTGCAGGCCGAGATCGTGCGCGAGCTCTACCGCATCTGGTTCTCACATCCCGCGATGGAGGCGATCGTCTACTGGAATCTCCCGGACGGCTATGCGAACGCGGCCGAGCCGGGCGACTTCTCCCACGGCGAGAACCGGTACTATGGCGGTCTCTGCCGCTTCGACATGACGCCCAAGCCGGCATACAAGGTCGTAAAGGATCTTTTTGGCAAGGAGTGGCGCACGAATTTCGTGCGCGATGTCGGCGGAGAGTTTGCCTTTCGCGGCTTCAAGGGAACATACGAACTCGAGGCGACCGCAAACGGCAAGACCGTCCGCCGCGAGTTCCGCATCAATCCCGCATTCCCCAGCTCCGTCGACGTGACTGTTGGCTGATGCGGGCGCGGGCACATAGGTTGAAGTTAAGCGGTTAAGCGGTTAAGAAGTTAAGCGGTTAAAGAGGTTAAAGGCCAAGGGAAAGCCAAGGGGAAGTTGAAAGGTTGAAAAGTTAAGGAAGCTTGGAGCTTGGAGGTTGAAACAAATGAGGACATCTGCGATGAACATCAAAACGTTTTGCGCCGTTGCTGTTTTTGCATGGGCGTTCGATTTGCCGGCCGGCACGACCGATGCGTTGCTCGCGCGGATCGGGAATGAGAAGACGGTTACACTAAAGGCCGGTGAATACCGGCTCGACAAAACGCTTGTCATCGACGCAAGGCATTCCGACTGCACGATCCGCGGCGCGACGGGTGGGAAAACCGTTCTGTCCGGCGCAAGGATAGTGACGAGCTGGCGCGACGAGGGGAACGGACTTTGGAGCGCGACCGTTCCGTGGGTTTCGAGCCGCCGCGACGGCTTTCATCACATCGTCGTGAACGGCGTATGCCGCGAAAGGGCGAAGGCGCCGGACGAAGGGTATTTCACGGCGCCAGACCGCCGCGCCCCGGAATACGCCGGAGTCGGCTGGATGGACTGGGAGTATTCGTCGGACAAGCACCGCGTCGCGGTCGAGCGGGCGGATGCCCATCCCGAATGGAAACTTGCAGATGCCGATGTCGTCTTCTATCACTTCTGGAACGATTCGCATGCGGTTCCGTCGGCTTTTGAAGTCGATAACGACGGCAAGGCGTGGCTGCGACTTTCGAAGAGCGTTCGCCTTTCGCCATGCAAGGCGCTTTGGCGGATAGAGAATTCGCTCGACGTCTGCAACCAACCCGGCGAGTGGGTCCTCGCCTATTCCGAAAAGCGGCTCTACTACCGCCCTTGCGAGGGCGAGGACATGAGAAAAGCCGTGGTCGAGGTTCCGTTTCTCGCGACGCTCGTCCGCATCGAGGGCGCTAAGAACATCCGGTTCGAAAACATCGTCTTCGCCGATTCGCGCTTCGAGTTGTCCGAGGACGACCGCAACGACCATCAGGCCGCGTATTCGACTGGCGCGGCGATCGAGCTCGTGCGCTCGGAGGGCTGCGCCTTCGAACGTTGCACGGTGACGCGGACCGACGCATACGCCTTTGCGGTGGAAGACGGATCGCGCGGCACGCGCATACGCAGGTGTTCGCTCGAGCATCTGGGCGCGGGCGGCGTCCAAATTTCCGGCGGAGGATGCGGCTGGGCGTACGCCACGCTCACCGGCGAGACGTTCCACACCGAGGACTTGCCAGATCCAAAGACGATAGTAAGCGACACGGAAATCTCCGACTGCACCATCTCCGACTACGGACGCTATTTTGCGGCGGGAGTAGGCGTCCTTTCGCGCTACGCCGAGAAGACGGCGGTCGTCCACAACGAGATATGCGGCGGCTACTATACCGGCGTATCGCTCGGCTGGTCCTGGGGCTACCATTTCACTGGGCTCGGCGGCAACACGGTCGCCTTCAACCACATCCACGACATCGGGCGCGGCGTCCTTTCGGACATGGGTGCGGTCTATACGCTGGGTTCGCAGCCAGGAACGCTCATTGCCAACAACGTCATCCACGGCGTGGATGCGCGGGTTTACGGCGGCCAGGGCATCTACAACGACGAGGGGTCCAGCGGCATCACCATCGAGAACAATCTCGTGTACGACACGAAATACGCCTGCTACAACCTGCATTACGGACGTGACATCGTTATACGGAACAACGTCTTCGCCGGCGGGAAAAACGGGCAGCTTGCGCTGGCAATCAGAGAGAAGGCGGTGTCGCTCGCCTTCTACAACAACATCGTCTGGTGGCGGGAAGGGCGCCTGATGACCGGCGCCTGGGCGGACACGCGCCCCTACGAGTTCCAATGGTTCGGCAATGGGGCGAGGAAGATGCATAGACGCACGCAAGGGTGTCTTCTCGACTACAACCTCTACTTCAATCCCGGCAAGGCAGAAGCGGATGTGACATTCGGCGCGGACTACAAATATTTCGAGAACGGCGGCTGGCCGACATACAAGGGCGAGACGGATTTCGCCGGTTGGCGCGAGCGCTTCAAGAAGGATGTCCACTCTCTCTACGCAGACCCGCTTTTCGTCGATCCCGCGAAGAACGACTTCCGTCTGAAGGACGGCTCCCCCGCTTTCGCGCTTGGCTTCCGCCCCATCGACTTCCGCGAGGTTGGTCCCCGCAAATAACCGGTGAGAAGGGCAAGGGAAGGTTGGAGCTTGGAGCTTAGAGCTGATCCCCCTGCCCCCCCCCTACAGTTGTAGGGGATTGCTGTATTATGCCGATTTTGTGTATACTACAGCGCAACAGTTCTACAAGGAATTCACACGATGACAATGAGGACACTTCTTTTTTCTGGCGTCGCAATTGCACTTGCGGCGAGTGCGGCTAACGCACGGCCATACATCGAAATTCCGGTTTCGTCCCCGACGAATCGGCTCTATCTTTCGTCGATGTCGACGCGACCGTGGTGGAACAAGGCGTGGACGCGACGCGCCCCACTCCTCGTCTCTTCCACGTCCGACACGGCGGACAAGCGCGCGGTCATTGATGTCGTCGTCGATCCGGGCGAGAAGGTGAATCCGAAGGAAGTGCGGCTTGTAACTCCGTGGGAGACGGAAGTTCCCGTCGTCTGCGAGGCGCGGGAGGGGACGAAGATTGCGCTTACATTCGAGACGCCTCTCCGCATTCTCGAGAACCGCCCCTTTCTCCTTTACTGGGGCAATCCCGCAGCGGAAGCGCCGCGCA
Organism: uncultured bacterium; assembly: GCA_902761275.1. Taxonomy (GTDB): domain Bacteria; phylum Verrucomicrobiota; class Kiritimatiellia; order RFP12; family UBA1067; genus UBA1067. The sequence goes on along the minus strand of CACWJS010000113.1, from coordinate 3,807 downwards.
TCCGCTCTGACCTGCGCCTCGAGGCGGACGAGGACGAAGTGCGCCTCTCGAATGGCATTCTCGAAGTCGTCTTCGACAACCGCCACCGGACGCCGGGCTTCATAAAGAAGTTCCGTCTCATCGCCTCCGACGCGCCGAACCAGCTTCTCGAACGCGCCACGGGCTACGCGTGGAGCGGTTTTTCAATGCACTTCGGTCGCGGCGCGGAGGAATGGTCGAGCGCCGAGGTCGTGGCGGACAACGCGCTCAGGAAGACGATCCGCTTCACGTGCAAGAACGGCGAACTCGATTTCACGCTCTACGCTGGCGAGCCGCGTCTCGACTATGCCTATCGAATCAAGGGTGAAGGCGATCGCTCTTGCCATATCCATCTTTCGTGGGCTTGCGGCGGCGGGGTCGCTTACGACGATCTCGTCTATCCGAGCGCGACGGGCGAGATGAAATCAGTCCGGGCCGCCTTAGACGGCGTGACGGACAGCATTCCAGAGCCGTTCTGGAAGCTTACACAGTGGCTTTCGGAGGGGTGGTGCGCGATTCGCGACCGGCGCTCGAAGGACACGGTTGGGAACATTTTCGACCGCGACTCGCTCATTGGGCTCGACGAGTGGGGACACGGGCAGGCCGGCGGCGAGCCGTTCGACATGTGCTTCCGCCACGTGTCGCCAAAAGGCGTCCGCGACGCCTTGATGGGATCTGGGGCGCTTGTCGCCACTCAGCGCGGGCCTGAGGCCATCCGCGAGGAATGGCGGCGGCTGCATTCAAAGCCCGCCGTTGCCATCGGCGCGGCGCAGGGCTACCGCGAGTATCCCGTCAAGATCGCGCGGCTCGACCACGACTACTGCGCGGACTTCAACCTCGGCAAGGGCGCGGGCCCGGGATGGAAGACCGGGGAGCCGCTCGCAGGAACGGACTGGGCGCGCAACATGGCGCTGCATCTACGCTCCTACGGCGCGACCGTCGCCCGCTTCGGCGGCTGGAACTGGACCGATCTTCCGCTCGACAAGGAACTCTACGACCGCGTGGCCGCGATGACAACCAAGACGAATCCGGGCTGGAAGTTCCCGGAGTGGGGCGAAGGGAAGTTCACCGGCGCGAAGTTCAAGGAGATGACGGACGCCGCGCACGCATGCGGGCTCGCGGTGAACATCTGGGGCGGCTTCTGCAACGCGAAAGACCGCTACGACGCCGAGGCCTGGGCGCTGGACGGCGAGCTGCAGACCCTCTATCCGAAGGTCGGCGTAGATGGGGTGTACAACGCCGGTGCGCAGGGTGAAGGCCCGCGCCTCCCGCCGGACATCGCCAAGCGCGGCAAATACTGGCTGTGGAAGGAAAACAGGCAGGACTTCTTCGACTACCGGGACAAAATCACGGCGTTCGTCAAGGAGTTTTACCGCCACGCGAAGAAAGAGTATCCGGACCTTCCTGTCGTGATGTGGAACTCCGAGAACGGAGAGCTCGCCCGCGAGATGCTGATGACAGAGCAGGCGGGATACTTCGACACGTGCATGGTCGAAATCCTCCCGCACGGCTCGATGAGCCACGTCAAGCATGTCGCCAAGCGCATGCGCGCCTTGTTCGACAACGAGGACGGACGCACCGTCCACCACCACTACTTCTTCTTCCATCCCGACTGCGACCGGCGCATCAGCGAGATCGAGCTGCCGTTCGTATGCGGCGTGAACGGCTTTTCGCACGAGAACCTAACCTACGAGAACTTCGACCGAGAGCTTAGCGAGATCGTCGCGGACTTCCACCGCTTCGCCGGATACACGCGTCTCGGCGAGAAGGTCGCAAGGATGGGGCCAGTCAAGAACCTTGCCGTGCTGCGCGACTCTGCCGCTTTCAGGAACGACATCCTGACCGGCAAGACCGGCTCGCCCATGCCCTACAACGCGCAGCAGGACGGACGCGGCAAGGCCTTTGGAAACATCCGCAACTACAACTTCGACATCGTGATCGACCACTTCTTCAACCGCAAGTCGCTCGGACGCTACAATGTCGTCTTTATCCCGGAGGACGAGGTCTTTTCCGACGCCCTCGCCACGGAGCTGCTCGCGTTCGTCGAAGCAGGCGGCGGCGCAATCGTGGAGGGGTTGACGACGAAGAACAAAAAACTTGCCGCTCTCACACTCAAGGATCGCGAAGTGCGCGAGCTCGGGAAGGGCAAGATCGTATGGTTCGAGAAGCCGATCACGGACAAGCTTGGTTGGCCGACGGAGACGACGGAGCTGAAGAAGACGGTTGAGGCAGTCGGCGGGAAGGCGCCCTATGAAGTGACCGGCGAGAAATCCCTCGATTCGATGTTGCAGAAATCGGCCGACGGATATTATCTCGGCGTCTACAACACGAGTACGTCGGCACGAGACAAGGGAACCGTGAAGCTTCTTGTTCCGCTGCCGGAGAACGCCTACGTCCTCGACGTGAAGCGCGGCATTCGCACCCCAATCGTCGACGGCACGTTTGAGATCGAGGCGGGCCCCCACGACACCGGGCACTACCTGATTGGAAGCGACGAGTTCACGGCGATTCCCGCGGCGACCGAGGGCGAATGGACCGGCGCGAGCGCGATTGCGACGTTCCCGGCCGGCAAGCCCGTTGCTAAGAGCGAGGATGCCGGGTTCCGCCCCGCCCGCGCGTTTGAGTTCGCCGACGCTCCAGGCGGGAATCCGGTCGAGGTTCGCCGCTCGCAGAGCGCCGCGTTCGATATCACCTACGTCTGCAAGTCCGAGGAGAAGCTCATGAAAGAGCTTAAGACGGATGATCTTTCCGGTTGGCAGGAAAAGCATCCTGCGGCGCATCCGTACGATCCGGCTTTCTGCCGCAAGGCGATTGCGAGAAGCGACTATGTTCACATCCGGGCGCAGGCGAACGAGAGCGACGAGCTCTTTGCGGACTGCGCTGGCGAATTAAAGGCGCTTCTGGAGCGCGGCGGAGCGATTCTCTTCGACAAGGTTGGAACGGGCCCTGCTGCGCGGAAGTTCCTCAAGGACGCGGGCGTCTTCGACCCAACCACGACAGCGAAGAAATGTCCCGTGGACAGCTGGGGCGACTGCACGGCGCCGACGAACCACCCACTGTACATCTCGAAGCTCTGGACGACGCACAGCGGACGCTCCCAGCCGCGTCTCGTTTACTGCGAGTGGGACAAGGATAAGCAATTCGCTCCCGTAACCATCACCAAGGACAGGAACTTCGCGATCCTCGTCTGCCAGGAGAACGTCTATGGCAAGGGCAAGGTTGCCTTCTCAGAAAACTTCCTCGGCTTCACCGACTGGTACGAGCAGATCGAATACGGCGACGTGATACTGTCGTGGTTTATCGGCATGCCCGTCAAGGAACACGCCAAGAAAGTCGAGATTCTGCGCGGCGGACCGGGAGCGCCGTTCGAAACAGGAAGATAGCCGTGAACACGATTGCTTTGCTCGCCGCCATCGCGGCGTCGGAGTGCGCTTTCGGGGTGACGGAGCTTTCCGAGGGTTGGGAGTTTCGTCGCGACGGAGATTCTTGGCGTCCTGTATCCGTGCCGCACGACTGGTCGATAGCAGGGCCGTTCGACCGGGCTTTTGACGTTCAGGTCGTCGCGATTGTCGAGAACGGAGAGACGAACGCGACGGAAAAGACGGGGCGCACGGGCGCGTTGCCGTGGATCGGCGAAGGTGAGTACCGCCGACGTGTCGACATTCCCGAAGATGCGGAATGGGCAGAGCTCGAGTTCGACGGCGTCATGTCGATGCCGGAGGTGTTTCTTGACGGCGAACGCATCGGAGGATGGAAATACGGGTATTCTCCTTTTTCCGTAATGCTTCC
>CACWJS010000112.1 GCA_902761275.1 uncultured bacterium | reverse complement strand
GTACTTCTCTATGTCCGCGATGTCAAGGGCGGGGTTGCCGACCGACTCGATAAAGAGAAGCCTAGTCTTCTCGTTTATCGCCGCTTCGACGGCCCCAAAATCGTTGACGGGGGTGAAGTTCACCTTGATGCCCGCGTTCGGGAGGATCGCGTCGAACTGGCTGAACGTGCCGCCGTAGAGGTTAGAGGCGGCGACAACCTCGTCGCCAGCGCGGGCGATGTTCGTGATGGTGAAGAAGATCGCCGCCGTGCCGGAGGAGAGCGTCTGCGCAGCCGCGCCGCCCTCGAGCGCCGCGATGCGCTTGGCAAGGACGTCGTTCGTCGGGTTCATGAGGCGAGCATAGATGTTGCCAAGTTCGCGGAGACCGAAGAGGTCGGCCCCGTGCTTGGAGTCGCGGAAGTTGTAGGCCGTCGTCCTGTAGACCGGAACGGCGCGTGCGTTAGTCGCGGGGTCGCCGAAGGTCGGCTGTCCTGCGTGGACTGCCAGCGTTTCAATGTGGAATTTCTTGTCGCTCATGTTGCGTTCTCCTTTCTTTCGTTTGGACGCGAACATTATCGCATATCCCCGAGCCATTGCATAATCGGAAATAATTCCCCCTGCCCATAGGGCATTCCTATATCCAAAAACCACTGTCCAACTGCTTTGCGCAACGTCTTTGCTGCAACCAAGCCGCGCTACAGGTAGTTTTGAGACTCCATGTCCCATCGCTGTGACAGTTCGGCGCATTTTTCCGATGTGTCCGCCTATTTTCCGCTTTTGGCATGGGCGGTGCAATATTCTCAGTTGTCTGCGCAAGATGACGCAGGCAGAAGATTTGAAAGGAGAAAGAAAAATGAACACGATAATGAACATCGATCCGTGGGGATTCCTGGACGACCTGCTCGGCGTGCCGAGCCGCACGTTCCAGGCGATGAGGGCGCGTGCCGCCGGGCGTTTCCCGCCCGTGAACGTGTTTCTCGACGACAACGCGGTTCTGCTCGACCTGCAGCTGCCAGGGAAGACCGCAAATGACGTGACGCTCACGCTCGAACCAGAGGCAGTCGTAGTCGCCGACAAGCCGGTGGCCGAGGAAGGCAAAGAGGTGCAGCCCGCATGGAGCCGCCGACTCGATCTGCCCTTCCGCGTCAACGCGGAGAAGGCCAACGCGAAATTCACGAACGGCATACTCCGCATCGAGCTGCCGAAGGCCGAGAAGGAAGGCGAGGACCGCACAAAAAAGAAAGGAGATTTAAAATGAACACCGAAGAGAAATTCACCGTTCCGTCCACGCAGTTTGTGGAGAATCCCGAAGGCTACGTGCTTAAGGCGTCGTTGCCCGGGATTGCAAAGGAGGACACGGAGCTGCACGTAGAGGGAAGGACGTTAGTCCTGAAGGCAAAGAGCCACTATCAGAATCCGGCTGGGTTCCGCCAGGTGGCCGCCGAGTTCGAGCACGAGAGCTACGCGATGAGCGCAGATCTCCCCGAAATGGCCGACGTCGGAACGCTGACGGCAAAGCTCGAAAACGGGCTTCTCACCGTGACGATCAAGAAGCGTCCCGAGACGCAGCCGAAGAAGATCGAAATCCTCTAACGGCCCAGCAAATCGGCTATTGCCGATTCGTACGGGGCGTCTTGCCAGGCGAGAAGCATTTCGGCGACAGCCGTTTCACCTGGCTCAACGACGGCCGATGACTCTGACAGCGTTTCAGCGCCATCGGCCGTACGAAGCAGATCAATCACGCAGGCAACTGTGTTCTCTGGCTTGGGAGACGAATCAATGTGCAAAACCGCGAACGAAAAGACGATGGCAAGCGAGGCCGCGACAAGCAATGCGGTCGTGCGGCGGCGGCGAGAACGATGCTCCGCAACACGGGCAAACGATTCCGCCGCGGCCGCGCGTTCGATTTCAGCAAGACGAGGCGGCAACGGGGGAACGCCCTCTTCAAGCCGTCCCCTCACGAAATCTTCGATATCACGGTATTCGTTCATTTCGATTCCCCCAGCATCTCTTTCAGTTTTAGTGTCGCAGTGCGCATCCACGTGAGCGCAGTGCCAAGCGGAACGCCGAGTTCGGACGCGATCTCCTTGAAGGAAAGCTCGCCCTCGATTCGCATCAGCAGCACCTGCCGCGGACCTTCGGGCAGAACGCGCACCGCCTCCCTCACGTCCTCGGCCGTGGCCTTGGACTCAAATCGCTCACCCGGCGACGGCGACTCGTCGGAAAGACGCTCTGCCGCTGACGCCCCTTCCCCGTCTTCCGCGTCGAGACTGACAAGCCGTCCCATCTGCCGCAGGCGGTCTATCGCAGCAGACCGTGCGACAACGGCGAGATAGGGCTTGACCTTGCCGCCGCGATACTTGCCTGCGGACTTTACTACGCGAACCCACGTCTCCTGGAAGGCATCCTCCGCATCGGCCGTCGTCGGCAGAAGCCCCCGGAGAAACGCCTGCATCCAGACGGCATGCCGCCTTACGAGCGCCGAGAGGGACTCGACGTCCCCTCGGCGTGAATAGGCAATGAGGAGCTCGCTATCCTCTTCCACAAGACCTTACTTGGCTTCAGGCGCCGGAGCGGGCTCGTTGCCGCCCTCCTTAGGGCCTTCCAGCGGTCCCTTCTCCCCATGCGGCCCCTTGCGCGGACCCTTAAACTCACGAGGTCCCTTGCCTTCACGGCGAGGACCGCGATCGCCACGAGCTTCGAACATCTTCTTCATTTCCTCGTGGGCCTTGGCAACCTGCTCGGGAGTAAGGACTGACTTCACGGCGATGACGCGCTTCGCCTGCTCCTTGGCCATCGCCTTGCGAAGCTCGAACACCTCGTCGATCGCCGCCATGACTGCGGCCTCGTCGATCTTCTCGGCCTTCATGAGGTCAAGCTGCTTCATAGTCGCCTCGCGGGCCTTCTTCTGGGCCTCGCGATTCGACTCTTTATCGCCCTTAATCTCCTTTAGCTTGGCCTTCTGCTCGTCGCTCAGCCCAAGCTTCTCGGCAATCGCAGGATTGGACACCATGCGAACAATTGGATCCATCCCGCCCATCATCGGGCCCATACCGCCCTCACGGGGGCCAAAACCGCGACGACCGCCATCGGGGCGAGGACCGCCCTCGGGACCACCTTCAGCAAACGCCACGCAGCTGAGCGCAGCAACAGCAACCATAATGAGACTCTTCATGTTCTTTTTTCCTTTCGCGGCCTTTGGCCGACTTTTATGGCGCCACAGCGGCGCCTACAGTTATTTAGACGGATGAGAGGGCGAATTTATTTTGAAAAAAATCCTAAAGTCCAGAGTCAGGCGAGGCAACGAAGTCTCGGAGCGCGTCCTGCCAGCGCGGGGTGCGATAGCCGAGTAAGTTCAAGACGCTCTTCTTCAGCGCCGAATTGCGCGGGCGAGGCGCAGGGCGGGGAAATTCCTCGGTTGTGCAGGGAACGACTTCGCGCTTGAGCCCCATAAGGCGGAAAAGCTCGACCGTCAGGTCGTACCAAGTGCACTGGTCTTCGCACGTCCCATGGATGATTCCGCTGACGTCGGGGCGGGAGATGAGAAAGCGAATGACGTCAGCGACGACTTTTGTCGACGTTGGGTTGCCGCGCTGGTCGTTGACGACCTTGAGTGCAGGGCCCTCCTGGGCGCCAAGCTTGGCCATCGTGTGGACAAAACTCGGCCCGCCGGCGCCGTAAAGCCACGCGATGCGGAGGATTGCCGCGTCAGGCAAGATCATGTGGATCATCTGCTCGCCCGCAAACTTCGAAGCGCCGTAGACGGTGCGCGGACGCGGAATGTCCTGCTCGCTCCATGCCCACGGCTCTCGCGGCGGCTCGCCAGAGAAGACATAGTCGGTGGAGATCGCGATAAGCCGCGCTCCAGCCGCCTTGCACGCGAGCGCGACATTACGCGAGCCCTCTTCGTTGAGCTTGAACGCGAGGTCGCGCTTTGTCTCGCAATCGTCGACCTTCGTCATCGCAGCACAGTGGATGACGACATCAGGCGCAGCGGCAATCGTCTTCTCCGTAAACGCGTCCGCGTCGAGTATGTCCCATTCTGGTAAGTCTGCGACAACGATTTCGTTGTCGCAGATCAGCTCCTTCTGCAGGGTCCTACCCAGCATGCCCTTCCCGCCAGTTATCAGAATCTTCATTACATCCCCTCCTTCTCGCTCGCCTCAAGACTTGCGTGTGTGATACATGCGCCAAGAAGCACTATCTGCCAGCTCATATAGAGCCATGCGAGGACGATAGGAAGAAAGGCAAACGAGCCGTAGAGCGCGGAAGATTTCGCAATGCCGACCTGCAAGACGGCGCATATCTTCACCCAAGCGCCAAACAAGAACGCAGTCACAAAACCGCCGAAGACAGCATCCTTGAACGGCACCTTGCGGTTGGGCAAGACGGCGAACGCATACGCGAACGCGAGCGACGCGATGACAAGCGTTATGCCGAGGCGGAAAATCGTAGAGTCAAGGAACCATATAAGCCCGTCAGAGACCCACTTGGTGAGCCAGGTTGCGCCCATGGTCGCGACGATGATCTGCTTTACAAGAGCGAGAATCGGCACCGAAAGCGCTAGGGCGGCAAAGATCGGCAGAATCACCGCCGTGAAAATATTCAAGTAGGCGCGCTTCCAAATTGGCCGAGCCTTCTCCACGTGGAAGACCTCGTTGAAGCTCGTCTCGACCATGCTTATCGCACTGATGACCGTCCACACGAGGAAGCCAAAGCCAATCCAGCCGAACGTCCACACGTCGAACTGCGCGATTCGCTCGAAGAGCTTGTTGGAAATCTCTCGCGCCTGGGCGGCAAATTCCTCTGCGGCGATTCGTCTGCGCTCGCGCTCCTCCTCGCTGATGGGCGCAACATTGGCGAGCTCGTCTTCCTGGGCGTGCTCAACGTTAGAGATCATCGCATCTAAGTTGGAGTTGATCTTATCACGCGCGAAGTCATCGGCACCGCAGAGTTTCGCCACCGAGAGAAGCACGCACAGAAGCGGCACGAGCGAAAGCATCGCGAAGTACGTGAGCCCCGCCGCATGCATTGCGCAATGGCTTGTATTAAAGTCATTGATTACTGTCTTGAACCATTTGACTATCTTTTTCTTCATATCAGATGCCCCGTGAGCCACCCAAGCGCGACGCCTACGACATAGACGACGGCAAGAATGGCAAGGTTCTCCTTGAGGTTGCGGTTAGTGCGGAAGAGAACGAGCAGCCCGAGCCCGGAACCGGCGAACGACGAGGCCATAAGGGCACCCGCGCTCATCGCGCCCTTGCAGTAGAGTTCCGCGCCCGCGACCGACACGGCGCAGTTCGGTATCAGCCCGACGAGTCCCGCCACGAGTTCACCGAAACCCGGAGTGTTCAGCCGGAGCGAATTGAGGCAGTCTTCGCCAAAATAGTGCATGGCAAGTTCGATTGCTCCGGAGACGACGACGATGAAGGTGAATATCTCCGCCGTATGTATCAGCGCGGGAACGAGAATTCCCTTGTGTTCGTGGCAGCCGCAGTGGCTGTGGGCGCAAAGGTCGTGGACCGCGACGGGGCGGCGAATGTGCCGCGCAAAGGCAAGGATGCCGTTGAGCGAAAAGCCGACAGCAATCGCCGCCGCCACCTTGATGGCGACTATCTTCACCATAAGCGCGGCAGGCACCTGCTTAGAAATAAGAACTGGAATGAGCTCGTCGGAAGTCGAGAGAAACACGGCAACGAGCGTGCCGACGGTCACTACGCCACCCGCGTAGAGAGACGCGGCCGCGGCAGATACGCCGCACTGCGGAATCGCGCCGGCGAGAGCACCAGCGAGCGGCCCTACGGACTTTGCCCGCTCAAGACTGCGCTCGAGGGCGCCGCCCGCATGGGCCTCGATCGCCTCGAGCACAAGGTAGGTTACGAAGAGAAACGGCAGAAGCAGAAGAGTCTCTTTTATGAAGTCGATCATGTCGGCAATATTATACCAAATAAAAGGACGCGCCCGCACGGGCGCGCCATTTTCGCGTTGTCTTCAGAGACATTTGTTCGGCGGCGTCCGAAGGCTCCTCCTCGGGGACCCCTCGGCGAATACGCCGTATCCCCTCGCTCGGACCTTCGCTCCACCGCCGAACAGCAGCGCGAACGGCACAGAGCCTTCGGACGCCTCCGAACAATCTTTATCGACCTTAGGCCGGGGCGATCGCCTCGTTCGGGCAGGTCGCGGCGCAGGCGCCGCAGTCAACGCACTTGTCGGCGTCGATCACGTAGGGCGTACCCTCGCTGATAGCCTCGGCGGGGCAAGCATCCTTGCAGCAACCGCACGCAACGCACTTGTCGGCAGCAATCTTGTGAGCCATTTTTGTTTCTCCTTTTTTGTGGTTTGAAATAACGCCGTCATTATACCACCCACCTAACAAGTTAGGCAACGGTAATTTGAGCCCTTCTATTCGTAGCGGAGGCAGTCGATCGGGTTGAGCTTCGACGCGCGCCAGGCGGGGTAGAAGCCGAAGAAAAGACCGACGACGGAGGAAATCACAAACGCGTAAACAGCCGAGGTCACCTCGACGAGGACTGGCCAGCCAGCCGCAGCACCAACGACGTAGGATGCGCCGATGCCAATCGCCACTCCCGCAGCGCCGCCGACAGTCGAAAGGACCATCGCTTCAAGAATGAACTGAACAAGGATGTTGCGCGGCGTCGCGCCGATAGCCATCCTGAGGCCAATCTCCCTGATGCGCTCGGTGACCGAGACAAGCATGATGTTCATGATTCCGATGCCACCGACGACGAGCGTAATGACGGAGAAGATGAGAAGCAGCATCCCCACTATCCCAGTGACCGAGCCGATCGTGTTCATGATCTCGGTCGTGTCGCGCGTCTCAAAGTCGTTGTCCTGCCAGTCCGCGAGGTGATGGCGCTGGCGAAGGAGCGCCGCGACTTCGCGCTTCGCCTCGTCGAGATCGTCCATCGAGACGAGCGAGAGGTTCATCATGTTGACGGTGTTGAACTTCGAGCGCTGGAGATAGCGATGCACGGACGTATAGGGCGCCATTATGACGTCGTCCTGGTCCTGGCCCCAGTTGTTCGCGCCCTTCGAACCGAGAACGCCGACTACGCGGAACGTCATGTTCTTGAGGCGGATTATCTTGCCGATCGGGCTCTCGTCGTCGCCAAAGAGGTTCGACTGGACCGTAGTGCCGATTACGCACACGCGCGCGGCGAGCTTCGTCTCGTCATCCGTGAAGAAGCGCCCGTCAGTCACCGTCCAGTTGCTGATGGTGAGAACATCTGGCGAGACGCCCTGGACGTTGCCAGCCCAGTTCTTCGCGCCATACATCATCTGCACAGTCGTTCGCACCTGCGGGCTCACGCCCTGGACGAGATGGCCGAGCTCGCGCTTGATCGCCTCGGCATCGCCCGCCGTCATCGTCTGGCCCTGCCCCATGCCGCCAGATACGGGCCCCTTGTTACGCCGCTCTGGGAACACCATCATGAGGTTGTTGCCCATCGACGAAATCTCCTTGACCATCATCGTCTTCGCGCCCTCGCCAATAGCCATCGCGAGAATGACGGCGACGATGCCAATGCCGATGCCAAGGCACGAGAGGAACGAACGGACCGGGTTGCGGCCGAGCGAACGGAGCGACACCTTGAAGATCGTAAGGAAGCTCATGCAAGCGCCTCCTTTACAAGCCGCGCAACCTCGTCCTGGCTCTTGCGGCCGGTGCCATCATTTAAGTCGTCGCGCATCACCTTGCCGTCGCGCATCACGACATGGCGCTTCGCGTATGCGGCGATGTCGTCCTCGTGCGTGACCATGACGATGGTAATGCCCTCGTTTGAAAGCTCGGTGAAGAGGTTCATTATCTCGATGGAGCTCTTCGTGTCGAGGTTGCCCGTCGGCTCGTCTGCAAAGACTACCGGCGGGTTGTTCATGAGGGCACGCGCAATCGCGACACGTTGCTGCTGGCCGCCAGAGAGCTGCGCCGGAGTGTGCATCTCGCGGCCCTTGAGCCCCACTCGCGCGAGAAGATCCATCGCGCGCGCCTTGCGCTCGCGGCGGTTAAGCCGCCCCATGTAGAGATCGGGAAGCTCGACGTTTTCGAGTGCGCTCGTGCGCGGGAGGAGGTTGAAGTTCTGGAAGACAAAGCCAAGCTTCATGCAACGGATGCGGGCGAGCTCGGCGGGAGAGCGTTTCGCGACCTCGAGGCCATCGAGAAGATACGAGCCCTTTGTCGGCACGTCGAGGCAGCCGAGGATGTTGAGCATCGTCGACTTGCCCGAGCCCGACGAGCCCATTATCGCAACGAACTCGCCGTCGTCTACCGAGAGCGACACGCCGTCAAGCGCATGCACCGGCTCGTCGCCGATGGCGTAGATCTTGTACATGTCGCGTATCTCGATAAGATGGGCCATGGGCTACTTCTTCGGCTCCGGCGCGGTTCCCTTGTTCTGGTTGCGCTTCGGAAACTTCGGCATAAAGGGATTTGTCGAATCCTTGTCGTCCATGGCGGCCATGTTCGCCGTCTGGTAGCCGACGACCGCTTCGCGGCCCTCAAGAGCATCCACGCCCTCGCAGACGATGGACGTAAACGAATCGTCGGTGACGCCCTCTTCAACGCGGACATACTCCAGCGGATCGCCCTCCTTCCGCGGTGCAAGCCAGATCTTGCGCCCGCGCGGAATTTCACCGGCGATGCGCTCGCGATCCTCGTCCTTCGGACGGAACCTGAACGCCGCCGCCGCGACCGCAAGCACGTTCTCGGCGCGCGCAGTCTCGATCGAGAGCGTCGCGGTCATCCCTGGGAAAAGCTTCTGGCCTGGGTTCTCGGCCTCGACGATCACGGGGAACGTCACGACGTTGCTCGTCGTCGTCGACGCCTTCCTTATCTGCTTCACCTTGCCCTTGAACCGCGTGCGGTACGCGTCGACGGTGAAAGTGACGTCCTGGCCAACCTGGATGCCGCCGATGTCGGCCTCGGGAATGTCTGCCGCGACCCAGATCGTGTCGAGATCCTCTGCAATCGTGAGGACAGGCACGGCGTTCATCGACGAGACGACGGTTTCGCCCTCCTCTACCTTGCGGTCGATCACTATGCCGTCGACGGGAGAGACGATCGTGCAGTAGTCGAGGTCGGCTTTCGCCTTGCTGACAGTGGCCTCGGACTGCTCAACAGAGGCGTGTGCGCTGTTCAAACTCGCTTTCGCGCTTTCAAGTCCTGCCTTTGCGCGTTCAAGCGCCTCCTCGGCGCTGTCGAGGTCGGCGACTGGAGCCACCTTCTTCTCAACAAGCGCCTTCTTGCGGTCGTACGTCTTCTGCGCGAGGGCGAGCTCGGCCTCTGACGAACGGACGGCCGCCTCGCGAACGGAGACATTCGCCTTGTTCACGTGCAGCTGCGCGACAGCGCTTTTGTAGTTCGCGTCGTAGACCTGCGGGTCGATGAGCGCAACGACCTGCCCGTTTGTCACGATGTCGTTGTAGTCGACATAGAGCTTTATAAGCTTGCCGTTGACCTGCGCCCCCACGGGGATCCCCTTCGAGGAATTCCGCGGCGTGACGGAGCCCGTCGCGGAAACCGTGCGAACAATGTCCGTGCGCGCTATGGGAGCGGTGCGGAAGGACGGCGCCTTGCGGCTCGGGACAAGCGACTTGCCTTCGCCGCAACCCGCGACGAGCGCAAGGCAACCAAGCAGCAACGCGGCGCAAGCCGCCTCATTTTTCGTCTTCACTGATCGTCTCCTCCGTGTATTCGGGCCAGCGGCCCACA
>CACWJS010000111.1 GCA_902761275.1 uncultured bacterium | reverse complement strand
AGACGAGGATATCATCTCATATTTCGCCGCATTTGTCAATGGGGTGCGGTAAATTCAATATCCACGGGCTTCATGCGCCATGAACTAAATCACCATGCGCCTCTCGCCCACCCCCTCGTTTTGAGCGTGCGCGCAGTCACCGCGATATGGTAAAATATCCACGAGAGAAATTAAAGGGAACGATCTATGAAACTATGCGGAGTTGCGGTGGCGGTCTTCGTCGCAGGGAGTTGTGCCTTTGCGGGGGCAGCGGAGAGACTCGACTATCCGATAAAGAACGCGTCGTTCGCGTCTGCTCGGGCAACTGGCGGTTTCTGGTTCGACCGACTGGAGACAAACCGCGTTTCGACGCTCGTGACCGACTGGGCGAAGTGCGCCGAGACGCCGCGCATCGCGAACTTGACGAACGCCGCAGCACGCGCGCTTGGCACGTTCGGCGGAATTCCCTTCGACGACTCTGACGTCTACAAGGTGATGGAAGGAACGGCGTATGTCCTCGCCCAGCATCCCGACGAGGAACTTGAGCGCAAGCTCGACTGGTTGATCGGGCAGGTAGCGAAGGCGCAGGAGCCGGACGGCTATCTCTACTCGGCGCGGACGCTCGGCTACAGTCTTTCCGCCGCGGACAAGAAGGCGTGGGGAGTCATGATGATGGGGCCGGTGCGCTGGAGCAATCTCTCCGATTCGCACGAGCTCTACAACCTGGGGCACATGATAGAGGCGGCAGTAGCGCGGTACGAGACGTCCGACAAGACCGATTTCCTCGATGTTGCCCGTCGCTCGGCTGACTTGATGTGCCGCACGTTTGGCAACGAGCCGACGCAGATAAAGTCGACTGCCGGCCATCAGGAGGTAGAGCTTGCCCTCGCGAAGCTATATCGCGTCACTGGCGAGAAGAAGTATCTCGACCTCGCCAAGTTCTTCCTCGACATGCGCGGCCGGAAAGACCTTCGCCAGATATGGGGAGCAGATCGCCAGGACCACGAGCCGGTCGTCGAGCAGAAAACCGCGATAGGTCATGCCGTCCGCGCTGGCTACATGTACTGCGGCATGGCCGATGTCGCCGCGCTCTCAGGTGACAGGTCGTATCAGGAGGCGATCGACCGGATATGGGAGGATGTCGTCGGCGGACAGCTCTATCTCACCGGCGGCATCGGGGCGCGCCACGGTTTCAATCATCCGAAGTACGGGCAGATGTGGGAGGCGTTCAACGGAGCGTATGATCTTCCGAACGACAGCGGCGAGTCGTATCTCGAGACTTGCGCCGCGATAGCGAACATGCTGTGGAACGACAGGATGTTTCGCGCGAAGGGAGACGCGAAGTACATTGATGTCCTCGAGCGGACGCTCTACAACGGCTTCCTTTCCGGCATCTCTCTTTCGGGCGACGAGTTCTTCTACCCGAACCCGCTTGCGTCGAAGGGGGGCTACAAGCGCTCCAAGTGGTTCGGTTGCTCGTGCTGCCCGGTGAACGACGTGCGGTTTATCCCGCAGGTGCCGTCGATGGCATATGCGTCGAAGAGGGGAGTCGTCTACTGGAATCTCTTCGTGGAAGGCGAGGCGACCATAAGCTATAACGACGACGCTGCCGGTGGATTTGTGCGTGTGCGGCAGAAGACGGACTATCCGTGGAGTGGTCGCGCCGAGCTTGCCGTCCTAGAGCCTGGGCCAGGCGCCTCGCAGGACTGGAGCGCCGCGGTTGCGCTCAAGGTCCGCATCCCCGGCTGGGCGCGCGGACGCCCTGTGCCAAGCGATCTCTATGTCCAGACGTCTCCCTCGTCCGCTTCCGATGTTTCGCTTTCCGTCAACGGCGAGCGCGTTGCGGCAAAGGTCGGCGACGACGGCTATGTGACGATAGAGCGCAAATGGAAGGTCGGCGACAAGGTCGTACTCGACCTCCCGATGCCGGTGAAGCGCATTCGCGCGAATGAGAAGGTTGCCGCGGACCGCGGGCGTCTCGCCGTGCAGCGCGGACCGATCGTCTACTGCGCCGAAGGTTTCGACAATGGCGGCAAGGCGTATGGGGCGTCGCTTCCCGCCGATGCGACATTCGAGGACACGACGATTTCGATCGGCGACAAGACGTTCCCCGCACTAAAGGCGTCGAACGGCCTTGTGCTGATTCCGTATTTCCTCTGGGGCAACCGCGAGCCCGGCAACGAACTCCAGGTGTGGTTTGCGGAAAAGCCCTGATCGTTTTACATGGGAGATATGTCGCGATGAAGACACAGATTGGAGTTGGAGCTGCGGTGCTGTCGGCGCTTGCGGCCGAGGGCAAGGACTTCGACCGCGCGGAGCTGAACGCGATGCTCGACAAGCTCGCCGCCTCGCCCGAGCCGAAGGTCCGTCGCGGGCCTGCGGCGATGTGCTACAAGGTTGCGATGCCACGCCCGGCGGAGAGCGCCTACAAATGCCCGAAGTGCGGCGCCGTTACCAAGTATTTCAGCAATCATTTCGAGGATACCCTTGCCTTCTACAGGGATGGAGCTGTACAGCTCAAGGGCATGGGGCTCGACATTTCGCTGGACGAATCCTCGCTTTGCCATGTCTGCACGCCGGGGAAGCCGAAACCTGTGACTGGCTATTGCAAGACAGGCGAGGGAAAAAGGGATAAAGTCAGGATCATCGGATGTCGCGATGGCGGGTACACCACGCAAGTCATAGAGCGCGAAAACGCAATTGGATGGATAAAGAAGGAATCTCTCTCAAATGATGTGGTGGTGGTGGATCATGCCTATCCTCTTTCACGTGTTGGACCAGGTATTTGCCCCATTATCGTAGACTTGGGTCGTGGAGAGAAGGTCAAGTTGCTTCCGCGCGCCCCTGATGATCCGGAAGACATGGTTCGTATTGACGCTTCCCTGTACTATCTGGGCACATGGAGGTTTTTGCGGAAAGAAGAGCTTACGGACATCGACTACGGAGATGGGAGCCTGGCGTCGGATGAACGCATAGATAATCTTCATTGGATTATCTGCGGCAACAGGGTCAAGGCGCAGCGCGCCGATGTCGGAATCCTCAAGACATTCCTCTCCGGGGAGCTTGTATATCGCTATGGACATGGGATGGAAATGCCTATGCAGAAGCAGCTTCCTCGTCTGCGCGAGCTGCTGGGAGAGCCGAAGAAGTGACGACCGTTCTTCCGCCTGTTGCGGCGCTGGAGCTGACCTACCGCTGCAACCACGCCTGCCGGTTTTGCTCGTGTCCGTGGTTTGCGGGCATGATAAAGCCGAGTGCCGAAATGTCCGTCGACGAGTGGAAGCGGCTTGTCGATGAATTTGCCGCGAACGGCGTTCGCCAGTTCTCGTTCACCGGCGGCGAGGCGCTGATGAAGGAAGGTTGTCTCGACCTCGTTGACTTCGCGTCGAAGCGGGCGCTTGTGAACTTGCTCTCTAACGGACGGATCGTGACGGACGATGTTTTGCGCTTCTGCGCCGAGCGCGGGATTCGCCTTTCTGTCAGTATGCCGGGGCTAAAGTCGTTTGCGGAGAACACCGACAGCGACACGCCTGTCGAGCACATTCTCGGCGTGTTCGCGCGCGCCCGCGAACTTGGCTGCGGAACGACAGTGGGCGTCGCGGTCACGAAGCTCAACTTGCCGGAACTCTACGAGACGATTTCCGCCGCGCTCGTCGCTGGTGCGGACTCGCTGCTCTTGAACCGCTTTCTGCCTGGCGGGCGCGGACTTTCTCATCCAGAGCTTATGCTGACGGCAGAGGAAGTACGCGAAGTCGCCGACATCGCGGAGGAAGTGCTTTCGCGCGCGAAGCGGTACGGACATTTCGGAACGGAACTTCCAGAGTGCCTGATCAACACGGAGAAATACAAGTTCTTGCAGGTCTCGACCGGCTGCTCTGCGGCAACGGAGTTCTTCACGGTAGGGCCGAACGGAATGATCCGCGCCTGCAACCACAGTCCGGTCGAGATTCTCAGGTGGGACGAGTGGGAGCGGCTTCCCGAGTGCGAGGAGTGGATGCATTTCGTCCGCCACGACTACCTGCCCGAGATGTGCGCGGGCTGCGCGCGCGCGGCAAAGTGTATGGGCGGCTGCCGCGAAGCGGCGCGTGTTTTCCTCGGTTCGCCGTCCGCCCCCGACCCGCTTTTCGCCAACGGATCAATCTCGCGTCATAACTGATCGTTGATCGTCGTAGAGGGTGTGGTATAATATTTGATGTGAAAGGAATTAGCATATGAAGAAAATCTGTTTTGCGATGTTGCTTGTGGCGGGGATAACCTGCCTTGGCGAAGTGTCGGCCGCTGAGCCGATGGAACTGCGGGTGTATCCGATTACAAACGAATTCTTTGAACGTATGTCGTTTGACGAGGATGCTGAAATATGGATGAGGAAAGAGGGGTTGGAAACTGCCTATCGCGAAGACGGCTCCTATGATGTGGAGACCGCTTGCAAAAGTGCGCTTGGCCTTTTGGGTGTCGACTGGCCGGAAGGTTCCAGCATCTTGCACATGAAGACCACGGGAACTATAAACGTGCGGAACACGCCCGATAACCTCGCGAAGTTCGAGAAGATTCTCGACGAGTTCGCGCTGAAGTCCTTTAATGTCGAAATCGACACTCGCTTTGTCGAGACTGGCCGCGCGGCGCTTGAGGCCGTCGGCTACTTCGACACAAACCGCGTCGACGCGGCGGTCTTGCAGGAACGGCTAATGGAGCGCCAAGACGCCAAGCTCCTTGAGTCTGTTCGCGTCGTCACGCGTCCGGGTGAAGAAGTGGTCGGCAAGCATGTGAAGGAGATTATCTATCCGACTGACTTCGATGTGCAGCTGAAGCATAATATAGCATCCTCAACGAACACTGCGGCGCTTTTGTCCGCTACCGTTGAGCCGCAGTCGTTTACGATGCGCGAGGTCGGGTCGATTGTTCAGGTGACGCCGACAGTGACGGACGTGGCGGACTTGATCGATCTTGAATTAAATGTGCAGCTTACGAGCGAGCCCGAATGGAAGGACTATGGCGCAAAGGCGAAGTGGGAAGGCGCGGCAACTTACGACCTACCGATGGAACTGCCGTTCTTCCCTATTCGGGCGAGCGTCGACACACAGGTCAGCGTTCGCCCTGGTCGCACCCTCGTCTTCGGCGGCGTGACTGATTCCCGTAGGGCAAACGAAGACAAGTTCGTCCTTGTCTTTGTCACGGCGCGGCTTGTTGACTGCGCTGATGGCGAGTATGGGCCGACGAGTCGGCGCTTGAGTGACCCCGAGGTTCGTCGTAAGTTTGAGTCCGACGGAATGGAGTCGTGGACATTCTTCTATCAGCTGTCATTTGATTGCTGCATGATGCGTGCATATCCCGATCCAGACGCAAAGCCAAAGACGAAAGAGGAAAAGGCCGCCGAAGTCGCAGAAGACGAGCGCGGAATTAAGGAATGGTTCACTGAGGCCGCTGGTGTCGAATGGCCGGAGGGTTCGTCGCTCCACAAACTCAGGTCGCTCAATCGCCTCTGGATAAAGAACACACCCGAGAACCTTGCCAAGGTTGCGAAACTCTGGACGAATATCCATAACGATGGCTATTGCAGAAATATCGAGTTTGACATTCGATATATGTCGGCGGACAGGAAGACTCTTTCGGAAGTCGGCTACTTCGGCAGGGGCCGCGTCAATGCGGCGGTCTTGCGGGATCGGTTGATGGCGCAGGACGGCGCCAAGCTTCTCGAGTCGCCGCGCCTTGTCACGCGCCCAGGGGAGGAGACGGTTTGCAAGGGCGTCATGGAATACATCTATCCGACCGACTACTATGTAAATCATGCAGTCTCAAGCCAGACGGACGGCTCAAACACCGTCTATGGAGTCGACTCCGCGGGCGCGGCCGCAGAGCCGCAGTCGTTTACGATGCGTGAGGTCGGGACGATCGTGCAAATAACACCGTCATTGGTGGATGACGGCAATCTTATCGATATCGAATTGTATACATACCTTGTGGGCGAGCCCGAGTGGAAGGACTACGGCGCGAAGGCGAAGTGGAAGGGCGCGGCGACATACGACCTCGCTATGGAACAGCCGTTCTTCCCTGTCCGCGCGAGCACAGACACGAAAGTCAGCATGAGGCCAGGCGCGACATACGTCTTTGGCGGCGGCGCTGACAGGCGCAAAGGCGACGAGGACAAGTTTGTCTTTATCTTCGTCACGCCCCGCCTCATCGATCCATGACCTGCTGAACGTTGATAATGGTGGTTTGCCACAAAGAACAGGAGAAGACAGGAGAATGAGCGTGGCAGTTTCGCTAGACAAAAGAGTTTAGGAAGTGGGAAAGTGCATCTGTGGTGACAGTCCCCGTGAAACCGTTGTAAAAGGCCTGTTTGCGCGGTGTTGTTGGCGTGCGCGTGAAAACTATGCGGCAATGCACGTTAAAAATATGGTATAATGCCGTTGCTTTGAGATGTGCATGATGGACGAGATACGCGCGAAGCGTGACGAGATATACGCTATCGCGAGGAAACACAAAGCAGAGAAGCTTTGGGTCTTCGGCTCGTGCGCCCGAAAAGAGGAGCGCCCCGACAGCGACGTTGACTTTCTTGTAAAGTTCAGTCCAGATGTGGGCTTTAGAGATTACGATTCCATTGAAAACGGTTTTTCTGCGTTGCTTGGTCGAGTCGTGGATATTGTTTCTTCGTCTGTATTGCCAAGTGCGCCGCGCTTTGCGAACAGGGTGTGCAGGGAGGCGGTGGCAGTATGAGGTCAGGTGGTGCGGACTATCGCGACGAGGATCGGCTGGAGCACATGATGTGTGCTGTCAAGCGCATAAGAGCGAAGATGGTTGGGCTGGACCGCTCAATGCTTGCCGAAGGCGATGACCGTACGGAGCTGATCATCTACAATATGCAAGTGCTTGGAGAAGCGGCGAACAATGTTTCGGATGAGATGTGCGCAAAGCATCCGGAAGTTGATTTCAAAGGTTGGGCCGGCATGCGGCATCGACTTGTTCATGATTATGCCAACATAGATCTTAATATTGTCTGGAATGCGCTTGCTGATGATTTGCCAAAGCTTGAAATGGCGTTGAAGCCGATTGTTGATGCACTGCCACAGTCGCCAGGTGCGCCGGAGAACCTAAACGACTTTCTGTAATATTCGCCGCTCTACTTGTATCGTGTGGATGATTTCAGCGTGGCAGTCTCGTTATAATATGCTTAAAACCGTTGAAAATTAGGAAAGTGTCGGAAAGCAACGAAATGGGCGATAAAGAGAGCAACGCCAAAGGGGTGTTTCCCCATTTGATCCTTACGCTAATCGCGGCGGTTGCGATGGTATGTGGCGCGGAGGACAAGACTGGTATTGAAGATTACACCCATGTCTGCCAGAAGTGTGGAAAGACGACGCATTACCGTGGCTGTTGCATCGAACCTCGCAGACTGGTCGAGGAGTTGCGTAATGGATGCGAGACACTTCGCGGACTTGGCTTGGACATTGTGCTTGACGAGTCTGTCCTTTGCCGTCACTGTGTCAGCGCGGAGAAACTAAAACTGCCTAGGTTTGCGACGATCGATAGTTGCCCGCCGTGGAAAACGCCTTTTAGGAAAGGTGACAGGGTGGAAGTGGTGTCTAGATCATCGTCTAACTGTGACCTCTGTTATGTTATACCGAAGAGTAACAAGTTCTGGGTGGATAGCAGACAAATTGACGCCGAAGGGAATATACTTGATGACGGAGTGCGCGTAAGGATTCATCCCGACATTCAGGATGACGCCCGAGATTGCGTTAACAAAGGCGACAAGCTGCGCTTGCTGCCAAGGTCGTCGGGCGATCCGGTGGGTTGGGTGCCTGTGGAATGGTCTCGGTTTTTCATTGTCGCTTGCCGTATGTCGTGTTTCAAAGATATCGAATATGATGAGGGAGAGGATGCGTCGCTCTTGCGCATAACCAGTCACCTCACTTGGGTGCTTAATGGTAGGAGGCAGCCGATGAGCTTGCACGACCTCGATCTGTTGCTCGCCTACAAGAAGGGACGGAAGGAAGTTGTTTTCTTCGGCGTTGGTGAGCCGATTGACAAACATATGCCGCGTATAAGGGCATTGTTAGATGGGGCGCCAGATGAAAATAACAATCGAGAACAACCGGTGACAGCCCCCATGTAACCGTTGTAAAAGCCATGTTTGCACGTGGTGTTGAGGGCGCAAGTAGTTAAGCGATCCGACGATAAGTCGGTGAGCGCAAAGACTACGAAGAAAAACGCGCCACAGCGGAAGGTCGGGCTAACGGCGCATGTGTAAGGAGCGAGCGCAGGGGAATGGCAAGACTCCGGTTCGCGTGATGCGCCAACGGACGCGCGCGAGACAAGGAGGCGGTATTCCGCCGACGAAGTATCGCGCAGCGGACGGTGGATGCGGCGCGCGGGAGGAGTCGAGCTTTTCCCCGAAGCGAGAGACGAACGCGTGTGCCGTTAGCCCAGTTCCCGAGGATGCACTGCGCGGTCACGGTCGGGGTCGCAGCCGGTATCCCCCGGAGCGAAGCGCGAGTCCGCGAAGCGGAGCCCCGAAGCCGTATATGTATACGGCGAGCGGGTCGAAGGACGGGCAAGGCGCCCGCCTCAAAGGGCGAGCACGGTTGCCCCGACCGTGACCGCACGATGTCAGGCAAACCAGCACCAAGCGCACAAGAACGGTGATTAATGTTTCTTACGACCCTACTTGACAAATGCCCTGCGCCTTTTGTAATATTGATAATGTAAAGTGTGAAAGGAAAATGTAGGCGCAATGGGCAAGAAGTTGTTGATAGTCGAGTCTCCCGCCAAGGCGAAGACGATAGGCAAGTATCTCGGGCCGGAGTTCACGGTCAAGAGTTCCGTCGGCCACATCCGCGATCTCCCGAAGGAGAACGGCGCGATAAGGATCGACAAGACGGGCGACGAGAGCTGGACGTTCACGCCGAAGTACGAAATCTCCGAAGGCAAGGAGAAGGTTGTCTCGGAGCTCAAGTCCGCCGTCAAGTCGTCGAGCGAAGTCTATCTCGCAAGCGATCCAGACCGCGAAGGGGAGGCGATCGCGTGGCACCTAAAGGAAGTGCTCGAGCCCGTCGCCGGCAAGAAGCCGTTCCACCGCGTCACCTACAACGAGATCACGAAGAACGCCGTTCTCAAGGCCGTCGCAGAGCCGCGCGACATCGACATGCCGCTCGTCGACGCGCAGCAGGCGCGCAGGATACTCGACCGCATCGTCGGCTACAAGGTCTCTCCGCTTCTCTGGAAGAACATCGCGTGCGCCAACAACCGCTCGCTCTCCGCGGGCCGCGTCCAGTCTGTCGCGCTGCGACTCCTCGTCGAACGCCAGCGCGAAATAGAGGCGTTCAAGCCCGAGACATACTTCCTTATGGGCGTCGAGGCGAAGAAGCGCGGCTCCGCGAACGGCAAGTTTGTCGCGAAGCTCGCGCGCATCGACGGCGAGAAGCCGAACGTGCGCGACCGCCAGACTGCCGACACAACGCTTCTCGATCTCGCTGACGCTGAGCTCGAGGTCGTCGACCTGAAGGCCCAGCCGAAGATGCGCCACGCGCTGCCGCCGTTCACTACGTCGACGATGCAGCAGGCGGCGTCGAGCGTCCTTTCGTTCTCGCCCGGCAAGACTATGAAGCTCGCGCAGTCTCTATACGAGCAGGGGCGCATCACCTACATGCGAACCGACTCCGTGAACGTCTCCGAGCAGGCGCGCGTAGCGGCGAAGGAA
>CACWJS010000110.1 GCA_902761275.1 uncultured bacterium | reverse complement strand
CGCCAAGCGCAGCGAGGCGCGCCGCAAGGACGTCGACTACGTCCTCTCCTTCGAGGAGCTCGGCGCAATACTCGCCGGCCGCAAGATCGACGTCATCGCCTGCGAGCCCTGGCCTGTGCCGCGTCCCGCAAACCCGACCGCGCGCAACTACGCGCGCAGCTGCGGCGTCACGGATGCTGTTCTCGTCGAGGCCACGAACAAGATTCCTGGTTTCAAGCTCGACTCCAAGCAGATCAACGGCATCGACCGCAAGACGTGCACGATGGTCAAGTTGCATGCGTCCGGCAAGATACCCGTCAACTTCCTGGAAGTGATGGCGTGTCCGGGCGGATGCCAAAACGGCCCCTGCTCGCTCGTCAAGTAGAACTTCAGGCGAGGCGCCTATTTTCAGATCCTCTGACGTCTGGCGTCAAGGCACCACGCCTCGGCGCGCGTCATTAGCGGCATATTTGCCGCGCGGCGAGGCGAGCGCCGCCGATCGCGGCAGAGTCCGTGGCGTCGAGTGTCTTCACCTTTGCGCCGAAGACATCGCCTATTACGGAAAGGATGCCCTTCGAGCGCGAGGCGCCGCCTGTCACGCAAATCGTGTCGAAGTCGCCTATCCAGCGAGTCCTCTCGCGTATGTTCGACATCTGCCCTTCCACAATGGCGCGGATTTTCGTCTCCGCAGGAGCTGACGCCCAGTCGAAATTCGCCTCGATGCCGGTCGCCTCGTGCTTCGGCGTTATCTCTGTCTCGAAGTACGGAAATGCCCTTTTGCCGCCATTCCCTGCTTCGGTGAGCGAGAATGCAGTCTCGTCGAAGAACTTCCAGTCAACGCCGCACTCGCGGCGAACGCGGTCGCGTGCGAGGGATCCATTCTTGAAGCAGGCAAGCGACATGAACCCGCCGACGGGATTGCCAAAGACATGACCGTATCCGTCGGGGTCAGTGCGAAACTCGTCCATCGCGGCAAAGAAAGTATCGCTCGTCCCGAGCGAGACGACGGCGGTGCCCGGTTTCTCCGCGCCACAGCCGACGAGCGAGGCCGGGTTGTCGCCGGTAAACGGCGCGACGGGAATACCAGGGCGAAGACCATACACGGCAAAGCGCTCCGCAAGGCGGAGTGGCGTGACGCCAGGAAGATGGACGCGCGGCAACTTGCCAATCAGCCCTTCCGCCACAAAGGCGCATATCTCCTCGTCCCAAGCAAGCGTCTGCAAGTTGAGAAGGTTCATCCCCGCGCCGTCGCCGATATCGACAGGAGCGTCCTCTCCGGCGAGGACGGAAGTGAGGAAGGAGCTCAAGAGATGGACGCGTGCCGTGCGCGCGTACGCTTCCGGCTCCTCGTGCGCGAACTTCATCATCTGCGCCGCTACAAAGCGTTCAATTGCGGGCGACCCAGTGCGGGTCTTAAGTGACTTGCCGAAACGTGCATCAAGCGCGGCGATCTCAGCAGTAGTGGACGAGTCCATCCAGATAGGGCTTTCCTTGCGCGAGAAGTTCCCGTCTGCATCGAGGCAGACCGTGGCGTGCTGCTGGGCATCGCCGCCAATTGCGGCAATCTCGCCCATCGGTGCGCCAGAGTCCCTGAGCCGCGAAAGGACGAGCTCAAGCCCACGAACCCACATCTCAGGGTTCGCACGCCTGACGCGCGTGTCGGCATTGGGAAGAAAGCCGTCCGGAGATCCGAATTCCGGAAGGTCGCGCCCGTAGTTCACGGCGGCAGAGGCGACGACTTTCGCCGCGTCCACGTCATAGACTACGGCCTTCGTGCCCTGCGTTGAAGAATCTATTCCTATCGTGAGCATTTGCTAAAACCTCCTCTTGCGCAACATCTCTCGCGCTTCACGACAGATATTCTACTATATTTACGGCACCGTCGCCATCACCCGAACGGGTGTGAAGAGTCCGGGAAGTTGTACAATCTCGTGGGTCAAATTGGAAAGGCAAGCTGTCGAGGTGGAGGGTCTCAGCCCGCCTGACCTATCGCGCTCTTGACCTCGCCAAGCACACGCGGAGCAGTGCCGATGGCAAACCTGTCCGCAACGGCAAGAAGGTCGTCGTCGGTAATCTTCGACTGCTTGCCGTTGACCTTTATCGCATGGAAGTCATGCCAGCCGCACCAGGGATCAAGAACCTCCTCGGCCTCCTCGGGCGCACCGCCGTTGATGTCGTAAGCAGGCGCAAGCTCCCATCGCCCGTTTTCCCGCATCAGGAACGAGAAGTTCTTCGTGTGGTCGTCGCTTTCATCCGCAAGGACGTTAAACGCCATGCGCCTAAACATCTGCTCCTTCGCCTCGTACCCGAGCGCAAGATCGTCTATCGTCGAGAATATGTTATCGTAGGAACAGACCTCCGAACCCATGCCTGTCGGGAGATGGGCGATTGCGGCAAGGGTCTGGACATGATGCCGCGTCTGCCCTTCCCTGTCGAAACGCTTCGTCATGAAGTGCTCGATTCCGTCCAGCTCAAATATGCGGCACTCGCTTGTTTCAATTCCGGCAGCACGCGCCTTCTGCATGATCTCGTACTCGCACCGGCCGCGATAGGGATACTCTGGTGGCGTGAACTTGATTATCCAATACTCAAACCCATCTGGAAGACCGCGATCCCCCGCGAGGAACTGGTCCGTTTCTCGGTTCCAGCCCACAACCGCCTTTGCCTTCCCGCCGCCAGCGGAAACGCCGACCCGCAAGATGCTACGAAGCGCGTCCTTGCCGGACATCTTCTCCAACGACCCGTTGAGCACCTTCCTCGCTTCTTCCGTCAACTCGCGCATGTCAAGGGCAAACGGCTTGCCACCATGCGGATTACGCTCCGGCTCATAACAAAGCGCACCCATGCCGCGCGCACCAATGTACGCGAGCCTGTCGAGAGCCGTGATCGAATCGGCAGGAACACCCTGCCTGCGCAAATATTCGTTTATAAGCGTGTTGCCAAACCCATCTGGCAGCGAATCGGCAAAAACTCCAGGCAACCCCATGAACACGCCCTGCCCGAAGTCGTTGAACACATACGGTCCCGCGCCATTCGAGAGCGGCATCTTAAGCGGCGCAATGTCAAGCCCGCTGGAAAGGAACTCCGGATCATACTCAAAGGCACAGTAGCCGGCCGAATAGGGAACGATTGCCCCCACAGTCCTGTTCCAGAGCGAGACCTTAATCGCCCTGACAGGAATGTATCTCGAAGCCCTAGCCATTTTCAACCTTCTTTCTGACGGCAGACGCCCTTTGCCTCGCAGGACGGCTCTCGCGCCTTAGTATTTCCATCGGGCTGATCATCGGCGGCGGCAAGGTGCGCATCCAATCCGTCTTGCCCAATGTGCGGCAAACCGCGAGAAACGACCTGAGAGAGACCCCCTGCCCCGACTCAAGATTGCGATACGCGCCGAATGAAATGCCACTTCGCTCGGCAACGACACTTTGCGACAAATTGCGCTGAAGTCGAAGTTTGCGAATGGATTCGCCAACTTCTGCCAGCATCTGATCTATTACAGCACTCTCCACAACTTATCCTTTTATGGCAATTGACTGGCGATATTATATTCAATTATCATAATTATGTCAATAGCCACTGCCAAGGTCACTACGCAAAACGATGGTCGACGCGAAGCGCCGACTGGCACCCGAGGTAACCGCCGTTTGTCGGTGGTTCGTGCAGTGCACGAACTAACCCGAAGCGAAAGCGAGGGCGAGCACGTATGCGGGCCCGACGTGATTTTGACCGCCAAAAGTGAGCCGCAAAGCGGGCGCTTTACGGGGTGCGAGCAGGTCGGGCGCTGGCCATTCCTTCTCACCGCCATATCGCCACTCCCAACCGTCATTGAAGTCAATCTCGACGGCAGACACGCCCGCCAGAGAGATCATGGTCGCAACTACCGCTATAGGAAATTTCATAGTCATTCTCCTTTTCGCGGTCAGTATACCATTTACCCCCACCCTTCACATTACCCTATGGGGTAGCATGATAACTCGCGCAGAGGCACAGAGACGCGGAGAATGTCTTATCGCCATCCACACCCTCCGCACCTCCGCTTGAGCTTTATTTGCCCGACAAAAGCTATCTTATGAAATGCATGGGCTGCCAGGGTTCATCGGCAGCGAGGGTGTCGGCGACTTCCTTGAGCGCTCGCGCCGTGTTGCCGTTTTCACGCGGACTACCGTTGATGAGCAGTACTTTCATTTCGTTCCTTTCTGGCATTTTTATCTCACGCAGAGGATATCAGAGCTCCCACCCTTCCGCGGCGAGGACGAGATTATCAATACTTTCTTGTTCATGGTTTGAATGTGTCCTCCCTGAGAGTCGTGCATGATTCTTTTCAGCGCTGCCAACCCTCTATCTTACAGATGCGTTCTGTAAGCTTGCGTTCGGGCTTGCCAGTGTCTGGCCTGAACCACACTTCTATTCGCGCAGCATACGGCTTGCCCCAATCGCCTTCGTAAATCGTGAACTCGTTTTCATAGAGAAATTTTTCTTCTGGATCGTGTGACCATCCAATACGCTCGTTGGAACGGTCGTAAAGACGCCCTTCAGACAAACGTGTTTCCTTTGTCACCTCATACGCCTTCAAATAGGTCACGCCAGGCTCGCCAGGATTGAGCCGTAATGTCAAATTGTAGATGCCAGGTTGCATGCCGTCACGCAGAACAAATTCCTCAGGGCCACGTTTGATCGCATCTTCTGGCAACTTGAATGCGGCAAACTCAGCCTGCAAGAACGACAGAGAGGCATTCGTAATGCGCCTCGCGCGTACCGTAGTTTGTTCGAACACCTCTACGCAGAAGTCTTTATCGCCAAAGCTCATGCAGCTGGTAAAATTGGCCGGGGACGAAGCAGAACCGTCCCACTCGCGGAGACTCGCCTTGACAGTTGTCGTTACTGGATGTTCAGCCTCCCTCTTACGACCGAACGGCGAATACGGAAAACCGATCGTCGTCCGCATCTGATACCTCGTCTGCTTGTAATATGCTTCATAATCCTCGTTTGGATGCACCTTGCGCGAGTTGCCTGAATAGTAGCCGCCCAGAGGATGGCCCCCCCCCCGCAAGCGCAAACGGCGCGTCGCACTAAGGCATCCATGGTCCTCATGTAGCCACCAACCGGGATGACGAGCGAGATATGCCATCAACTCATCACGCCGATTATGGACGAGAGCCGCCAGCTCCGAAAGATCACATGTCACCATATCATCGTCGCAACCATCATTCGTCAGGCACTTGAAAACACTCAGTGCAAAATCATCATCATATTCATCGATCGTTCTAAAGCAACTAGCTGCGAATCCGCTCTCGGGTTCGACTATGTTCTCTGCGACTTCCGGGGGAATCGTTAACTCATCGGCAAAATGGTCCTCGCTGGGGCCAAACGACGCCGCGGCCAGTAATGCAAGTGCAAAAAGAAATCCGCCCGTCCATATCACTCCAAGAACCAGCTGCACTATGGCTTGTTTCCACCGCCGCTTAACTAGCGAAACGATCCAAGCGGCAATGAACACAATTCCCGCGATCAGCAATAGCAACAACAACGCATACCCGACATAAGGCGCGATAGACGACCACCATACCCTCCCAGCAAACGGGAGATCAAGTAAGAACATGGCAGCCAGTAAAGCCGAAGCGCCACACCACACAGTGAGCGCGCCATACCACGTGTCAAATAAGAACTCCTTCGCGGGAATGATGACGTTTGCCACTTTCATTACTTTCTTACTCTTTTCATTTTCCAGTTTCTTGCGGCATTACATGTTCGCGGATCCAGGCGAGGAGTTCGTCGTAGCCCATGGAGCCATCGGCGAGCGACAGTCCGGCGTGGACGATCTCCTCGTCGGTGCATTGGAGCCTAATCCCGTTCACTTCAAGAAACGTCAGCATCACATACATGCCGATTCTCTTGTTGCCGTCAAGGAATGCATGGTTCGAGACTAGCGACGCGCCGATGCGAGCAGCCTTTTCCTCCTTTGTCGGATAGAGCTCACGTCCTCCATAGGTGGCGAAAGCGCCCTCAAGCGCCGATTCGAGAAGACCCTCGTCGCGAAGTCCCACGCTGCCACCTGTTTCCGAAGCTATGTACTGGTGAAGCAGGAGAACCTTATCTTTGGAGAACTTCGTCATTTCGCAAGCTCCAGAAACGCGGCCTTGTGTTGCTTCATGATGCGCCTTGCGACAACGTCAATTCTCTCGTCCTCGGTGAGGTCGAGATACTCGCCGCCATCAAGGTCGATTAGAATGTATTTGGGGCGGTTGTTCTTGAATATCACGGACTTGCCGTCTCTTTCCGTCTGCCGAGCGACAGCAGAGAAGTTTTGATTCGCCGCTGTCATAGTGACAATCTTTTCGGTGTCAATGTACATTATAAATATCCTATCTATGTGTCTCGCCGGGCATTATAGGATATTTTAATCCTACTTGTCAATGCTCACGATGGTGATTGTAGGGCTGGAATTAGCTTTTTATCGAACCACCATCAGCTCGTCCCAGCGGGTCGAGGCGCGTTTGGAAAGTTTCGACCGCTTCATCTTCCACGACCTCTCGCCTATGCCCTCGGCGTAACCGCCCCTTGCGGGGGTTCGCGACCCGTGGGGAAGCGAACACGCCGAGCGTAAGCGAGTGCCGAGCGGAGAACACCTTGCCTGCGCCGTAAACGAGGCGAGAGATTCCGATATGCCGTCGAGCGTCGTCACCGGCTCGCCAAAGGATCGTGAACACGAAACGCTGTCTGGGTCGGCGTCGTAATCCCTTTCCTCGTTGCACGGCTTGCCGCGAAGCTCGGTCGCGGTGCGGAGAAGCACCACGCCGCCGACAGATCGGATCACGTCGTCGCTGGCATCACGTAGGTCTTTTGCCGAGAAGATGCGCTCGGCGCGAAGCTTCAGCGCAAGGCGGCGTCCAACGCCCCACACCTCGCCAGCGGGAAGAGAGGCGAGGATTTCAGTCGGATCGTCCGGTAGTAAGAAGACGCCGCCTGGTTGCTTCTTGCCGATGTGGTTGGCGATCTTGGCGAGGGTCTTGGTCGGCGCGAAGCCCACACCACACGGGATGCCGACCCAGCGGAGCGAAGCGTCTTCACCATGAAGTCGCCGTCAACGCAGGCGATGATGACGTCACCGCTGGCGGGGCGAAGCGAACGATCGACGACAAGTAGGTCTCCGTCGCGGATTCCTTCGCCGATCATTGAGTCGCCCTGCACCTTCACGAAGAATGTAGCTGCGGGTCGCTTGACCAGCAGCTCGTTCAAGTCAAGAGGCGTTTCTTGATACTGCTCGGCGGGCGAGGGAAACCCCGCGCAGCCCCTTGCGGTCCCTACGGGCGCTCGTTTCACTCGCGGCTTCCCTCCGAAGCAAAGCTTCTACGGTGCATACCCACCGAGCCGGATACCTTTGCGTTCTTACTCATGTCATTTGTATCCTTTCTGCCTTTGTGAATGACAGTCTGCATTATATCACATCTTGCCCGAGAACATAATGGCCTGGAGAATTTCGACGACTATTTCGCAACGCTCTTCCACGCTTCGTAGTAGCGGTCGCCGTCGTTGCGCATCCAGCGGCGCGATCAGTAGTAGATGTCGTTCGGCTCGACGAGGACTTCGTTGCCCATGCGGTTCTCGATCTCGCCGTTGAGGTTCTCGAACACGTCCCGGATTTCCCTGAGAGTCTCGTTCACGAGCGCAAGGGCGTTGAACATCTCTTCGTCCTGGAGCCCGACCAGCGCGTTGTTGAGGTTCTCGATGAGACGCCTCACGCCTTGTCCTTGCCGGGCGCCTTGCGCGCGATCTCGTCAACGTGCTTCATCGCCTCGGCCTCGTACTGGCCGTGGTCGATGCGCATCGGGGTGGTCGTAGACTTGCCTTCCACGTCGATGGTCGTTGTCCAGTTGAACTTGACTGGGAAGCCCTTGGGCTCGGAATACTTGATTGTGACCGCGCCGGTCTCGTCGTCGCGCGAGAGCGAGAACGTGACGGCCATGTGTTCGTTGGACGAGATGCCGTGTGCCAGGAATCCGCCGTTGAGATTTACGCTGAGGGCACTCTGCGAGAGCGCATAGTAGACGTTGGAAAGCTGCTTGGGGTGAATATTCCCGCACAGCTCCGCGACCTTGTCGGCGATGGTCTTGCTGGCCTTGACGACCTCCGGATCGCTCTCCGACCCGTTTATCGCTTCAAGCGTTTCGCCGTTGGGCAGGTGAAAAACGAACTTGATGTTCTCTTCCGTGATGACCGGCTCCTCGTTCTCCGTATACACGGGCGGCGAAGCGCGGTTGGGGTCGAGGATCATGGTGTTTCGTCCGCCGCGCGCGGTACCGTCCATCTCCTCGAGCTTTCCGGTGAACGAGGATATCCCCGGCGCATTCTCGAGGCGTGTGCCCGAGGCGATGGCGGCTTCCGCCTCGTCGAACGTCGCGCCTGAGTTCTCGGCGAGAAACATAATCTGGCCCATTGTCATGGGATTCTGCGACAGACGCCGGAGGACGGCGTTGGAAAGCTCCGAGTTGCTGCTCTCGGGCGACGCCTCGACATCAGGGTACAGGATCGGCACCAGGTTGGCGCGGTCGAGCTTTCCGGACTTCTGCAGTGCCGCAATGGCGTCGTAGTTCTTCATGACGCGCGCCGCCACGAGCAGGCAGTAGTCGACCTTTTCGCGCTTGCCGCCTTTGGATGCGTCGGGGAGAGGGTCCAGCGCGCTGAACACGGCGTAGATGAGCTTGCGCTTCTCCGGCTGCATCTGCGCAAGCGAGTTTGAAAGCGACGTCGCGTATCCGCGTCCGACGAACTGCAT
>CACWJS010000109.1 GCA_902761275.1 uncultured bacterium | reverse complement strand
AGACGAGGATATCATCTCATATTTCGCCGCATTTGTCAATGGGGTGCGGTAAATTCAATATCCACGGGCTTCATGCGCCATGAACTAAATCACCATGCTGCCGCAGGATCGCCGCGCTCGGCGCAAAGCCTGGGCTTTGGTACCGTCCGCTCCGCGCATGGGACGAACTGCCTGAGGAACAGCGGCTTATTGCTGACCGCAACTATCTCGATCCGACCGTGCCGGCCGTAAGGTCTCGCATCGTGGAAGATGTCAAGCGTTTCCGCGATTGGGGCTTCAAGCTCGTCAAGATAGATTTCCTTTCATACGACCTTGCGCAGATATGGCCGTGCGATCCGCTGGCACATTATGACCGCTATATTCAGGACGAGCGCAAATGGCGGGACGATTCAAGGACGACGGCCGAAGTCATGCTCGACCTTTACAAGGCGATGAAGGACGCGGCGGGAGACGATGTGGTGATAATCGGCTGCAATGCGTTCAACCACCTTGCGGCGGGAGTGTTCGAGTTGCAACGGACAGGCGATGATACGTCCGGTAAGGATTGGAAGAGGACACGCAAGAACGGCATAAACACTCTTGCCATGAGGTCGATACAGGACGGCGCGTTTTTCAAGATAGACGCCGACTGCGTTGGACTGGCCTCCGAAGGAGCCGTGTCGTGGAATCTCAATCGACAATGGATGGAGCTCCTTGGCCGCAGCGGCACGCCGTTCTTCGTCTCTTGGAAACGTGAACTGGCTACGCCAGAGGTGCGCGAGGCGCTGTCAAAGGCGTTTCGTCACGCCTCGTCTGTCCGCGACGTAGCTGAGCCGCTTGACTGGTTCGAGTCCCGTCAGCCTCGCCGCTGGCGCTTTGCAGATGGTGCAGCCGATTTCCAATGGAGCAATGATTTTGCGGCTCGTCCGGCACCGCGTCCTGCGCTTGCGGCGAGGCTTGCGGGAGGGCCGGAGATAATCGGCATCGTCCATTGGGGTCTCAACACATACACCGACCGCGAATGGGGCTTTGGCGACGAAGACCCCGCGATGCTGAACCCTGCGAAGTTCGACGCTGACCAGATCGTCGGCGCGTGCAAGGCTGGTGGGCTTGGAGGGCTCGTTGTCGTCGCAAAGCACCATGACGGTTTTTGCCTTTGGCCGACGAAGACCACTGAACACAATGTCACAAAGTCGCCGTTTGGCCGTGACTACGTCAAGGAAATGGAACAGGCCTGCCGCCGCGCAGGGCTGAAGTTCGGCGTCTACTGCTCGCCGTGGGATCGCAACAATGCGCACTACGGCACGGAGAAGTATGTAACCGATGTCTTCCAGCGACAGTTGCGCGAGTTGCTTTCGGGCGATTATGGCGAGATATTCGAGATGTGGTTCGACGGTGCGAACGGCGGCGATGGCTACTATGGCGGCGCGAGGGAGAAGCGCAAGATTCCCGACGGCTACTACCGCTACGGCACCGAGACGTTCGCGATGGTGCGGAAGCTCCAGCCGAATGTGTGCATCTTCAACGAAATGGACGAGGCGGACTTCCGCTTCTGCGGCAACGAGCAAGGGTTGGTCGATCCCGATTCCCGTTCGACAATCGGACATTACGACGGCATTTGGGATCATTACAAGCTTTTTGCCAATGTCGGCGCGGTGAATGGCACGACTTTCCATCCAATTGAATCTGACTTTCCCCTTCGCAAGGGCTGGTTCTACCACGAAAGCGAGCGCGGCACTACGAGAAGCGCGGCATATCTGACGAAGCTCTATCTTTCGTCTGTCGGCAACGCCTCGACAATGAACATCGGCATCGCGCCGAACAAGGACGGGCTTCTCGACGCGGACGACGTAAAAGCGCTCGCTGGATTCAAGACGCTGAAAGACGCGCTATTTGCGCACGAGGCAAAATCCGGCGAGCCGTTCAACGTCGTCGTCATGCGCGAGGACATTTCAAAGGGCGAGCAGGTTGACGAGTGGGAGTTTGTCGCAGACGGCAAGGCGATTCTGCACGGCAAGTCGATTGGCCTAAAGCGCATTCGCGTCCTCGAAACGCCATGCACCGCGAAGTCGTGCGAAGTCAAGGTTCTTAAGGACGGCGGCGCTCTTCAGGGCGTCTCGTTCAAGCTCTATCGCGCAGATCCCGAACTTGTGCGTCTCGTCCTTTCGTCAACAACCGAATCCGGCGAAACCGACACCGCCAAGTGGATGACAGCGGAGCAATGACGTAAAGGCCGCCAGACACCCTCCGAACCGATCCCTACGCCAACTGCTTCGCGCTTCACGCCTCGCCATAGACCCCGGCGAAGATGTTGGGGATGCGTTTTCATATTCCAATTTCACATCAGATTGTTTCAGTCCAATATTGAGCCTTTTTAATCATCGCCCGTGCCGTCATCGGCGAATGTAGGACTTTCCTCCCTATGATGATACACCTTGTGGGTCTCGAAGCGGAAGTTCTCGCGCTTTGAGTATGGATGCGACTGACGCCATTCATAAAAGGCTGTTGCGTACTCCCTCCAATAGTCTCCCCATCTTGCTGCGGCGGCATTGATTTCGTCGGGCTTTGTAAGCATCTGGGAGGAGAAGCCGCTTATGGGCTCGGGAAGAGTGCGCGCCAGCCATGATCCGATTGTGCGCGGCGAGCATGTACCGACGTAGTAGGTCCCGCCACCTCCGCCGCGTTTCTTTTCGTAGGCGATATTGCCGTCTCTGTCCTTGCCTCGTATCAGAGGGACTGCGTGCCTCGTGAACAGATTGGCAATCTCCTTGTTGCTGCAGCCCTTGGCTCGTTTCCGGTTTGTGCGGGAAGTGGGCAATCTGACTTTTGCGTTCCTCTTGTTTTCAATGGTAACATTTGCCCCTGCTTGTGCTATTACAGTGTTGCCGAGTTTCCCATTGCGCAGGGCATCTGTCACTCCCTCCGAAACGCCGGACTTCACAGCGTCATGCACCTGATGCATCAAGGTTTCGGCGATCTGTGAGTAGGCAGTTTGCATTGCGTCGTACGCTTGTACGTAAAGGGGGCTTGTGCTTTTGTCTGCGAGACGAGCGGGCATGAGCTTTTGCGAGTCGGACATTATTCTTTCGCATTGATTTTGCATTTCGCCCATTCGCCTGGCGGCGGCTTCGACCAGCTCTTGCAGCGTCAAGGCAGATGCTTTGCCGGTTTCCACGGCGCCATACTTTTCGCACATCCACGATAGCATGGCCTTTATATCATGCTGCTTGACGCCTATGGGTAACAGTTCGGACACATGACCGTCGAATCTGAGTATCCCGGTGCGAATTATCCTGTAGTTCCTCTCAATTTGAGAGAAATAGTGCGAAACACTGCAAAGGGCTGAAGCAGCTTGCTCTGCGACAATAAGAAAATCAGGAGATTCTGCTTGCAGATTTTTCATTGGCTTTGCTTTCATGGATCGGGCTCTTGGCTACATGCTCGCGACTAATTTGTTCATTAGTGCCTGCTTCTGTTTTTTACTCATGCCGGCTATCAAATCGTCGATGGTGCGTGCTTGTTTTTGCGCGGCGTTTTTATCAGCAAGAATCAAGGAATTCTTCGGCGGTCTGGTGATGCTTTTGGGGCGGGCAACGTCAAGCACACTCCCGGCCATTCGCTGACGGACGCGTTCGGCAACTAGCTTTTTGTCTGGATTGTAATACTGCAGCGTCATTTCGACCGTGGAGTGCCCCACGACCTTCTGCACGTCGGCAAGAGGCACGCCGGCCTCGTAAGCCAGCACCACAAATGTTGCCCGGAGAGAATGCCATCCATAAAGGCTTGCTGCCTTGTCGCCAATCTTGCGCTTTGCCCTGGTGCGATCTATTTGCGCCCACCAGTTGGCTCGGGAGTTCATTTTTTTTGCCATTGGGCGAAGGACTTCTCCTGTCAATCCTTCTATTTCTCGCAAGTCCATTGACACCTGAGAACGCGCCACATTCAGGCTCGAAGCGATGTCAATGCATTTTTCACCGGATTTGACCCGGCGATAGACTTCCATTATGCGTGTGCGCTTAGTGTCTGAAAAGCCGGTACTGTCTATGACATCGCTGAGGTCCCTCGCTGGTTCGGCAGAGCCGTCCTCCATTACGTCAATGGCATGAGCGGGCGGTTTGTCGCCAAAGACTGCCCGTGCAAAATAAGGCTTCACTGCGAGGTAGAGCCCGTTTGCATTTCGTTTGTACCTTTCCGCCGCACGAGGGAATACGAATGGGGACGCCGGACTTTCGCCTTCGTCAATCGCGGCGCAGTCCGTCAGCACATCCCGAAGTCGGCCGAAAATTGGTATGGTGACTCGGGAATGAGACTTTGCGGTCACAGTGTCTATTAGACCTTCCTTGAGATCAACATCTCTCCATTTCAAATTGCAGACATCGCCCACTCGCATTCCCGTGCAAGCTGCTGTCACAATTAGCGGATAAAGTTCAGAGTCCTCCTGGGCGCATTCAAAAAGGCGTTCGATCTGATCCGGCAGCAGCGGTTTGCGGGGAACGCGCTCATTGCCAAATTCTCCCCGCTCGGACGGGTCGCCTGATTTGCTCATTACGATGTCGCCGAACGGATTTGCCATTCCTGTCGTCGAAAACCGTTTGTATGCGCCGCTCATAAGGTGCATCATCTTCAGAACGGTTTCCCACGCGTGGCATTTTTTGATGTCTTCAAACCATGCTGCCGCTATAGCCGGCGTGATGTCATTGATGGTTTCGCACTTCCGTCCTCCTCGGGCACGTGCGTAAGATTCCGCGAACCTTGCAAATTTCGAGAACCATGTTTCGATCATGTGCTGCCACTTGGCGGAAAGGTTGCGCTCCCTTTTCCTGCCGATCCACCGCTCTGCCAGCTTGGCCAGCGGCACGCCTTCAAGGGAGACGCCCGTTCGGGCTTTGTAGGCTTTTTTCACAAGTTCTGCCGGATCCGATCTTGCCGTCTTCCTCCATGCGTCAAATGCCTTTTGCGCAGCTTTGCGCGACCGCTCGAAGGCGGCGTCGCCTCGCTCGTTCAGTGTTATCCGCCCGGATTTGTCGGTTGGAGGCTTGCCCTCAATGGGCACATTCAGGTTTGTCTTTCGCCACTTGCCCTTGAGCATGAATATCCCATGCCAAGTTCCACGGGTCTTGCCGGAGGCGTCTGTGGCAATCATCAATCCCATCTTTTTTCCTTTTGTGAGCGGCTTGTATGTGTTCTGAGCTGTTTGACGTGCGCTTAGCACTCTTTGACAACACTCGACATTTTAGCACAACATGGTCAATAGAGTCAACGGCCTACTTATACCCAATTTTATACCCATGAGCACTTTTCCCGTTGAGTAGTCTCAATTTCCCGCGAAAATCGCGTGTTAAGATACCAGCTTTGGGAGCAGAATGTCGGAGGTTCAAATCCTCTCGCCCCGACCACCTTTGCGGATTACGCAAACGATCATAGCTGATTCCCTCGTGCGCTGGATAAAGAAAGTGCATCCACCCACTTGACATACATACCCGTAGGTATGTATAATATGCGTCCATCATGGCAAGGAGAAGGAAAGAGGACGCAGAGAAGACGCGCAGGAGGATTCTTGCGAGCGCGCTTTCGCTCTTTGTCAAGAAGGGCTACGAGAGGACGACGTTCAACGACATCGCCGCCCGGCTCAAGATGACGAAGGGCGCCGTGTACTGGCACTTCGAG
Source organism: uncultured bacterium (assembly GCA_902761275.1). Classification (GTDB taxonomy): domain Bacteria; phylum Verrucomicrobiota; class Kiritimatiellia; order RFP12; family UBA1067; genus UBA1067. Next base: position 3,113 of record CACWJS010000109.1, on the reverse strand, counting down.
TCGAAGGAGCGGCTCTTGGTCGAGCTTGTCGAAGAGGCGCTCGTTAAGTTCCGTCGCCAGCTCGAGGAGCTTATGCCCCATGGCGAGCTCACGTTCCCGAAAGTCGCCGACATGATGGTGAGAAATGCCGTCCAGATGTCGGAAGACCCGAAGGGCGCGGCGTTCTTCCGCTTGATGAAGTGCCAGATCAAGTGGTCCGACGACTCGATGGCGAAGGTGCGCGAAGGCCTTCTCGCGGACGCCGATTCCGGGCCTATGGCCGCGTTCAGAAACGCCGTAGTCGCAGACATCAAGGCTGGCAGGGCGCGTGCGACGGTCGACGCCCATGAAGTCGCGGTAGTCGCGATTGCGATCTGGGACGGGCTTGTGCAGGCCCGAATAGACCATTTCCTCACCCTCGACCTCGAGCAGACGCTGAGGCACGCATACGAGGCAATCTGGAACCGCATACGTACAAAGGAGTCAAGCAATGGCTGAAAAGGAATCAACGGTCGGTAGCATAATAGGGACTATAGTCCTCGCGGCGGTATGTGTCGCGGGCGGCTGGATAGGGAAGGACATGTGGCCGAAGGGCGACGGTGGCGCGGCGGCCGCGCAGGCCGCGAAGCTCGCTGCGATGGCGGCGATGCAGCAGACCGTCGCCGTCACGAACGCCGAGCTGCGCGTCTACAACCTCCCCGAGAGGTTCGTCGCGCACGCGGAGGCGGTGCAGGAGGTCGATCTCCTTCCGCAGATCGACGGCTATGTCCGCGAGATCAAGTTCAAGGAAGGCGACGTCGTAAAGGAGGGGCAGGTCCTCTACGTGATCGACGACGAGCGCTACCAGGCCGTCGCGAACCAACGCAAGGCCGACCTCGCGGCTGCCGAGGCCGAGGCGAGGAGAGCCGAGCGCTACTTCGAGCGAATGGAGAAGGCGGACGAGCGCGGCATCACGCAGCTTGAGCGCGACAACGCCGAAGCGGCCGCGGAAAAGGCGAAGGCCGCCGTCCTTCAGGCCAAGGCGAACCTCGTTGTCGCGGAGTACGACCTCAAGAAGACCACGGTGTTCGCTCCGATCTCCGGGCAGATCGGCAAGTCTTCCGCCCATGTCGGCGACTACGTCGCACCGTCGAAGGGCGCGCTCGCGAAGATCGTGCAGATCGACCCGATCCGCGTCTCGTTCCCGCTCACCGACCGCGCCTACATCGCGTGGCGCCAGGCGCAGCGCGAGGGCACTGACCATGCGTTCCGCATGAGGCTCATCCTCCCCGACGGCAGCGAGTACGACCGCGAGGGCACGTGGGACTTCGACGACAACCAGATGTCGCGCGAAACGGCGTCGATCATGATGCGCCTCAGGTTCCCGAACCCAGAGCGTCTGCTCATCCCGAACAGCTACGTGACGCTCCTCACCGACTACCAGGAGCCGCCGAGCTTCCCGTCCGTCCCGCAGCAGGCGATCGTCGACCTTCCCGGCGGGAACCAGGGAGTGTGGATCCTGAAGGACGACATGACGGTCGAGCAGCGTCCCGTGGAGACGAAGGAGGCGTTCGGCGGATGGATCCCGCTCGTGAAGGGCGTGAAGGAGGGAGAGCGCGTCGTCATCTCCGGAATCTCCAAGCTCGGTCCCGGCGTGAAGGTCGCGCTTGCCGAGCCGACCTCCAACGACGACATCAACGCCAACCACAAGTCCCCGATCGAGGAGTGAGGACCAGATGAAACTTCCTCTCAGACCAGCAATAGACCAGATCAAGACGTTCTCGCGGACGTTCGTGGAGCGTCCACGCTTTGCGATGGTCATCGCGATCGTGCTGTCCATGGCCGGCACGATGGCGATCTTCAACCTGCCGGTAACGCAGTATCCGCGCGTGACGCCGCCTTCGATACAGGTGAGCTACACCTACCCGGGCGCGAATGCGAAGGAGGTGCTGAACACCGTCGCGATGCCGCTCGAGGACGAGGTGAACGGTGTGGACGACATGCTCTACATGACGGGGCAGTGCGGCGACGACGGCAGCTATTCGCTCAACGTGTCGTTCGAGGTCGAGTCAGACCGAGACATGGACCAGGTCAAGGTCGAGAACCGCGTCGCCCAGGCGGAGGCGAAGCTTCCGTCGGAGGTGAAGCAGCTCGGCAAGCGCGTGCGCGCGCAGAACTCGGACATGCTCGGCTTCATCGCGGTCAGGTCCCCCAACGGAACCCTCTCTCGCCTGCAGATATCCGACTACATCTACGCGAACATCCAGCCGGTGCTCCTGCGAGTCCCGGGCGTGGGCGACGCGACGGTGTACGGTCCGAAGCTCTCGATGCGCGTCTGGCTCGACCCCGCGCGCATGGCCGCGCAGGGAATGAACACCGAGGAGGTGATGGCGGCGGTCTCGAAGCAGAACATCCAGGCCTCGCTCGGCTCGGTCGGCGCGGCGCCGACTGGCGACCACGCCGCTTGGACGATGTCGCTCCTCGCAAAGGGCCGTCTCATGTCCGCCAAGGAGTTCGACGAGATCGTCGTCCGCCGCGACGCGAACGGCGGCGTCGTGAGGCTCAAGGACATCGCGCGCACCGAGATCGGCGAGCAGAACTACATGTTCACCGGGCAGCTCAACGGCGGCAACGCCGTCTCCATCGCGCTCCAGCAGAAGCCCGGCGCTAACGCCATCGCCACGATGGCGGCGATCAGAAAGGCGATGGCGCAGCTCAAGGAGTCCTTCCCGGCCGACATGGACTGGGTGATCCCCTACGACGCCACGGAATACGTGAGCACGTGCATCAGGGAGATCGTCTTCACGCTCGGCCTGACGTTCGGCCTCGTGGTGATCGTGTGCTATCTCTTCCTCCAGGACTGGCGGGCCACGCTCATCCCCTGCCTTACGATTCCAGTGTCGCTATGCTCCACGTTCATCCTCATGGCGCTTCTCGGCTACTCCATCAACATCCTCACGCTCTTCGGCCTCGTGCTCGCGATAGGCGTTGTGGTTGACGACTGCATCGTGGTGGTGGAGCGCGTGCAGTTCCTCATCGAGACGCAGGGCCTCAACGCGAAGGAGGCCACGATCCAGGCGATGAGCGACGTGACCAGCGCCGTCATCGCGACCACGCTCGTGCTGCTCGGCATCTTCGTGCCCGTCGGCTTCATG
>CACWJS010000108.1 GCA_902761275.1 uncultured bacterium | reverse complement strand
GCGCGCGCGTGTCGGACGCGCGCCGACATCCGCCGCATGCTTGGCCGCGGCGATTATCTCGTCGGTTCGAAGCTTGAAATTCCCGTGGTCGGAGACACAGAACCCCGGCTGGATCCACGATGTGTCCTCGATTGCGCAAGGGGGGTTCAGGTTTTCCACGAAGTAGGCGCGTTCAACGAGTTCGGCAGGGCTGGCCGCAAGAGCAACCGCACGCCACGGCGTGAGTACCGTTCCGCGCCCCTCCTTGACGCCCATCGCGAAGCGCAGGCTGACCTCACCCTTCTCCATGTGCAGGTAGCTGCGCGGATAATGCTCCGCGTGCGCCTCGAAAACGCTTGCGAACGCCACTCCAGGGATGTTCAGCGTGAACGGCATCCGCCACGATGGTCCTTCGTCAAGCCGCTCGAGCGGAATCGGATCGGCGGGGAACGTCGCTTCCGTTTCGGAGATCGCCCACGCCGACGCCCCGGGCGCGAAGCGCCAGCTTGTCCGCTCGCCGGAGACGGACGACACCGAGTACGGCTCAAGCACGAATGCGGCCCTTGCGGCGAACCCCTCGTCGTAGCAGCGCAGGTAAAGCGTCTCCGCCGGCGGTTCCTGCCCTTCGCGGCCTTCGAGCACGAGCGTCAGTTCGAGTTCGGAATAGTTCTCGGGATACTCGCTCTTGAAGCCCCAGACCGGCTTCCACGACCTATGGACCGTGCGCGAGGTGCTCTTCGCCAGCTTCACGCGTCCGCATTCCATGCCCGGCGTCGTGCGGAACGCGTGCTTTCCGCAGAACGAGACGTCCACGACAGGCAGTCCGTCTTCGATGGCAAAGGCGCATGTCACGCGCCCGTCCGGCGATGTCGCGCACATCGCCACCGATTCCACCGCAGTCGCGGCCATCGCCGCTACCGCCACGCTCGACGCAAGAATCGTTCCGCATATCGTTCTCATTTGCGCTGTGTCCCTTTCTGTTTCACCTACACAACAGAGGCACCATATGAAGTTGCAGCAAACTGCGGCAGCAACCACTGTTAACGCAACGAGCGAAACAAAAGCGTTTTTTCATCACCTGAATTCCTTTCCTTCTGCGAGGGTAATATTTGCAAAGCACTGTATGTCGACGGAAGAGCCGCCGATGAGAATGGTGTATTTACCCGCGTCGGAGCGGAAGCAGGAGGCGAACGCATCCCAGTACGCCATGTCGCGAGGTGTTATGCGGAACTCGACTGTCTTCGTCTCGCCCTTCTTGAGGAACACCTTCTCGAAACCCTTGAGTTCCTTCACGGGACGGTCAACCCTCGGCTCCTTCGCCGCGACATAGAGCTGCGCCACTTCCGCGCCATCGCGATTCCCAACATTCGAGACGGGAACAGACAACTTCCAACCGCCTTCAATCTTGGCTATTGCCGCCTCGCCATATCTGAAGCTGGTGTAGTAAAGTCCGTGCCCGAACGGGAAGTCGACCGGAATGCCGCGCTTCTCGTACCAGCGGTAGCCGACGTATATCCCTTCGAGATAGACCGAGTTCGTCGCATTGTAGGCGCGCTCCCCGAAGAAGCCCGTAGGCGTGTCCGCGTAGCGCTTCGGCCAGGAGAACGTCAGCTTGCCGGAAGGATTCACGTCGCCGAAGATGACTTTCGCCATCGGCCGCCCGGCCTCCTGTCCGAGATAGGATGTAAGCAGCATCGTGTCGCAATCCCCGAGCCACGGCAGCTCCAGGGCAGACCCCGCGCGGCAAACAACCACCGTACGCGGCAGCTTCCACGAAAGAATCTTCGCGATCTCCTCATCGTGTCCGGGCGCGTTCTTCATGTTCGGGCGATCCCCGCCCTCCGTCTCCTGTGCCTGCCCGCAACCCATAGTAGTGCCCGTAAAGACGAGAACGGCATCCGCCTGTTCGCAGGTCTTTCTCAATACTTCTTCCCCGGGGCGTTGCGCACTCGGGAGCGTCCATCCGAATTCGCACGAATCGCCAGAGCTGGACACTGTCACGCGAAATACCACGGGATATGACTTGCCTTTCTCCAAAACCGGCATGGCATCCGTCTCGCCGCCTACAATGATCTCCGCCCTGGCACCGCCGACGGTCCTGGCGGCGAATGTGTAGCGCCCGCTCTCCGGCGCAACAAGGGAGGATTTCCATTCAATGACATCCCCAGCGGCGGCCTTGCCAGGTTCAAGAACTGTGTTCTTGTCGTAGAAGACGGGCGAGGTGACACCTGCATGCGTAGACGTACGCATCCATGCACGTTCGGCGAAAGGATCGGCACCGTTTGGATCGTACGTCTCAAGGATGAGGTGGTCGATCCGCCGAGGATTGCCGTCTCCCGCCTCGCCGCCCAATGGGTATAATGTTATGCTGCATCCGTCGCCAAGGTACTCCTCAAGTCCCTTCATGAACGTAATGTCATACGGCGGATGGCTCTCGCAACTGGAGCCGAGGCTTGCCTGTTCAAGGTCTGCTATGCGGCCGAACACTACAAGTTTCTTCGTCGTTGCCTTGTCGAGCGGAAGGACGCCCTTTGTGTTCTTCGCGAGGATAATCGCCTCCTCGCCAATCTCCCTGGCGATTTCGCCATGGCGCTCCACAAGCCGCTCGCCCTTGTCCTGCGTGCCGGAGAAGAAGCCCGTCTTAGCCATCACATAGAGAGTGCGAAGCGCCATCTCGTCCACCGCCGACGCCGGGACACGCCCTCCCTTCACGGCTGTAGCGAGCGGATACTTGTCGTCGCCGTTCGTGCCGTAGAAGTCGGTAAGGTACGTCACCCTGTTGCCGCAGTTCGCCTCCAAACCGCCGCCGTTCATTACGGCGTTGTCGCAAGAATGCTGCCCGCCCCAGTCGGTGACAATCGTACCTTTGAACCCCCATTGCTCCCTAAGAAGCGCCCGCTGGAGGTACGAATTCTCGCTGCAGAACGTCCCGTTGTAGCGGTTGTAGGCCGTCATAAGAGAAAGCGCACCGCCCTTCACCGCCGCCTCGAACGCGGGAAGATAGATTTCATGGAGAGCGCGGCTGTCCACAGTCGAGCATGTGTCGAAACGGTTCAGCTCCTGGCTGTTCAGGCAGTAGTGCTTCGGCGTGCAGGCGAGTCCGTGCGACTGCGCCGCCTTGATGAGCGGAACCGCCATCTCTGCAATCACGAACGGATCCTCGCTCATGTACTCCCAGTTGCGTCCGCAAAGAGGGTTGCGCATGATGTTGAGTCCCGGACCCAGCATCTGGTCTTTGTTGCGTGACCGCATCTGCAAGCCCATGACGTCGCCATGCTTCGTCGCGAGAGCGCGGTTCCATGTCGAGGCAAGCGCAGACATGCAGGGCATGGACGTCGAGCGATCGTCAATCCCGCTGACATAACCCCAGCGGTCGCGGTTGTGTTCGGGCTTGAGTCCGTGGCTTCCGTCGCTGAACGCCCATTCGCGGTCGATTCCCACGCGCGGAATTGCGTTCAGGTACATCGTCGCGCACAGTCCACACAGGGAGACCTTCTCCTCAAGCGTCATCTTTGCGAGCTTCTCCCTCGCGATGAGCTCCGCCTCGCCATCAGGCAAAAGCCCTGCGGCATTCGCAGCGGCCACTGCCGCGATTGCCGTAATAGTCGCAATCATTCTGTTCATGTTGCCGTCCTCCCGATATGAAATTTATGACATTTACGCGCCAGCATTTATTGCGCAATACCATATTCGGCCGTTATTGGCATGACAGCATGCGAAACAGGCCATGTTGCGCGGTCTGACGTTTTCTGCACGCCCATCTTCGAAAGTGGCGGGAGTGGAGAGAATCCTCTTGGCGGGCAGTGCTCGTCGCTTGAATTGTTCTCTTCGCGCCATGTAACGGAAGAATATCCGCCGCATTTTGGAGAGTAAACATAGTAGGAGACAAAATTCGTGCCGCACCCAACATAAACATTCCGGCAGAGCGATGTACGCGTATCAGGGTGTCGCACGGCGCCAGTTTTCATGGCATCGTCAACCAAGGCGAGATACGGATACTTCGACAACCACGGTTCTTGATGAACGGAAATGCTCGCAAGGCTGTCCAGAAGCCGCTGATGTGTATGGCGGCGATCCTCAAAGTCGGCGGGACAGCACCAGTTCTGCCATCCTGTAACCGGCGTAAGATTCCTGATGAAAAGATTGTTTTCAACGACGTTTCCGATGCCGGAAAGAGAAACGCCCTCTTTCACCCGCTCGAACCTGTTGGATACGATTGAAATTCCGGCACAGCCGTCATCAAGCATGACTGCACGATTTGGATCGCTGCGCCGCGAAGGGATGTCGTGAATATAGTTTGCCTCGATACGGTTGCCGCAAAGCGTCCAGTCTGCTCCGGCGTAAACAACGCCCATCTCGCCCGACTCCATGCATACTGAGTGGATTTCATTCCACGACACCTCGTTCTCCCGGCTTGGATTGCTCAGCAGAATCGCCACATGCGGTCCGTCGTGAATCGTGTTTTGTCGCGCCGCAAGTCCGCATCCGCGCATCTCCACTGCCGCGCTGTAGGTCAGCTCCGTCAGCGCATAATGATGTATGTGGCAGTTCTCGACTACTACATTGGCGTGCGTCAGAGTCGCAGGATCGCCACCGCTGACAAGCGCACCCCCGGCATTGCACCATTCTATGTCGCATCCAGAAAGGCGGCAGTTTCGGCCCTGCTCTATCGTGACTCCGCGTCCGCCGGAGTTGCGAATCACGCAGGCAACCACATCCACGTTGGTGCATCCGCGAGCCTTGAAAAGCGAATCACGGCAATTTTCAAAGACGAACCCCGAAAACGCCAGATTGGACACACCGTCAAGAATCATTATGCTGTCTGCCACGGTCAGTTCCGCGTCAGCATGGACAGTTCCGTCTTCGGGAGGCCAGACGTATAGACGGCCGAGCGTACGGTCGATATAGTATTCTCCCGGAGCGTCAAGTTCGCAGAGAAGGTTGTAGCCGTACCACGACATCCCCTTGCGGTATCCGGAGAATGACCCGATAGTCGGTCTCTTGTGCCTGTCAACGTCGATGCCGGGCTTCATCTTCTGCCGTATCGTATGCGTCGCAGGGTCAACGCTTCCGATGGCGACGTGACTCGCCACCCACCAATAGTAGAAGAAACCGTTCATGCATGCGTCTGGTTCGCACGTCCATCGCGACGGACGGTCGCCTTCATATGTAAACTCGCTTGAATACACGCGTTTCCCGTCTGCATCGGTACCTTCCGGCGCATCGGCAATTCTGGCGTATCCGTCATTTGGCCAGCGGGCAAGTCTCAGATACCTTCCGGTCCACGAAAGCTGCATATACGGTCCGCCAAAGCCACGCGTCTTGACCTCGCCGTAGTCCGTGATCCCCGCCGCCTTCAAATCGGCGACAAGGACATGCGCCCGGACATCTTCGAGAATCCTGGACCAGTTAGGGTCGTCCTCGGCAAGAGGCATGAGTTTTGGCACAGGAACTCCGCCGGAGAAACGCACGCCGCCTCTGGTCGCCGCGCGCCATTCTACCGGATGCTCCGCCGACCCGGAATCCGCCATGCAGAACGAAACAGGCTTGTCGATGCGATAGACCCCGTCTTGCACGATGACAGTTACGACGCCTGTCGGCAAAGAAGTATCAGCCACCGCCTTGCGCACCGCGCATTGAGCCTCTGCGAACGTGCCGAAAGGTCTCGTTTTGGATCCGTCGCCGTCAACTGCCCCCGGGCTTAAAAAGAACTCCGTCGTGGCGCCACGCACATGGCAAGGCGTAAAACACGCAAACGCAGCCGCCGTGGCAGCAAAGATTGTTCCGAATGTTGCTCTCATTACGCGTGCTCCTTTAATGCGTACCCGAAGAACTTGCATTCATATGTGGATTCGTTGGAGAGGCGCAGCCAGATCGTCTCTCCCTCTATGTCCGGTGGAATCTCAATGACGCGTGGCGTTGCGCGGCTCGACCAGTCAATTGGCGTTTCACGCCAAGTTTTGCCGTCAGACGAAACGCCCACATGTCCGGCTATCGGCCCACACAAAATACGGACTGACGCAACGCGCCGTCCGTCGATGGAGCGCGGCACAGTCCAGACAAGGCGGCCATGCTTCCCGTTCTTGTCCGGGCGGCAAATATAGTAATCGGAGATGCGGTTTTGTATCATCTCGCTTCCCGCAATGTCGAACTTGTCGCGTCCGACAAGCGCGGAAGCAAGTGCATCAGAGGGCAGAGTCTCTTCCAACAGCTTCATGCAACTCGGATTGCATGTCGAGGCATCAGGCGCATAGCCTATTGGCTCGCCGCTCGGCGTAAGCCAACGGAGCGCGGAGCCGCAAATGCGCCCTTCGCGGCAGAAGAACACGCGGTAGCCGCCGTCGCCGATCGTGAATCCGCGTCCGACAGGTGTCATCGTTTCGACGGAACGGATCTCGCGCTTGCCTATGCGGATGCGCCGCGCCAGGTTCGTGTGGTTGTGCCCGCAGATGTTCCAGACCTCTTCACCCCTGAACAGGTCGAGTATCGGCGCAAGCTGCGCACGGGCGCAATGCGAATCATCGTCCTTAAGCGGCTCGTGCGTAAGAATGACAAGTGTCCTTGCGGCTGTCTTTTCCACTATGCCGCGAAGCCAAGCAAGCTGCTCCGCCCCGTAGAGGATTCCAGCATGGTTTGTGTTCTCGGGCTTCCATTTGTCGTAGCCGTGGAGTCCCGCAAAGCAGATGCCGCCTTTTTCGAACGACCAGTATAGCGGCTGGTCGGAGAACACTTTCCTGTACGGAACTGCGGCACAGTCGTTGTTGCCTATGAACTGACGCCACGGCACTGCAAGTCGGTCTGTGACGTATTTCTTGTAGTGCGCCCATTTCTTCTCCGCCCATGCCCACGACTTTGGGTTCATCGTGACTCCGCTAATGAGGTCGCCGGTGAGGAAAAGCATGGACGGCTTTTGCGGCAAGGTGTTCATTGCGTTGATTTCGTCTATGAAGCAACGCCCCATGAACTTGTCCTTCATCTGCAACGCGCCGCGATCCCAGTCGGGATTCTCCGTCATATGAAGGTCGGTGGCATGAAGGAAATAGAAAGCATCCTTTGCGCCCGAATCCCATCCACAAGCGGAAGCGGCTGCGGAAAAGTCATAGTCCGCACCGTATTCCGCGCACCATGCCCGGAAAGAGGCAGACACCGCGCCCGTGGCGGCAAGGCGTTTTATGAAACTGCGCCTGTCCAGTTGCATCTTTTCCCTCCTTGGTTGATTTTAATGAGATTATATTTGCATCAAATCGGCTAACGCCGCTAGCGTTATAAAATTGTTTTTGCAATTGCTCATACGGTCAACACGACCTTGCCGCAATTTTCACGTCGAACTCGTCGTGGCATTCCGGATCCGGCACGTCCTGCCACACGAAGTTCTTGTTCTCGTCAATGCACATTGCTTTCATTTTGAGTCTCCGATTTTGTTTTGTCCAAAATATGCGTCCATCCGCATGGAAAGCCGCTCGCTGAGAAGACCGAGCGTAAACGGCCCAGCCGAGCCCATGACGAACGCAAGGCATCCCGTCATCCCCGTCGTCGCGCTGCGGTAGCGCGGCTCCACGCAGTCGAACATGGCCGGATAATGTGCGGCCTCGTATGTCCCAAGAGCCAGGCCGAGCGTCGCCAGCGCGACACAGCACTCGACAAGAGAAGAGGCGCAGGCGACCCAGATCACAGGGGGAATGCACACGGCAAAGCCTATTGCCGAGACCTCAAGCCTTATCGACGGACGCCTCGAGCCGACATGGTCAAGGAATCGTGCGCCGACAAAAAGCCCAACGAACGACCCGAGCATGAGCCAGAATAGGGAATGGAACGCGGCGGAGGCGTTCCCACATTCAGGGAACTCCCTTGCCACGAACGCAGTCGCCCAAAGGCGCAGTCCAAGATTGGCGTACATGAACATCCCGAACGCAACCGCGATGAGAATAGCCGTTGGCTTCGTGAGCAGCGCGGCAAACGCGGCCTTGACGGAAGGCTTGTCGGTGTCATTGGCTACGGCAGGTTGCTGAGCGTCTCGCATGAAACGCTGCATAAGCGCGGCCCATACCAGGCCGGCGACGCCAAACACCCAGAAGCCCCTGCGCCAGCCTCCCGACCCCGAATCGGCGAAGAGACCGGCCGCCCAGCCGCAGATGACGATTCCGAAATAGTTCGCGCTCTGGAATATCGCCATCGCCGTTGAGCGGGTGGAGTTGTCGTGATACTGCGAAATGAGCGAATAGGACGCAGGCGCGATGCAGCACTGTCCGATGGCGTTCACCACTCCGTAGAGCACGAAGAAAAGCCCTAATCCCCCGGCGAAGCCGCATCCGAGGATCGCGGCGGAGAAAAGCGCCGTGCCGACCACAATGGTCTTCTTCCGCCCGAAAAAGTCGGCGCAAAGTCCGCTCGCAAGAAGCATCAGCCCGAACACTGCGCTGAACAAGCTGCCGACACCGCCGAGCCGGGCGTCCGTCGCGCCCTGCGCGGCGAAGTCGACCTTGAGCTGCGGCAGCACGGCATTGTATATCTGCCGCGTCCCCAGCTCAAGGAAGAACGTGACGAACAGAAGCGCCAGCAGCAGCCATTTATATCCGATTCTCACCTGACAATCAGCATAAAGCCCGCCGGGTTGAGCCAGCACTGGTAGCAGCCAATATCGGCCTTGCCGTCCCTGAGACGCAGTTTGCCGGCAAGGTCAATGTCCTCGTCCGTCCAGATTGACGCATCGCCCTTGCCAACAAGCGGCGAACGGAGCGACAGCGACCATTTTGGCTCGTCGGCGAATTTCGGATTGGCGCAAAGGGTAAGAGTGTCCACTCCGTTGGTCTTTGCCGCGAAATCCACCGCCTTGAATTTGCTGTGCGGAGTGAAGATTCCGTATGCACTATGCGCAAACTCCACATGGTCAACAAAGCAGTCCAAGCAAGCGTCTTTGTCTTCAATTGTGAAATCTGACACAGTTGTTATAAAGTCTGCCCGATTCGCATTGAACAGGCAATTGACAAAACGACAGTCGTC
>CACWJS010000107.1 GCA_902761275.1 uncultured bacterium | reverse complement strand
CAAGGCGGGGGGAGAGCGTGCGCTCAGGTGCCCGGCGGTCGTCCAGTATTGCCGCGCAGGGGAGTCGGTGCGCGCGCCGACGTCCGAAGCGGGCGGGCTGAAGGTGACGTTCTTCCCGTTCATCGGAAAATGAGTTGAAAGGCTGAACGATCATGAATTTCAAGAATCATACTAAGTTGTGCAAGGAGGACAAGACTATGAGGTTCTTTTCAACCGCCGCAGTCGCGGTAGCGACGGCGTTTGCCGTTGCGGCCGCTAAAGCGGACGGCCCGGCTGATTCGCAGCTGACGCTTGGCGAGGTGGATCTGCCCGTTTACGTCAACGGCAGCTACTCCGGAACCGGCTACACGCAGCCGACGGTGGCGTATCCGATTTCGGTGGTCAAGGCGCCGACGGATCCGGCGGACGAGGTGACGGCTGTTTCGACCAAGAACGGCACGATAACGTGGAATCTTGCCGCGTGGACGGTAGGTCGTACGCTTTCGGAGCAGCCGCCGGACGCGAAGCTCGGCGACTTCTGCATGGATATGATCTATGACGCCGACAAGATCGATTGGGCGGCGACCGCTGCGGCGAATGCAACGGCGATATCCGATGGGCGGGTCGTGTTCGACATGGGTGCGACGAACCTTTACGAGCGGGTGTTCTTCACCGCCAGCGGCGCGACGGAGCTCACGTGGGTTACGCGGTCGGGCGAGAGCGACTCGCGCACCTACAACATCGGCAGCTACTCGTCGTCGCGTCCCTACAGGCTCTTCGCGACGCGCGTCGACGAGGCGAACAGCGCGGCGTTCATCGACCTCTCCGGCAAGTTCGTGAAGTTCTTCGGCGACAAGAATCTGCTGAAAAGCGAATACAAGGAGGTCACGACTGGCGTGTCCAACGTCGTCTACGGCATCGACTACGATCCTTCGAAGACGAAGCTCCTGACGGTGCGCTACAGGGTGAACGAAGAGACGGGCGCGGTGGAATGTCCGCAGGGGCAGTTCGTGCTTGCATACTACGACACCGAGACGAAGGACCACATGGTGGCCCACATCGTCGTGGAAATCTGCCCGCCCAACGTCAATACGCTCAACGCCGAGGTAGGCGACTATCTGAAGCCGGCAGGCGGCGGCTTCGGCACGGAGCAGCTTTTCGTTGTGGTGGCTGCGGGACTTCAACGCGATTCCAACGACCCCTATTCGCCGTATCTCGAGCAGTACAATGCGAGAGAAGGCGAAGAAGCGATAGATCCCGACCACGGCAAGGTGTTCGCGGTCTCGCCCACCGACATGACGACGAGCAAGGCGGGGATGGCGATGCCACAGAAGGCGGACATCTTCTGGCAGACGGAAGACCCGATGAAGACCAAGTGGAACTTCGAGCACGACTGGTATCTCATCAGCTGGCCGGAGAATCCGCTGCGGGTCGTGGTGGCGCCTTCGGGCGCGGAGGCGGGATGCCCGGTGACCGTGCCTACGAACTACACGGCGAGCGCGTCCGGATTCAAGATGCCAGTGGACGTGAGGGCGGACTATTCCGCCACCGGAACCCTGTCGCTTAAAGGCAGTAACGGCGGCAAGATCCTCGTCAAGCTGACAAACTCGGACGGCAAGGGGTGTCCGTCGTATCTGCCGCTTGAACTTACGGAATACCGCGAACGTTCGGTGCTGACGCCGTGGACGTTTGAATGGCCCGTGGGCATCGAGATCACGCCGCGCATCGGTGCCGAGGCGGGAGCGGATGCGCGCTTGATGTCCGAGCGCGTGGACGAAAACCTCGCGGGCTTCATCTACGAGCCGGAGTCGCGCGGGCGCAACTGGAATCCGCGTCTCTACCACAATCCCGCCGGCAAGCCGGCATTCTCGGCGGATGTGCCCACCCAGGACGAGATGATCAAAGAGGCCGAGACAGGTGTGTCGGACGACGATCCGTATGAGGATCTTGCTTCGTCGATCTACGGCGTGAACGAATCGGATGCGAAGATACAGGTTTGGTGGCGGGCGAACTTCCAGACCGGCAGCATGACCGTTCCCGTCACGTATCCTGCGCTGGTCCAGAACTACAACGTCAACTGGTCCATGACCATGATGGACGGGCTTCTGCCGCAGATCGTGCTTTCGTCTGGACGCGGCTCGGCCGATCCTGCGATGACAGCCTGCGGGGCGCGTTCGCTCATGCTTGTTGACGAGAAATCCTCGGCAAGCGTGGATCTGGGCGGCAGGTATCTTGGCTCTGGCGCGACGAACGCATGGATCGGCTTCCAGTGCTACGTTTCGCCTGACGGCATTTCCACCGCGGGGCGCATCGCCAGGCTGACCTTCGGCGGCCGCGGCGCCACGTCCAGCATAACGGTGGATGCCATGCTTGCGGGCGATATCGAGAACGGCTACACGATCGAGACTGCGACGACGCAGAATGGCGCGAACGTGACTTCGCAGACCTTCAAGGTCGTGCTGGGCATGTGGAACGAAGTCGCGGTGGATCTGCCGCAGGGCGTCATCGGAAGCACGGTGACGGCGACGTACGGCGCTGCGAATTCCTCGACGGCCGATTCCGCGACATTCGTCGCGCTCGACAACCTTGCGCTTTGGGCAGGGGACGAGGGCGACGCGCTCTACAACTTTACTTTCCCGGCCGATTCGCTCACGACACTTGGCACGAACGGGACAGTCCGCACTGCGACCGATTCCATCGGCAACGTCCTTGCGTGCCGCAACTGCTCCGTCGCAGGAGCCGGCGCACCCGAGGCCTTCTCCCTCGCGCTCAGGTCGGAGAACGGCGCAGCGCCAGAGATCTACTACGAGAACGACCCGGAGAAGGACGGCTACAACCCGAACGAGGAGCATGCGTTCATCGATTTGAACGGCGACTACGTGGCCTGGGCGCTCCGCAACGACCTCAATACGGCGACTACGTCCAAGCCGGTCGTCCTCGTGATGTACTCTTCGAACGGCAAGGGCCGCATGCAGGCCTACACGGTCGAGACCACGTCGATCGACTATCCTGTGATGGAAAGTTCCATCACCGTGGGCAATGTGATGTTGCCGCCCGCACCTGTCGGGCGCATGAACGGCTGCCAGACCTCCATCGACGCGACGACGGCGGCATTCGGATTCGACGACAACTCCGTCGCCTACAAGGACCGCAAGAACGGGCTCTGGGCGCGCCGCGACGGCATCACGCTCGCCAAGTACGGCTATCCGATGCAGGAAGGCTTCTATTTCCCGTCGCTCGACACGCAGCCCGAAGTCGGCACTCCGATTGCGTGGCTCTCCTGCAGGGATGTCGTGAATCCCGGCATGGACGAAATCACGAACATAGCCACTGCGGTCGGCTGGAAGTGGACCGTCACATGGCCGGAATACGTGCCGGAGCTGAAACTCGGCCAGGTGCTCACGAAGGCGACATTGGGACTCCCCGAAATGTGGAACGCCTCGTCTATGGCGGTCTGCTACCCGAATCCGCTTTACAAGAACGTCACTAACGGGACGGCGGCGACGGTTGTCGAGCTCATCGACCCCACGGTCGCCCAGGCCTCGGCAAAGACGATGCCCGTCAATGCAAGCTTCCCGGATGAATACGGCTTCGTGCTCGGTTCTTCCGGCACGACGTTCCTGAGGAAGGGCAAGTACTACTTCGCCGGACTGCCGCCGTCGATTTCCGACCGCTTCTACGTGACGGTCGAAAGCGGCCAGGCGACGATGAACCTCATCGGCAAGTACGTGGAGAAGGAGTCCGGCGGCTCGTACCTAGAGCTCAACGTCCTCACAGCGTCCGAACGTGCGGCCATCAAGGCCATCTGCGTGCTCGACCCCGTGCAGAACGCGACGCAGTACAATGCGTGGATTGCGGCGGCCGACGCGCTCGCGACGGAGGAGGTGAAGCCCTCGCCGCGCACAAACTACGGCGAACCCGTCAAGTCCACGGGCGAGAAGGAAATCACGCTGGTCTTCCCGGATGCGGAATACTACTTTGAATGGCGCAACAAGGTCACGAACGACACGTCGCTCATCGAGAAGCGCTTCGTCGTGGAGGCGTTTACGGCGACAGACCTCGGTACGCCCATGATGGTCGTGTGCGGCAAGCCTACCAATACCTTGGCCAAAGTCGCCTTCGCCAAGTGGAACGAGACGACCTACGAGTCGCACGACGTGGGCCCGACGCGCCGCAACGCCGCGAAGGCGAAATACGAGGAGCTCGGACTCAACAAATACCTCGGCAAGGAATGGGACGACTTGAACAAAAACAAGCACATCTGCATGTCCTGCTGCTACGTGAAGGGCAAGTTCACCTGGGAGACTACCGAGTCGCCCGCCGCAAACACATACAAGGCGCGCGACCACTACGCGCTCATAGCGGACGGCACCGGGACAAACTACGTCACGCTCATTGAGAACGACAACCCCGATCCGACACAGGTCTCCCCTGGCCTCCCCGTGCAGATGCACGTCATCAAGGTCATCCCGGAACTCTATACGGACGGCATCGCGGTCGTCAACGACTCGCTCAACAAGCTCTCCGAGAAACTGACGCTCCTCTACCGCACGCCGCTTGGAACTTCTTCCGACAAGTACGAGTTCCAGTGGTGCTACACGACGCCCGAAACGGACGGCACAGTACCGGAGAAGGGCACGGAACCCTGGAAGGACAAGGCACGTGACAAGGGCCTCGTCTCGGTGCAGCTGGGCGAAACAGGCGCGAACCTGCAGGACTACGTCAACACCTACTATACGCTCCGCTACCGCCCGTTAAAGGATTCAGTGACATGGAAGCTTCTCGAATCGGCGCACCCGGACTGGACCGACGAAGACTTCTGGAGCCCGTGGGCGGACGAGCAGCTCGCCGAAGGCTGGCTCCAGCGCGTCCTCAATTCCCTCACGCCTTTCGCGCAGAGGGTGGAGGACTTCTACGACAACCCGAGCGACATCTGGTACACGATGCTCGAACAGATCGGCAGGCCTTACCAGGGCGACGTGGCGCTCAACAACGACAATCTCTCCGAAATCGGGCTGCTGGAACTCTACCAGACCGTGTTCAACCGCGCGGAGTCGCTGCTCGTAGCGGCGGGCGGCAACAACATCGACATGTCGAAGCAGCTCATCCTGGCGCAGACGCGCATGGGCGAGTTCTACTCGCTACTCGGCGCCGAGGCGTATTCCGACGCGAAGAATCCGCTCATCTCGACTGGAGCTGACGGACAGCAGTTCCCGTCCGGCACCTTCTCGTTCGCGAACCAGGTGCCGTCGCTCCTCGACGAGGAACTCGCGCTCTTGAGAGGCAGGACGAAGGCGACGCAGTTCCCGCGCATGACCGAGGCGCCGCTCTACAACCGCCTCGCCTGGAACCTCACGAAGGGCATCACCGAGGGCGAGCCTGCGTATGTCGCCAACTACGGCATCCGAGCGCGCGACGGCATCCTCGACGTCAACTGCGCGGCAGCGCAGTACCCGCAGGGCCACGGCGACGCGTGGGGCCACTATCTCTCCGCGCTCACCGGCTATTACCGGCTCCTCCGCAACCCGTACTTCGACTGGGCGGCTGCGATGGGCGAGATGCTCATGGACCAGAAGCTCATGAACGTCGACTACCAGGACGAGCAGAAGTTCGCCGATGCGGCCGTGAAGCTCGTGCAGACCGGCATGGACGCGATGGACCTCACCCTGCGCAAGGCGTACAAGGAGAACGGCGGAGACACCGCGGCCGCGTACTTCGACGCCAACGACGAGCAGGCGTTCGGCTATGGCGAATGGGCGACGCGCACCGGCATGGCGGCCGCCTACAACTGGATGACGGTGAACGCGATTCTGCCGACGAACGACGCGCCCTACCAGGCCTTCACCGACAAGGGCATCAAGAAGATCGACCGCACGACCGCGACGCAGCTCGATATCCTCGCGTCCTCCGTCCGTACGCTCGAGCGGAAGCTCAACGCGGTCGAGGCCGGGTCGAACCCGCTCGGTCTTTCCGAGAACGCGATTCCGTTCGACATCGACCCCGACCGGCTCGCCGAGAAGGAGTCGCACTTCGAGCAGATCCTCGAGCGCGCCGAGAAGTCCCTCGCCAACTGCAAGACGGTGCTCGACTATGCGAATGTCTTCGGCTCGCGTCTTGCGCAGATATCGGCGGACGAGACCGCGGTCATCGAAGACGTCGCCAAGCAGGAGCAGGCCTTCAACAACCAGCTCATTGCCATCTACGGAACGCCCTACTCCGACGATATCGGACCCGGGAAAACGTATCCGCAGGGCTATGATGGACCCGACCTCTACAACTACACCTACATGGATCTCGCGCCATACGGCATGCTCGAGTCGATGCAGACGCAGTTCACGAACACCTACAAGCTCGTCCAGACGGGCCTGACCTACGGCTGGGAGTACAAGCCGCTGCGCGACTGGAACGGCGACGTCACGAATAAGAACGCCTATGAGGAAATCCCGATCAACTATATCGTGAACGACGGCGGAATACGCATGAAACCCGCCACCTTCACCGGGTCTCGCCGCATGGAAGGCTCGATCCAGACCGCCTACCGCAACTACATCGCCGCCTACCAGACGGTCAAGGAGAAGATGGAAGACTACAACACCAAATTCGAGGCGCTCAAGGACGGTTGGATTTCGATTCAGAACCAACAGGCCGAGATGTGGGTTGACTTCGGCGTTACGGTCGGCACAGAACTCACCAAGGCCCTTGCATTCGACACGATGGACGTGGATCGTCTCATCGACCTCGGAGACCTCGCCTTGAACGTCTCGATGATCGAGGACGACATGCTTGCAAAAGGCATACCCGGGATTTCCGGAGCGGGCACGACAGTCAACATCGACCCCAAGGCCGTGCTCGAGGCGAGCAAGATTCCCGAAAATGCTACCACGCTCTTTACCCTTGCAAACGTCATGGGCGGTCTCTACAACACGCGTTATACCAAGCAGTTGGGCGGTATGATCGTCGATTTCGTCAAGACCGTATACGATACTGCGAAGGAAACGACGAAGGCCTACGTCGGCATGGAAGATACGCTCGATGGGCTTGGAATGGCCGTGAACCTCTCGGTTATGGCTATCGCGCCGGCATTCGGCGATCTCGCGGCGGCTGAGGCCGCGTACCGCGCCGAGGTCGAGAAGGGCGAGCAGCTGCAGGCCGAGCGCGCTCTCTGGCGTCAGCACGTCTCCAACGGCGCCACCTCCCAGCGCTACCTCGACATGTACAACCGCGTGCAGCGCAACATCGCGCTCACGAAGTACTCGACGGCATTCGACACCGCCCAGCGCTATGTCTGGGAACTCGCGAAGGTCTATGACTACGAGACCGGGCTTCTCTCTACAGACCCGCAGGCAGGCAAGCAGTTCCTCGCGGACATCATTGCGACGCGCTCGCTTGGACAGGAGGGCGTATCCATCAACAGCGCGACGACTGATGGCGGCCTCTACGACGTCGTGAACCGCATGAAGGCGAACTGGGACGACATCAAGGGCCGCCTGGGCATCAACAACCCGGACAAGCCCGCGAAGTGGTTCTCGCTCCGTCGAGAGCTCTTCCGCATCAAGGAAGGCGCGGACGGCGACGCGGCCTGGAAGAAGGAGCTGGCGAAGTACCGCACGGACAACATCCTCACGGATTCGCGGTTCATGCGCCACTGCCAGCCGCCGGCGAGCGCGAACGCCGTCGTCTGCCGCGAGCCCGGCTACATCATCGAGTTCTCGACGGCGATCAACAACGGGGAGAACTTCTTCGGCAAGACGCTGCAGTTCGGCGACCACCAGTTCTCGAGCTCCGACTATGCGACGAAGATCGATGCGGTGGGAGTGGACCTCGTCGGCCTCGACCAGCTTCCGGGCGGCGAAGGCGTGGAGCCGAACATCTACCTCGTGCCGGTCGGTCTCGACTACATGCGTTCGCCGGCGGGGACGGATCGTGCGCTCCTCAGCTGGACCGTGGTGGATCAGGTGATGCCGCTCCCGTACACCGTCGGCTCCGACGAACTCGACGCGACAGACTGGATCGCGACGTTCTCGGGCCTTGACGGCACGAGCGACTCGACCGCGACGATCCGCCGCCACTCCACTCTGCGCGCAGGAAACGACTTCAAGTCCACTCGCCTCGTCGGGCGCAGCGCCTGGAACGACAAGTGGATCATCGTAATCCCCGCGTCGGCCATCGATGCTGACCGCGACAAGGCGATGAAGCTTATTGAGTCGGGCGTCAAAGACATCAGGCTCGGCGTCAAGGCCTACTCGCGTAGCGGGAACTAGGGGAATGTCGCCAATGCGGAAGTGTGATAATTCCCAGTTCCAATTGCCAATCGGCAAGGCCTGCCTCTTCAACTCCGTGAACGTCTGACGGAATCAACCGGAGACAACCATGGAACTCAGGGAACTGACATCCGCCTTCGCGGCGAAAATGGGCATCGACGGGCTGACGGTGGAGGACGGCGTCTGCGCCCTGGAGATCGACGGCATCCCCCTGCAGATCGCGGAGACGGCCGCCGGCGGGGCGCTGCTGGCGACCGCCGTCGTGGGACTTCCGCCGCCGGAGAAGACCGAGGCGTTCCTAGACCTGCTGCTGGAGGCCAACACGGAGACGTTCGGCCCGCAGGACCGGGCCCTCGGGAAGATTCACGACACCGGCGAGGTGGTGCTGCAGTGGCGCATCCCGACCCGCGACGTGGAGCTAGACGGCTTCTGCGCGGAGCTCGAGGCGTTCGTGAACCAGGTCGAGCAGTGGCGGCTGGCGCTGGAGAACTTCCGCCCCGCCGCGGAAGAGGCCGCCGTCCGCGACGAGGAGGCCCCCGCCATGGGCTTGCCCGCCTCCGGCTTCATCAGCGTCTAGCGGCCCCGCGGCGTTTCCTCTTTCAACTGTTCAACCTTTCAACCTTTCAACTGGACACAGGAGACATCCATGCCACTCGGAATCGGCTCGACCATCGCGCAGATCGGCGGCGAGAAGAACACCGTCGCCGGCACCGGCCCGCTCGCGGGCCGGACGATCGTCGCGAAGACCGGATTCGACTTCGTCGGCAACGTCGGCCGCCGCCAGGCATCGCGCGACGTGAACAACGCCGTGCGCGACCTCTTCAAGCAGGCCATCGCGGACATGTTCGGCGGCCCCGACAAGATCCCGGAGAGCGTCCGCGACGCGATGAAGCTCTCCGACTTCGGCAAGGGCAGGCCGCTCTCCGCGCGGCGCATCCTCGCCGTCAAGACCGCGGTGGACCAGGTGGCCGCCAAGACAAGCAACTGCATCGCGGAGAGCAAGGCCCATTTCGAATACACCAAGGAAGGCAAGGAGGAGGGCGACAAGAGGATCGATACGGCTTTCGCCGCCTGCAACGGCAACGCCGACGCCATGGACATCGTGAAGGCCAACATCCGCCCGCTCACGGTCAACACGCAGTCGAGCCTCCGCCCGGAGGCGGACGTGCAGAAAAAGGTGGGCCGGCTGCTCGACAACCTGAACGAACTCATACGCGGCCGGCAAGAAAATGCTGGAGGAAACGGGCGTCTCCCTTCCCAAGGGAATGATCGCGAAGCTTGTCCAAACCGCCAACGACGCCCCTCTCAAGGCGTTCGGGAAGCTCTCCGGCGGCTCGTCCGTCATGGACATCCACAAGGCCGTCATGCAGATGCACAAGACCATCAAGACGGCGATGAGTTCCTCCGGAGCGGAGAAGCTGGACGGCGCCGACGAGAAAATGGGCGCACGCGACTTTGTCGCGGCGGCTCTTCTGTCGCGCTGCGGCAAGGGGGGCCTCGCGAACATCCGCAAGGCCCTGGATTCGCAAAACGCCTCCGCCTTGAATGAATACTATTCCTTCTCCGACGCCGGCCGAAACGGTTTGGTCGAGAATCCTTCGGACGACCTCAAGGAAGGAATCAAGGTCGTGGGCCGAATCGGCCTCACCTACTTGGAAAAGCTCGACAATGCCGTCAACGACAACCTGCGGGAGCTGAACCCCGGCGCGCACGAGGAATCCAGGGTGAAGACGTTCGAAGGGGAATTCGACATCGACGACTTCGGCGGCGACGAACTCGTCGACGACACCGTTTCCATTGCAAATGACATCAACGACGAACTCGTCCAAAACTTCGTCGACGCGACCGTGCAGGGAAGCGGAAAGGGTTCGGAAGCCATCAAGAACGTCATCCGGACCAAGCTCGACGGTTCCAACGACCCCGGTGAAAAGCTCGGCAAGAGACTGAGCGCCAACGCCAACGCCATGATGAACTGGAGCATCGGCGGCGAAATGAAGAAGCTCGCCGCCGATGGCGGAGAATCAAGCCAGTTCAAGAAGGACATCGTCCGCAACTACAACGTTACCATGAGCGACGGCGAGAAGACCTTCAAGCTCTCGAACGACTTCGAAAAGGCGCGCGACGAGCTCGCGCAGTTCGTGAAGGGCGACCCCAAGGCGACCTACAAAGGCCTCGCCGAGGCCGCGAACAAGGTCGCGGAGACGGCTGCGGACAAGGCCGCCGTGCAGAAGGCCGCCTCGGACAGGAACAAGGTCCACCTGCTGATGGCCCTGATCTCCCAGGAGACGGAGAAGGCCGGCGAAAACGGAGCGGAGCATGCCATGGATCCGCGGGAAGCCGAAGGGGCGTTTACCATTACCGGCTTCAGCAAGCATGACAGATTGCATGGGATTGGAGCGGATGCCTCCAGAACCTTCGTGGTCGCAAAGCGGGCCGACGGGGGAATCGATCTGAATTACACCATGGACAAGCCGCTCAAGGAAGTCGACGACGGCACAACGGACGGAGACGGATACAAGGTGGGCGACGGCAGCAAGTTCGTTTGCAAACTGGACTACACCCTGAAGGGTGCCGAATTCAACCGCCTCGCGCAACTGGACTTCGGCAAATTCGACGACAGCGAGGGAAAGAAAATCTACGACAAGAAGATCGACATGCCCGACGGCACCCGGCAGTTCCGGGAGCACAAGCTGGAGAAGGTCGTGGACACCTTCCCGCAGGAGTTCAAGGTCAAGGCCGATTGCAGGATGGACTTCACGCTGACGCTCAATCCGACCGAAGAGGAGGAGATCGCCGCGCAGCGCGACGCCGGCCCCATCGTCGCCTAGCGGCAGCGCCCCGGCCCCTTTCAACCTTCAACCTTTCAACTTTTCAAGGAGTCACACAAAGTTATGGCAATCAATCTCGCGAACCTCAACATCTCGCTCGACCAGTTCCAGAAGATGGCGACGGG
>CACWJS010000106.1 GCA_902761275.1 uncultured bacterium | reverse complement strand
GTAGGCCATGCCGAGCGGAACCTCGAACTGGCCTTCGAAGAGATCGACGTCGTGGTCGTTGACGCCGACATAGAGAATGTCATCGGTAATCTTCATAGTTGGGATATTATATCATATAATTCGGTGGCGGCGGCTACTTGAAAGCATCGGCAGAGTATGGTATACTATCCGCGTTTTACACCCCAGGGCGATTAGCTCAGTTGGTTAGAGCATTACCTTCACACGGTAGGGGTCACTGGTCCGAGTCCAGTATCGCCCACCCTTCCAGATGCAGGACTCCCTGCAAAAGCTTTCTTCCGAAAGAGTCTTTCTCCTGAAGCGGCGCGCGGCGAATAAGCCAGATTCTGTTCACACGCCTTGCGGCGTGCTCCGGTCATTCCTCTATGCAATCAACCCGGAATCTCATGGCATCCTTGACGGTGCCAACCGAGCGGGCCGCCCGTTCGATCCCCTATTTGATCTTGCTCCGAGGAGGGTTTGCCCTGCGCACGGCGTTTCAGCCGCGCCGGTGGTCTCTTACACCGCCCTTTCACCATTGCGGAGCTCGCTTGGTCGTTCGTTCCGTTCGGGCTTGCGCCCTTACTCACTCGCTCCCGCGCTCGGAATCGCTTCCTCGCTTCGCGAACTCTTCGCTGTCTATTTTCTGTGGCACTTTCCGTCGCGCACGATTGCCGTGCGCCCTCCGCCCTTGACGAGCGGATCCTCTGCCCTGCGGAGTCCGGACTTTCCTCTGCCTTGCGGCAGCGACCGGTCGCTCGTGCGCCGCTTCAGGAGAAATTGTCAAATATCGCGATACAGGATGCGACCGCACATCGTGCAGGCGACGAGACCCGCATTGTGGTCGACAAGCTGCGACACGCTCGGCGGCTGGACGAGATGACAACCGTCGCACACGCCGTCGTGGGTGAGCGTGACGACAACCGGCCACCTCTTCGTGCGCAGACGCTCGTAGTAGAGCATGAAGCGCGGATCCGTCACGAGCTTCGCCTTCTCGGCGCGCTCCTTCTGGGCCTCCGCGAGCTCGGCGGTCACAGCCGCGATGCGCTCGTCGATCTCGTCGCAAAACGCTTTGACGCCGCCGGCCTCCTGGTCGAACTTCGCCTGCGCGTCGGCAATCCTGGCCTCAGCCGAAGGAAGGTCGTCCATCGCGGCAAGCTGGCTGTTCTCGGTCGCCTCGAGGTCGTGGGAGACGAGATCGATCTGGATCGAATACTGCTGGTACTCCTTGTTCGACTTGAGCCCCATCTGGGTCGTCTTAAGCTGCTGTATCTTCTCCCTAAGCGCCTTCGCGTCCTCTTCAAAACCCTTGACGCGCTGGTTTGCAAGCTCCTGATTTGCCTTTGCGGCCTGAAGGTCGGCCGAGACGCCCGAAAGCCGAGCCGTTTCCTGTGCCTTGCGACGGGGAAGATCCTTTAGCTCAAGCTCGAGCTCGCACTCCCGCCATCTTGGAGCCAGGTAAGGGACTCGAACCCCCGACCTGCTCATTACGAATGAGCCGCACTACCAACTGTGCTAACCTGGCCATGACTTGTAGATGTGTAGTATATCAAAACCCGTCCGCTGGCGTCAATAGCTCACTTCATCCAAATGCCCATTCCATTCTCAATGTGCGCCGGGTCGATTGTGTTACCCGGTATCACCTTGTTTCTGATCGTGTAATACGTGTCCTTCGAGTTCCAACGGCTGCCCGCGATCTTGCTCGCAGTAACGCCCTTCGTCACCGATCCCTTGAACACATAGCCCCTGGACTTGAGCTCCGCAATCGACTTCGGTGGCGAGGTCGGCGCGGCAGGCGCAGTCGGCGCGGGAACAAGCTTTGGCGGCGGCGGAGGCGGGTTCTTCGCCGATATCTGTGGCTTCCCCGCGTCTGGATTCTTATTGTCGGGCTTCTTCGCGTTGCCGCGCAGCCACGAGAGGAGCCCTCCTCCTTCCTGCCCCTGCGTTGGCGACGGGGTCTTCGGATAGGAGGCCTTCATCGTGTCAACGCTTCCATAGAGGACACGCCTCAAATAGTCGTCTCCAACGACGAGCCGCTTCGCTCGCACATCGGCGTCGCTCGCCGGACGCCTCGTAAGGCCAAGCTGCGTGCGCACCGACGGCATCGCAAAGAGCATTCCGCAGCGCTTTCTGCCGCGGTGGTTCTTCTTCTGCCACTTGTTGGGCGCGCCGTACGCGACATGGCTATGACACACGACTCGCTCGTCGGGAATCTTGTACATCTTCTGCAGTTCCTTCACGAGATCGCGTATCGCGCGAATCTGCACCATGTCCATCGCCTTGTCGTGGTAGCCGACGCACTCTATGCCGACCGAGAACTCGTCAACGTCCTCCTTGCCATTCCACATCGAGCGGCCTGCATGGAACGCGACGCGGTCGCGGTCAATGATGCGGTAGACCGTACCAACCTCGGTGACACAGTAATGCGCCTCGCCGCGCTCGCAAAGCTTGTTGAGCGAACTCCTTGCCGGTGCCTCGGTTGTGTGGAGGACGATGAGTTCGGTGGACTTTCGCACTCTCCGCTCGGCGTTTCGCGGGCTTCTGTAGCGGTTGGAGATGTCGATGGCCGACGCGCCACTCGCCAAAAACGCCAGGAAGAGAAGCGCGAAGACCCTCATCCCATTCCACCTACAGCGTAACGCCGTCCTTGAAGATTGCGATACCCTGTGCGCCGCTTAACTCGTTCTTCGCCTTCTCGCCAGAGGCGACGGCGATAACCTTCTTCGCAAACTCCTCAACATCGGGATTCGACATTGCGTTCCAGTCAATCCAGTTGGGCTTGTTCGCGGCAAGCGTGTCGTTCGTAGCCACCTTCATCGTGGGAATGACGCACCCGAAGGGGGTGCCACGCCCAGTCGTGAAAAGTATCAGGTGGCAACCTGCCGCAGCAAGCACCGTAGACGCGACGAGGTCGTTTCCAGGTCCCGTCATGAGCGAAAGCCCGTGCGCCTTAACGCTCTCGCCGTACAGGAGCACGTCCTCGACAGGCGACGAGCCGCCCTTCTGTACGCAGCCGAGCGACTTGTCCTCGAGCGTCGTGATGCCGCCCGCCTTGTTGCCCGGGCTCGGGTTCTCGTAGCACACCTGGTTGTGCGAGGTGTAGTAGTCCTTAAAGCCGTTGATCATCTCTACGCACTTGTCGAAGACGGCACGCGTGCGGCAGCGCTTCATCAAAAGCGTCTCCGCACCGAACATCTCCGGCACCTCGGTTAACACCGTCGCTCCGCCGCGCGCGGCAAGCCAGTCAGAGAAACGCCCGACGAGCGGATTCGCGGTGAGACCGGAGAATCCGTCCGACCCGCCGCACTTGAGACCAACCACAAGCTCCCGCACCGAGACTTCGACGCGCTCCTTCGGACGCGCCGCGTCAAGTTCCTTGAGAAGCTCAAGCCCGCGCTCATATTCGTCGCCCGGATCCTGCGCCTTCATAAAGCGGATGTTTAAGGGTTGAAAAGTTGAAGGGTTGAAAGGTTGAAAAGCTGCGGGGTTGCGTGGTTTGAACGTGCCCTTTTCATGATCAAAAGTCTTGCCGTCAAAACCAAGTCTTTCGGCAAAACTCTCGAGTGTGTTGTTCTCGCAGCCGAGAGAGACGACAAGAACTCCGCCTGCGTTCGGGTGGTGGCAGAACTGCGCAAGCATGTTCGCCGTCGTCTCGTGGTCCTTGCCCATCTGCGAGCATCCGTAGGGGTGCGTCAGCGCGAGCCCGCCGCACGACTGCGCAAGGCGCTCGGCGAGGCGGTTCACGCAGCCGACAAGAGGGATAACCCAGATGTCGTTGCGAATGCCGACGCGCCCGTCGGCGTGGCGGTATCCGAGGAAAGTCTCCTTCGGCTCTACCGTCTTCCAGCCGTTGATAGCGGCCTCGTCCGGCTCGTATTTGTACTCGAGCACTTCGCCGAGGTTCGTCTTCACGTTATGGACATGGACGTGCTCGCCCTTCGCGATTGGCTTTGTCGCGTGGCCGATCGGCATACCATACTTGACGATGTTCTCGCCCTCGGCGATGTCGCGGAGCGCGTACTTGTGCCCGTCCTCGCGAATCTCGACGTTGTCGCTCGGGTTGATTATCATGCGCCGAATCCAAAGTAGCGGTTGGCGTTGTTGAACGAGATATCCTCGACGATCCCGCCAAGCCACTTGAGGTCGTTCGGGATCTCGCCCTTCTCGACTTCCTCGCCAAGCTTCTGGCAGAGGAGGCGGCGGAAGTACTCGTGGCGCGTGTAGCTGAGGAACGAGCGCGAGTCGGTGAGCATGCCGACGAAGTTGCCGAGCGAGCCGAGCGCCGCGAGCGCCTCGATCTGCTTTCTCATGCCGTCCTTCTGGTCAAGGAACCACCACGCCGCGCCGAGCTGTATCTTGCCGCGATACGGGGCCTTCTGGAAGCATCCCATGACAGTCGCAAGCATCTCGTTGTCCTTCGGGTTGAGGGAGTAGAGGATGCAGCGAGGAAGCGAGTCTTCGCGTTCGAGGCGGTCGAAGAGACGTGCAAGCGACTCGGTAACCGACCAGTCGCCGATTGCGTCGAAGCCGGTGTCGGGACCCATTACGTCGTACATCGCGCCGTTGAGGTCGCGGAGGCAGTTGTAGTGGAGCTGCGTCGACCAGTTCGACTTCGCGTCGGCCTTAAGCCCCTCGTAGAGCCACGCGCTCTTGAACTTGAGCGCCTCCTGCGGCGTGAGCTTCTTCCCGGCGCGCGCCTTCTTGAAGATCGCCTTGAGCTCCTGCTCGGTGTAGGGAGCGGCGAAGACCTCGGTTATGCCGTAGTCGGAAACTACGCACCCGGCCTTCTCGAAGAACGCATGGCGCTTCGCCATCGCCTCGCGGAAGTCGTCCATCGTCTTGACCGGCATCTTCGCGGCCTTGGAAAGCTTGTCGATCCACTCGTTCCAGGTCTTCAGGTTCTCGACCTTCGACGCCTTGTCGCTGCGCCACGCAGGGCGTATCTGCGTCCAGAACGGCTTTTTCGCAATCGCGAGATGGTGCTCGAGCGAGTCGACCGGATCGTCCGTCGTACAGACGACCTTGACGTTCGACTTCTTCATGAGCCCGCGCGCGGAGAACCACTTCGCCTTGAGCCCGCGGTTGCACTTCTCGTAGATGCGCTTCGCGCTCGCCCCGGAAAGTCGCTCGGTCACGCCAAAGTAGCGCGCGAGCTCGAGGTGCGACCAGTCGAAGAGCGGGTTCTTGACCATGCGCTCCATCGTCTTCGCGAACGCCTCGAACTTCTCCCAGCCCGACGCGCAGCCATCCTTGCCGCGCCCAGAGCAGAGACGCTCCTCGAAGCCGTTCGACCTCATCTGGCGCCACTTGTAGTGGTCGCCGCCAAGCCACACGTCCGCAATGTCGGTCCAACGCTTGTCCTCGGCGATCTCCACTGGCGGGAGGTGGCAGTGGTAGTCGATGATGGGCATCTTCTCAGCATGGCGGTGGTATAGCTCCTTGGCCGCCTTTGTCGTGAGAAGGTAGTCGTCGTTTATGAACGTCTTTTTCGAGGCCATTGACCTTGTCCTTTCGTGATATTGTGGCAATGCCCTCTTCGGGCAAGCCGCCTGCCTACTGAAGATTCTTCTGCGCGTCGGCAATCGCCTTGCAGACGGCGCGGGAGGTGATCGTCGCGGACGTGATCGCTTCGATCTCGCCGCCGTCCTTCTTCACCTTGAGCGAAGAGCCGTCCTTGCCGACGAACTGGTCGGCGAATTCGGGCGTCTTGAGCTTCATGCCGAGGCCGGGGGTCTCGGTCGCCTGAAGCACTTTGTAGGAAATGACGGTCTTCTTGTCCTTCTTGAAGCCGACCATGAGGACGATGTCACCGCCGTATCCCTCGTTGGAGCGGCCCTCGGCGGTATACCCCTCCTCGCCGCATAGGACGGCGAGCTTCGCGGCTTCCTTTGCCTTCTCGGCCGTCGCCTTGATTGGCTCTGCCGTGATTGAGTTGACGTACGCAAGCACCGCGGCACATGCGCCGCTGATGATTGTGAGGCTAATTACGAGTCCAAGTATTTTCTTCATGCGTTGCTCCGTTGTGTAGTGGTAATTATACCATCTGGCACCCCGTCACCGCAAGACGGCACGTAAGATTTTGCGGCCGACCTATTGGCGAGCTTCGGCTGTCCTGTGTGTGTTTGGGCTTGGCGCGTGTTTGCCTTCCTGTGCTGGTTTGCCTTCCAGTGTGCGGCTTTGTTTCGGGCAAACGGCACATGCGTTCGTCTCTCGCTTCGCGGCTCGGCCTACAGCCTCGGTGGATATGGCGTCTCGCCGGCGCCATGGTCTCATATAAATAACTCCGCGGCAAATCTGTCGCGCAAACCGGCAGCAACGCGCAAACAGGCCTTTTACAACGGTTCTGCGGGGTCTGTCCCCGACTGTTCATTTCGTTTCAACTTCCTTTGTTGACTCCTGGCAGACACGGCGCGCAGCCTGAAACTTCTCTGGGGCGATATCAATCCGAAATGCAGTGATGGATTTTGCAAACAAGAAAGACTTCCGCAACGATCGACTATCTGGATACATCTTTTCCAGTTTCGAATAGATCCTTTTCCTGCATACCCTCAATCTTTTCTCGTCCGCCAACCATATATGCTGTGCAAGCCCCGAATCTCGCCACGCATAGTACGGTGGTCTTGACCGGAATTGCTTGTCATACGTTTCATGACTCACGGTCTTCTCCGTCACAAGTCCCATGACGGTGTAGACGAAATACACTTCGTCAGACGTAATGGCGGCCATGCCGGCCAATGATGATCCGTCCTTCCCGATCCAGGCAAGCCCTGCCGTGTTGACAATTCGGTTGCTGATTGACTCAAAGGAAACCGCGTCGCCCAGAGTGCATTTCCGAAGCGAATCCATGATTTCCTCTCCAAGGCGGACATCATCGGACGAATCCACCCCAGGCTTCACCACTCCAAATCTTGTGTAGAAATCATCCGACCCCAACTCCCGCCGTGGCAAAACAGGAACTCGGCAATAGAAGTCGCGATCTTCGGCGAGCTTCCCAATTTGATCCTTAATGGTTTCCAAGACCATTCCCCTTAAAGACGCAAGATCATTCTCTATTGGCTCAGATATGCGGACGCAGCCCTTCCGAAATCTCTCAGGGGAAATGTTCATTCGGAACGCCATAAGGTTCGCAACCCTCAGACTCAACTCAGGCAACTCATCGTACACCTTACTTGATTCTGAATCACTCCTTTTCTCACACATCCTCAATCTTTTCTGCTCAGCTAATCTGATAAACAACGCCCAACATGGATGTCTCCACATATAGTAAGGCGGTTCTTTAAGTACTTCAAATACACCAAATGGTTGGCCCGGGCCTTCAAAGAGTTCCATTTCCGTATAGATGAAATACACGTCCTCAGACGTGATGGCGGCTATGCCGGCCAGTGACGATCCGTCCTTCCCGATCCAGGTAAGACCAACCGTGTTGACAATTCGGTTGCTGATTGATTCAAATGAGACCGCGTCACCCGTCGTGCACTTACGGAGCAAATCAATGAGTTCATTCCCAAACAGCCCGTCATCGGGCGGATCCTCATCAGTCTTCACCACATCAAACCTGGAAAGACATAGCTCTTTCTCATCCAACATGTGCCCCATCCAAGGCCAGTGCCCTTTCCGACAATAAAAGGCTCGATTCTCCGCCAGTTTGCCAATTCGATCTTGCATGGTCTCGAAAACCATTTCCCTTAAAGCCGCCAAACCATCGCGCACAGTCTCCTTGCGCGACTCGACGCTCCGCTGCCAATTCTCGCATCCGCCGAGAAACGCCATAGGCGCGAGCGCGATGAATAAAGCGAGAACGATTCGTGCAAAGTGTTTCATGGGTTCTCCCTTTCGATTGATGGTACCGAACAATATCCAGGGCGTTCATTTGTCGTAAAGAAAAGATGCCCACCATTGACGTCAGACTTGCCCAGCGCGGTTTCGATTTCGCGGCAGAGGCCGGGATACCATTTAAGCGGCGAACGCTCCAGTTCTGGCTTCCGCCCGTTGCGCATGTCATACGGCGCAATGACCACGGAGATGTTCTTTATGCCGACAGCCGACGCGATGTAGAAAATCTCCTCGACCGCATCGTTACCGACTGGAATGCATCCGACCGTCGCGCTTCCGCCGTGGATCATGATGTCGCCGCCCAGGTCGGTGCGCCCATCAGCCTTCGCGCGCGCCTTGTCGGCCGCGTTCGGATACGACACCTTGAGCGAAAGGTGGAAGAGACTGTTGGGATTCAGATACTCGATCCCGTAGACGCCTTCCGGAATCTGGCAGTCCCCTTCCTTCAGCTTCGGCCCAAGCCTGCCGCTAAAACCGGTCATCGGATACTTCCGCGGCTCCTTCCAGCCTGGGGACTCGAGCTCAACAATGCGCTCGTTCTTGAACACAAGTATCCGGAGCTTTCCGCCAGCGGAACCTGCGACGGACTTCAGTTCAGGTCTTTTCTCGGCAATCGCCGCGACGCGTTCAGCCACCGTCGCCCTGCCCGTCTTCGCGCAAACCGCCGCCCTGCAGATCTCGACGAGCTCCGCGGGCGATGTGCCGCGCACCCACGCACCGACGACGATACAGACGGCCAGCACCGCGAATGCCGCACCTCCGCAAAACAGCCGCCTTGTCGTCATTGTCATAAGCACATTATACCAAATTCCGCGGCACTTTTGCCGCGCATTGCATCAAGTAGAGTCGCGGCACTTTTGCCGCGCATCATACATTCTCAGTTAACTTCTTCAGAACAATTGAAGACAAACCTAAAAGAACAAAAGAAATTGCGCAATTGAAAAGACACATCTTCCATCCCAAGCTACGTCGCCTTAAAAGTACACACGCCACGCCATAAATAAATCTTATTAATTCTGCAATGACAATGATAAGATTAAAAAAATGCAATGATACAACAATCTTACAAAACAAAAAAACAAACCGTTCTGAATAATAAAACAAAATTAACGAAAAAATCAATGCCTCAACGATGAGCACGAAAACAAGAAACCACCTATGCACATTCATAACGGCTTGTATGCGTTAGTTTTGATTTCTTCTTAATAACAATCTAATTTTCAAAGGCCCTTCATAAATATCATTCTGCAATTGCGCTCCATCCAAGTAAAAATCAAGACCCTCTCTGGTACCATACTTATGTCCGTACTCAATCTCTATTTCTGAAATATCTTCCTTACGCGGTAAAACGCAATAACTCTCATATGCCGTCACTGCAGCGTCCGGATAGGAGATTCCCCATGTGAATTCCTTATAGGGTTGATTCCATCTTATAGTGCGTCTGACTGATTCGCCTACGTTCAGTATCACGAACCGATCCTTGACAGAGGACGACGGCAATTTCGGCACGATGGACTCATCCTCCGATGGTATAACCACGCGATCATGCGCAAGAGGCCATATCAACAATAGAAACACAAGCTCGCGATCCACAAGAATCGGCTTCTTTCCTGTGTTTTTCAATGAAACTGACAACCCAGAGTCATTGCACATTGCGGAAAGCTCCGCGACACCATCTGTGGCACAAGCCGACACATCCACCACTCCATCTTCAGTCGTACATCCGACTATCAGAGCAACTGCCGCCAACAGCCCGCACGAAATCTTGAGGTGCACAATGCCTTTTGTCATGATTATTCCCCGTAGTATAGTTCCATCGCGATAATGAGAGCGTCATTGATATCCTCTATTGAGCATCGCTTTGCATAACAAGAACTCCAGACCGCACCTCCTATAGCTCCGCCACACTCTCCCTCCTTTCCTATGCAGGAACAAATGGGGAGACACCCCTTTGGTGCTGCGCTTTTTGTCGCCCATTCCGATGTTTTCTTTCACATTCCTCATTTCAACGATGTTGTGCATATTATAGCGAAACTGCCGCGATAGAATCAAGCACAGCGAAATGAGATTATGGCGCGGACGAAATCATGGCGGATTTGCCGCGCGAGAGCGGCAGGGTCGAGGCGGATTTGCCGCGCGAGAGCGGCAGGGTCGAATTAGTGTCGGATAGGATCAAGTTAGGGTCGCGGCGGATTTGCCGAGGGGAAGTCGTGTGGGGAAGCTAAGGCGGCGCGGCGGATTTGCCGCGCCGCCGCAAGAGGTGCGAAGAAAAACGCACCTTATAGAAGGTGAGGCAAGGGACGAGGGGGCGAGTGCCGAACTGAGCGACATGCGACGACGCGGTTCGTCGGATGCGCGGTGAGACACGTCGCAAGGCGAGAAGGCGGTATCCCGCCGACGAAGCATTGCGGCGCGTATCGCCGCTAAGACGACGGGAGCGGCGGCGCAAGGAGCGGGAGAGAGGCCGAGACCACGAGCACCGCGCCGAACTCGACCAGAGGTGCCATGCGCGGCCACGGTTCGGGTCGTAGCGGAACGGACCGAAGCAGGGTGAGGCGAGTTGCGCAGGACTCGACCCCGACGGCGTATATGTATACGCCGAGTGGGTCGAAGGACGCGCAAATCGCCCGCCCTGCACAGGGAGTACCGTTACCCGAACCGTGGCCGCACGATGTCAAGCAACCGCACAGGGCAACACAGGAAAGCCAACGAGCGACGCCATAGCCACGACGCTATGCGCGATTAGAGGCAAAAGAAGTCGCTGGCGCGGCTGAGAAGTTCGTCCTGCGAGGCAACGGTGTGGACGGAGGCGGGGATGGACTTGCGAAACACCGCGCCGTAGTTCTTCGTGACGAGGCGCGGATCGGTCACCACCACGACACCACGGTCGCGCTTCGTGCGGATGAGCCGCCCGAACCCCTGGCGGAAGCGTATCACCGCCTCCGGGAGAGTATAGTCGCGGAAGGAACTACCGCCCTCGCGCTCGACCCGCTCGCCACGGGCCTCCACTATCGGGTCGCCCACCTGCGCGAACGGAAGACGCGCGATGACGACGCACGAAAGCGCCTCTCCCGCGACGTCGACGCCCTCCCAAAACGACTGCGCGCCGAAAAGGACAATATTGGAATCCGCCTTGAGCGCCTGAGTCATCGACTCGCGGGAAAGCCCCTCTCCCTGCACGAGCAGGCGTATGCCAGCTTCCGCGAGCGAAATCGCCGCGTTGTCCGCGACGGCCTTCATCATCTCGTAGCTCGTGAAAAGGACGAGCGCGCGCCCGTTCGTCGCCGAGAAGAGATCCTTGAGAAGCGCGGCGAGAGCTGCCGAATATCCCGCGGAATCCGCCGATGGATCGGGCAGGCAGTCTGGTGCCAGCACAAGACACTGCCTGAAGTAGTCGAACGGCGAAGTCGCCGTGAGGCAGCGGAAGCGCGATTCAGTCGGCGGCACATTTGCCGCGTCGCAGAAGCCGAGGCGGCGGCACATGTACTTGAAGTCGTTGCCGACGCGCAAAGTCGCAGACGAGAGAATGACCGAGTCCTTTAGGTCGTAGAGCATCTTCCTGAGTGCATCCGCGACCGAAAGCGGCGCGGCGACGAGCCGCACATAGCGACGACGCTTCTCGAGCCGCATGCGCTCAGCCCAGCAGACATGCGCGTCGTCCGCGCCCTTTAGGACGAAGTCGACTTCGTTCGCAAAAGCGACGAAACTCTCCGCGATGCCGCCTACCTGCGTGGCGAGGTCGGCGCAGAAATTAAGTTCGCCTGGCGCAGCGGAATTCTCGAGCGTGTCGCCGAGGTCGTGGAGAAGCGTAACCATCTGCGCGACAGCGTCATCAAAGCGAAGGTGCGCGTCCTTCACGTCGATCGGTCCTTTGTAGCGGACGATGTCGCGCGTGTGGTCGGCAAGCACCTCGCGTTCCGCGAGTTCCAGGATCTCGTCTGCCGAGTCGACGATGCGCACCACGAGACTCGTTGCATCGGCGAGAAGCCGACGAACATGTTCGCCGATGTCAGTTCCCGCAAGCACGCCCTTCGCAAGCTGGCGCTCCACCGACGCGAGGATTCCACCTGCGCGGCCATGCCGCCCCTTGCCGCGGCGAATGAGCCGATTAAGGAGACGCGTCAGCTCCGGCATTGAGAACTCGCTGCTCAAGGCATCGGTCGCTATGTCCTCGAGATTGTGTGCCTCGTCGAGCACGAGACGTCCGTAGGCGGGGAGAATGGCGGCGTTGCCACCAGCCGCTTCCGCGAGAACGAGCGAGTGGTTGACGATTATGAGGTCTGCTTCCGCCGCCTTCTTTCGCGCGCGGTAGACGAAGCAACGCGAGTAGAACGGGCAGTGCCTCCCGCTGCACTCCTCGCCAGGGCATACAAGCAAACTGCGCTGAAGCCCCTCGTACTGGTCGAGATCGCCGTCGGGCGTCGACTTGAGCCAGTCGATGAAGTGAGGCATCTCGTCCTGCTCCTCCTTCGACATCGTCCAGAATCCGGGCGCGAAGAAATCACCCACGGCGCGGAGGCAGAGATAGTTCGCGCGGCCCTTCAAAAGCGCAACCTTGAACTTCGCCGCGCCGTCACCGAGGATTTCAAGCGCGCGCGGAATGTCAGAGCCGATCAACTGGCTCTGCAAGTTGCGAGTCGCCGTCGAGACGACGACTGGCGTATCGTTCGTCGCGGCCCAGAGGATCGAGGGAACGAGATAGGCGAGCGACTTCCCGACGCCTGTTCCCGCCTCTATCATCAGGTGCTCGCGCGAGTTGAACGCGCGGACGATTGCGGAGAGCATGTCGATCTGCCCAGGGCGCTCCTCGTAGCCGTCCATGCGGCCAAGCGTTCCGCCGCGCCGTAAATGCATAGCGGCAGACTCGCAGTCGATGCGCGAGCAGTCCTCGTGCGTAGGAAGCGCACGCACGCGCGGCGCCCTGTCCATTTCGGGAAGGAAGTCCGCCCAGTTAGGGTCATCGATGAACTCTGCCGGCGTCATGTGCGGATGAAGATGTGCGAGGGTTTCGCGGACGCGGGTGCCGCAAGGCCGCGAGCGGAAAGGACGCGCCTTGCCTGGCGCGCGACGGCGTCCGAGGGATCTATCACCTCGGCGCGTCCGTCGCAGATTTTCTCGATGAGCGGCTTCAGGTGCGGGAAATGGGTGCAGCCGAGGACTATCTTGTCGCAGCCGGCGGCGAGAATCGGCTCGACCTTCGCGCGCACGGCGCGCTCCGCGTTCGCGCCCGAGACCTCATTGCGCTCGACGAGCTCCACGAACTCGTCGGCGACGGTGGCGATCACCGTGACGTCCCTGGCGAACTTCGCCTTGGTCTCATTGTAGAGCCGACCACCGAAAGTCCCCGCCGTCGCGAGGACTCCTACGACGCCTGTCTTCGAACGAAGCGCGGCGGGCTTGACCGCCGGCTCGATGCCGATAAACGGCGTCTCTGGATGGCGCTCACGAAGGAAGTCTATCGCGGCGGCCGTCGCAGTATTGCAGGCGACGACTACCATCTTGCAGCCGCGCCTAAGAAGCCGCCGAGTATTCGACTCTGCAAGCTTGACTATCTCCGCAGCAGGCTTGTTCCCATAAGGGCAGTTCTTTGAGTCCGCGATATATATCGTCGACTCATGCGGGCAGAGCGTCTTAAAGGCGTCGAGAATGCAAAGCCCCCCGAGCCCTGAATCGAAGAAACCGACGGCTCCGCCCTTCGCCGCCATCTCACTTCACCGCCTCTACGAGCCAATGCGGCATCGGCGGCGGAACTGGACGCGTCTCGCCGGGAGTGAAGCCCGCCTCGCGCATCCATCCCTTGAGTTCCTCGTCGGAGAACACCCAGCCGTTCTCGGTCGTGAGCGCCATGTTTACAGCGAAGAGAGCGGAGAACTTTGGTGCGGTGTGCGTCGCGTCTGTCATCATGTCGAGGACGAAGAGCCTCCCGCTCGGCTTGAGCGCCCTGTTCGCACGCTTCAAGATGTCGACTATCTGCTCCGGCGACTCCTGGTGGAGAGCTCCGAAGATCGTCACGACATCGTAGGCCTCCTGCTCGTATTCGTCCGTGTGGTAGTCGCCAGCGCGGCACTCGATGCGACTCGCTAGGCCGAACTTCTCGACATAGCCCTTCGCCTCGGCGGCAATCGCCTTTAGGTCTACCGTCACGCATGTCGCGGATGGATTCGCCTGGCACATGAGTATCGCATACGCGCCCGGGCCTCCCGCGAGATCGAGGATCTTCCCCGAGAGCCCGCCAAGCATCGGGACGATGCCCTTGCCGATGCCCATCGCGCGACCAAACATCGACGCGGCAAATGCCTTCGTGCGCGCCGCGTCTTCGCCGAGATGGATCTCGGGCTTCTCAACGGGACGGCCGGTCTCGGCAAGTTCCACAAGCTTCCCCCACGCCGGATACACGTCGCGGTTGTAGCGTATCGCCTTCGTGAGATCGGCGGGTCCCCCTGGGATCAGCGCCATCTTGCCGGCAGGGGTGTTGAAGTATTTCCCATCGCGCTTTTCGAGAAGCCCTTCCGCGACGCACGCGTCCGCGAGAAGCCGCATGCCGCGGCAACTCGTGTCGAGCGTTCCCGCCTCGACCTTCTCGAACACGTCGCAGTCGATGGCGGCGAAGAGGACGGCACTACCGTAGTAGGCGCTCGCGAGATCGACGATTTCCTGTACCGATTTCATGTCAGCGGTTTCCTCCCCTTCCGCCTGGGCCGCCGCGCCCGCCGCGCCCAGCGCGCCTGCCGCCACCCCCAGGTCCACCCCAGCCCCAGCCGGAGTCGGTCGCCTCGTATATGCTCTTGACCGTGTCTATTATCTCGGCAGCGTCGTCACCCTGGAATCCCAGCGCCTCCGCCGTCTGGACGAGAAGATTGTCGCGCTCCGCCCTGTTGAGCTCGCGTATCCTGCCGTCGATCTCGCCAATCTCCTGAAAAGCCTCGCGCCTTTCCTCCTCCGTCATGTCCATGAACCCGCGCATCTTCTCCTCGACGGCCTCGCGCTTCTCGATCATGTCCTGAAGGTCCGAATGGACCTTGAGCATCGCAGGCGACATGCGAGACGTGTCAATCGACGAAAGGAAGTCGATCTTCGACTGCGCGCGCTCGAGACGATGGCGGCGGAACTGCGCCATGCTGTTGGTTATCTGCGCGTAACGAGCGGGATCCTCTGTCTTGAGACGTTCCAGCTCGGCGCGAAAATCGCGGGGGCGTTCCCGGCTTTCGCGTCTCGTCGTCTCTTCCTCCTTCATCTTCTCGACTTCGATGCCCTGCTCCGCAAGCATGTCCTCGAGTTCCTTGATGCGGGCGCGAAGAGCGCGGTTCGCCGCACGATCGCCGCGATCCCCTCGATCGGGCTGCTTGGCTTGTTCGGACTCCGACTTCTGCTCCGGTTCCGGAGCCGGAGCTGGCGATGACGCCGGGCCGAGACAATAGCCAAGGGCCGCGCCCACGAGAAGCGAAATTACGATTGGCGAGAAGTTTCTCAGTTTCATTTTTACTCCGATTGTGCAACGGCGCATTTGCGCCCGTGCGTTCCCTTGACGATTCCCCTGTTGAAAAAGAAAAGTTCCTTCGGGTCGTAGCCCGGCTTGTTGTGGATATCGACGTGCGACGCAAAGTCCGGCGCTTCGCGCTTGTCGGTCCACCAGGCATAGTCGCACCACGACCCTTCTCTGGCGAGAAGGAGTTGAAAGTTGAGAGTTGAAAGTTGAAAGTTGGGAGACGGGAGCTCGTAGTCGCCAGTCGCAAGCAGAAGCTCCACGGCCTTTGCCCTCTCTGCGCCATAGACGACGCAGAACTCGTGGTCGCACATCGCAAACGCCGTAGACTGGTAGAAGTCGGGATACGACATCCCGGCGACTGTGCGCGTCCTGAAAAGATCGTTGCGGCGAAGGACGACATTCGGGCGGACCGGCTCGGCCGTCACCTCGGTTATCTCGTAGTCTCCGACCACCTTTAGCTCGCATCCGCGGCGCATGCAAATGTCCGCGACGCGCTCAAGCTGGCGACGAAACTCCTTCAGCGCCGCCTGCGCCG
The DNA here is from genome assembly GCA_902761275.1 of uncultured bacterium. Lineage (GTDB taxonomy): Bacteria > Verrucomicrobiota > Kiritimatiellia > RFP12 > UBA1067 > UBA1067. The sequence continues at coordinate 3,181 of CACWJS010000106.1, read as the reverse complement.
CAGGCGAGTCGGGGCCTGATTTCTGCGCCGCGTAGTCGAGAGTCGGGAGGTACAGATACGCCTCGTCAACATCGTGCGCGTCGGTCATCGCCTCAAACCAGCTGACGCACTTCCTGCCGACCTTAGGCGACGCGAGTGGTCCCCAGTAGCGCCAAAGCGGGAACTTGCCGCAGAGCTTCTCGAGAATCGGCGCCATTCCCGTCGGCTTCGTGTAGCAGCTCATCACCATGCCGCCGCCATGCTTGTGGATTGGCGCGGGCGAGATGATTACATCGGCTTCCTCGCCGAGCGACTGCTGGAAGAAAAACATGCCGACAGTGCCACCCTCAAGCCGACGATCGGCCCAAACGCGACGCCCCTTCACGATGCGCGAACTCTGCTCCCAGAAAAGCGGCTTTCTCAAGTCCTCCGACCACCAGCCGTTAGAGACCATGCCGTGTTCGGCAGGGGCGAGCCCCGTCCTGAGCGACGCCTGTGCAACGCACGTAACGGCAGGAAAAACGCTCGGCGCGGAGTGAAACTTGAGCCCTGCCATCTCGAGCATTCCATTGCGCTCGAGGAGTTTGTAGCCAAGCCCGGCCGCGACTACTTTTAGAGTCTTCATTTGAAGAGTCAATTATACCAAAACCCTCCCCGCTGACTCAATAGCGGGAAGTCGGCTTTGGAACTTGCATCTGCATCCAACCGTAGGCACCGATTGCATCTGCGACGGCGGCAAGGTAGTTCGCCTCGTCATCCGTCACCTTGCCGTCCTGCGCAATCGTCTCCTTAAGCCCGGTAAGAAGCTCGCGCTTCGCAAGCGGCGGCAGGTGTACAAGCGAATCGAACGCCGCAAGCACCTCTGTCGCATCGTCGTATGGCTCTGGCATCGGCGGCAGACCCGGACCAAAAAGCGAAAGCTTCTGCTCCGCCGCCCTATAGCCGCCCTCGGGGTCGCTGCCAAACGACGCTACCGTCGCTATCACACGCGCGGCCACTGGGAGAAGCGTCTTCGCGGGAACCATCTTTGGAATGCGCCCATCGGAGAGAAGCCGTCTCCGGACGGACGCCATGACCATCATCTCAAAGGAGTCGTACAGCCCGTCCTCCCGGACGACTCGCTCCGCCTCTTCTGCCCAGAAACGGCGCTGCGAAGCCGACGCGCCGTCACGAAGCGTGTTGACGCACCGGAGCGCCAGCGTGCGCCGCTCGGCCGCAGAAAGCTCCCCTTCCCAGCCATCTGGCACTTGGCCGCGCAGAAGCGCGACAAGCGTTCCACCAGCTTTCGCCGGACTCCGCACCGACGCGAGCGCGGCTGGCTGCACCTTCGCGTCTGCAAGCGACGCGACCGCCGCCTTGAGCCCTTTCGCACGGGCGACGCTCTTTGCAAAATTCTCGTTCGCCGCCTTCGCCATCGCACGACGGCGATCCTTGACCGCATTGATGCGCGACTTCACCGATTCGTCCGCGGCAGTTTCGCCGCGCGGCGAGAGACGGCGGATGCGCTCCTTGACCGGCGGATGGGTATCAAAGAGGGATTCGCCTGTAGAGGCGAAGAGCATGTGCGAGACATCGCCCTTCCACACTCCGAACGCACGCCCGCCGCCAACCACGTCCGCGAGATACGTAAACCGTAGCGCATTCGCGAGACTCTCTGGATTTCGGGTGAACTGCGCGGATGCGGCGTCGGCAAGGTATTCGCGTTCGCGCGATACGGCACATTGGACGAGTCGCGCGAAGAAGGTGCCAATCGAACCGACAAGCCACAGCGCGATACCGGTGAGAACATAGATGACAAGGAGCGGCAACGGACCGCCGCCTTTGCCCTTGCTTCTGCCGCGCGGAACAACTATGACGCTATGGCCATCGTCGCCATCACCGAAGATCGACAACATCCCCTTCCCGAACCGCGAGACGGCGGAAATGCCCGCGACAAGCGCCGTAAGACGGAAGTTAAGCCGCATGTCGCCGTTCAATATGTGGCTGAACTCGTGAGCGACAACGCCCTGAAGCTCGTCGCGCGTAAGCCACTCGAGTGCGCCGCGAGTCACGCATACAGCCGCCGCCGAGGGGTTTGTCCCCGCCGCAAGGGCGTTGACTCCGCCCTCGTTCTCAAGAACCCAGACAGTCGGCATGTCGAGCCCGGACGCAATGGACATCTCTTCGCAGACATTGAGGAAGCGGTCTCGCGCAAGATCGGCTTCGGCGTCAGACGAGACATTGCCGCGCTTCAGGCGCGTCGCGCCAATTGACTTCATCAACATGTCGCCGGAAGAAAGCCCCAAGAACTTCGAAAGCGTCGCGATGCCGATAAGGAGAAAGGAAAAGACGAAGCAGGCGGCGACAACTTGCGGATATGCGTGGCAAAACGCCGCAATGCCGGCCTCGGTCGCATCGCGTGCCAAGTCGGCATCCCCGAAATACAGCCAGACGCCCCAGCAGGCAAGCAAAAAGACGAGACCCGTAGCCACGGCTGTTGCGATGATTGCGACAGCCGCCAGCGGAACGAGGCGGAATGTTCGGGTACGCGCCGCCTGCTGGAGCGCGAATGGATCCATCAGAACTTGACTTGGGGCGCTTCACGCTGCGCGGCGGAGTCGGTCGACTCAAGAAGCGCGGCAGGCGCAAAGTTGAAGACGCCGGCGATGATGGAAGTCGGGAATATCTCGCGCTTCGTGTTGTATTCCGTCACGGAGTCGTTGTAGGCCTGACGTGCAAACGCAATGCGGTTCTCGGTGGAGGTAAGCTCCTCGGAGACGCGCGCCATCTGCTTGTCCGCCTTAAGCTCGGGATAACGCTCGACGACAACCATAAGGCGCGAGAGAACGCCCGCAAGTCCAGACTCGGCAGCGGAGAACGCCTTCACGGCGGTGGGATCGCCTGGCGCGGCAGCGAGTGCCTTCGCTGCGCCCGCGGCCTGGTTTCGTGCCTCGATGACGGCAGTCAGCGTCTCGCGCTCGTGCTTGAGATACCCCTTCGCAGTCTCGACGAGGTTGGGAATCAGGTCGTAGCGGCGGCGAAGCTGCACGTCAATCTGGGCAAACGCGTTCTTGAACCGGTTCTTGAGGACGACGAGTCCGTTGTAGAGCCCGACGATCCACGCGATAAGCACGACGGCCAGCACGACGACGACAAGCAATGCGATAAGAATTCCGTTCATCTTGTTTCTCCTTGTTGTTTTGAGTTATTATACCAAATCTTT
>CACWJS010000105.1 GCA_902761275.1 uncultured bacterium | reverse complement strand
GCGGTATGTCTCGCGTCTGATCGAAAGCGCACAATCGGAGATTGTACTCGTCGACCCTTATTCTGATGCGGTCACGCTGGAGGTTCTTTCGAAGAAGCGTCCTGGCGTTAAGGTGCGGCTCGTCTGCAAAGATCGCGGCAAGCCGACGCCGACCGAAATCGCGAAGTTCAACCGTCAGTACAAGGGTCTCGCCGTCACCTACTCCGACGACTTCCACGACCGATTTCTCATTATCGACAACGTCGAGCTGCATGGCCTTGGCTCGTCCATCAACTGCCTCGGCCGTCGCGTCACTTCCTACACCACCCGCGACGCGAAGGAGATTGCGAAGCTGTCGGCAATGGTGCCATGAGCGCTGCCCTTAGAAGCATGCGCCAATCTGGTTTCATTCCTGAGCGCGGAAGTCGCCAATCGTAATCCCGAATCGCTCCTTGAATACGTGGAAGAGGCGGTTTTTTGAGCTGAAGCCGCACTGCTCGGCTATCGCGTCAAGCTTGATCTTGGGATTCCTCATGAGTTTCTTGGCTTGTTCAAGACGCGTTTGAAGAATCAGGTTCTGCGGCGTGGTGTCCTCGAACTGGCGGAAGCGGAGAGCTAGAAGCTGTGGCGAGACATTGAGCCTTGCCGACAGCGCCTTGACGGACAGTCCTCGCGTCGCCTCTTGCTTGATAATTGTCTTCGCCTGGTCGACGAGCGATTTGCCAGTTGGCAGAAAGTATGTTGAAGCGCGTTCGACGATCCCCTTGGGAGGGCAGGAAATTCTGTTGATCGAGTTCAGCTTGCGTCCGCACATCATCGCGTCAAGCGCGGCTGCAGCCGCATAGCCCATCCGCTCGAAGTCCGGCTCTATGCTTGTAAGCGGAGGATTGGAAAAGCCGCAGACAATCGGGTCGGCGTCCACGCCGACAACGGCAATCTGGTCTGGAATTGATAGTCCAAGCTTTCGTGCGTAGCCCATGATCTCTATGGCCTTATAGTCCCATGCGGCCATGACAGCCGCCGGTTTTGGCAGGTCGGCGATCTCCTGCGGAGTGCCGCCGTTCGATAGTACCGTCGTGCTAATATCGTGTCGCTTCAACTCCTTGATAAAGCCATTCTTTCTCTGCTCTGACCAATAGGGTGCTTCGGTGTGCGGTACAAAGGCATAGCTGTTGAACTTTCCAAGTCCGAGGAAGTGTCGCGCCCCCATTGCGCCAACGGCCGTGTCGTCGATGGATACAACTGCGACATTTTTCTTGCGCTGCGGCGTGAGCATGTGGTCTATCTTGCGGAACGAGACCGGAAGCGACGTCTTTGCAATGGCGTCTGCCACGTCTGGTTCTGTGAACAATGGCAGGAGGATGCCGTTGTAGCCCTCTGACGGTGCCCGCAGGACCATGTCGGCGGTCAGTATTTCTGGAAAAGACAGCACTCTAACGTTCCAGTCGCTTTTCTGCGTGGTGAACTTCTGAACGCCCATGATTACGCATCGTGACGCATAGTTACCGGCATCATAGCACATCAATATGTTTTTCATGGTTTCGAAGTATAGCATATCCTCTTTTCGAAATCAACACAAAATATTTGTATAAAACACACAGGCGAATGTGATATAATAGCGGTAAGACTTACCCCACACAATTGGGAAAGTTGTAATCAACAACAATTGCGAAAGCAAAGAAAGGTTGGCCAATCTATGACGAACGCAGCTCCACAGGGAAAGCCGGATGCGGGAAATCCGCACGTCCGGTTTGATGAGGGGGGAAGTCGCATCATGCACCGAAGAAGCTTCGCTTCGGAGGGTACCTTGCCGAAGGCAACCCGAAGGGAGCGCAAGCGGGTGCGCGGCAACACCGAGGCGTGGGTCTCTACTCTACAAGAACATGTCTAAGCTGTACAAGTGGCTCCTGCTGGGGCTCGGGGTGTCTTATGCCGCTTTTGCCGCGCTGCCGGTTGCGGCTGCATGCGGCGTGGCCGATCCTTCTTTCGACTCGCCGACAATCCCGCACTGCGGCGAGAAGATAAAGGCGCTTGCCGCGCTCGCGGGTCCCGACTGGCGCGCTGTCGCCGAGAAGAACCGCAAGCCGGAACTGAAGTACTTGTCAAAAGCGCAGATAATCGCCTTGATGCAGAAGTACGCCGACAAGGGAACCGGCGACGTTGGTGGAGAGCCGCTTGATGAAATGCCAGAAATCGCCGAGGCCTCGTTTCGCGCCGGAGACTTTTGTTTTCCGTACGGCATTGCGCTTTGGCGGCATTTCTTCGAGAGCAAAGTGCCTGTCCGCGACAAGGTGACGGCGGCAAAGCTCTTGAACGGATTCGAGCGCACTTTTGCGGGGGTTGTGCCGAAGGACGACAAAGGCGAGAAGGTCGAGTTCTCTCCGCGCTGGCTTGCAACGCACTTCCAGAATGGAAAGTATAGTACGCCGCTTCCTGGCGGTGGATATTTTGAGTCGTCGTGGACGAACAGCCAGCGAAGCCTATGCTTGTCCGTAAAGACCTCTGCCAAGTTTCTTGACTGCCATGTGATGCCAATGTTCTTCATGGCATTCCGCAAGGTGGTAGCAGACGGAAAGGACATCGAATTTGGCAGATCCGCAAAAGGTTGCGACTTCTCTGTGGAATTGGGCGAGAATGGAATGATAGACATTGAAATGTACCATTCCCTATCATGGCCTGCACCAAGGACAAAAAAGTGAGGTGGGCATGAGAGAGGCATTGTCAGTTTTCGCAGTCATCGTTTCTGCGTTTGCGCATTCCGCCACAATATCGTTTGACGGTGGCGATCCTGTGCCGCTGAAGAGTGAGAATGTTTCTGTCGTAAAGGGGCTGTCCGGCAATGCCGTCCATCTGTCAAAAGATTCGCTGCTCGAGTTTTCGTCTTCATTGCCAGGATTCATGACGCCTACGGCTGGTACGTTCATGGTATGGTTCAAGCATGACGATACGTTGCCAAGCTGCAACGTAAGTCACGATTTTGTCATGGCCGAGAACTTCAACGCACAGTGGATTCCTCATTCCGGCGTTCATCAGCGTTCGCTTTTTGCCTCGGGAGACTCCTTTGTCTGGGGTGGTGTTAGCCTGCGATGCGACATGGGGCCCGCAACATTTGGGAATTGCATCTGGTGGGGGCGGCGCATTCTGGGCGGAGAATGGCACTTCGCGGCTGTATCATACGATTCTGCAAAGGGCAAGGCGATTCTCTATGCAGACGGTGTGGTCGCGAAGACTCGCGATTTCGAGGCTGGGAGGAAAATCCCGCTTGGGAAGACGTTCACGCTGGCGTCTGGCGGCGAGAAGCTTGGCCTTGACGGAACGATAGACGAAGTGACGATCCTCCCTCTTGCGCTCGACGAAGATGCGCTAAGGAGGGAATATCTCAAGCATCAGCCAATTCGCTATGAACTCCATGATTGGTCGGTAGGCGAGGGCGAGACTAAGTCTTTTCGATTCCGGGCAAGGAACGAGAGTGCGGAACCGGTAGAGAAAACGCTCAAGTTCTCAAATGGCGCGACGGTTGTGCTTTCGCTCGAGCCGAATGAGCTGAAAGAGTTCACGGTCAATGTCAAGGGCGACAAGCCGGGGCTGTTCAAGCTGTGGCTCAACGAGGGCGAGGTTGATGCGCGGCAATTTGAGTGCATGTGCCTTGGTGAAGAACCACGAAATATATTACCAACACGAAAGACTCTGATTGGCGAGTATGACTGCACGAAGGAATATCCGCGAGACCGCGCCGCGCTTTGCACGTCGGAGATTGTCACGAACGGGCCGCTTGTTTACCTTGAGTCACGTGAGGACGGCGCGGCGGTCCCCCTTGCTGCCTATCGATTCGCGATAAGGAACCAGGGCAAGCCGCATATCGTCGAGATAGACTATCCTGATGACAAGATGCGCTGGTTCCTGGTTTCGGTGTTTCCCGAAAAATGGGGAAGAATCTATTCTGTGTCAATCGACTGCGCGGGCGTAATGACAGGCGTGGATTATCCGCTTTCGATGGAAATGCAGAAAAAGAGGTTCGTGTTCTGGCCGGACAGCGATGCCGTTGCTGTCGTGATTCAGAACTATCATTTCAACAGACATGCCGCTGTCGCCGCCGTTAGAATGTATGAGATGGATTCTTTGCCGATAGGACCGGTGCAGGGGATGTCCAAGGGTAGACGCACCGTCGCGGAATGGGACGAAGATCCGACCATTGACGCTGATCTCACATTCAACAATTCGTGGAACTACAAAAACGCCGACCTTGAGTTCTGGCGCGTCAAGTGGCAGCGAGTCATCGACTACATGCGCTGGAATTCGCAGGATTCGTGGGTGATAAAAGTGGCCGCGTACTTCGGTGACGCTACCGGAATGTACGCCACGATCCCGGAGGCGGCGCTTCCGTGGAACAATACCGACATCAGAAACGGACGTTGCCGTGGATGGGCGGAGCTTGGCGCTGACATGCTCGAACGCGCAGGAATGGGGTTCTGGGTGAAGCTTAACCATCGCGGCGACAATTATGGGGCATGGTTCTCGCGGCTGGGACACGGGGAGTCTGGCGTAGGCATTGGTTTTAGGGACTCCAATGGTGGCTTGGGTGGGGCGTGGGAAACGCCTAATTTCCTGCGTCCTTCTGTTCGCGCCGCATATCGTCGGTTGATTGAGTCGTATAGAGACAAGTTCGGGCGTTATTCCGGATTCAGGGGAATTGCGATGAACGAGGCGTGCCCTATCCATTTCCACAATCTTTCAGTAGGTTATGACGACTATACAATAGAGCAGTTTCAGCGGGATACGGGAATTGCCGTTCCTGGCACGGATGCAAAGAGTCGCTATGTCTATCTCACGTCTGACCACGTGCGAAAGGAATCGTGGGTTAAATGGCGCTGCGAAAAGACAGAGCAGATTGCGTCGGAGTTGGCGTCTATCTTGCGGGCAAAAGGCGGCGACGCCGAGATTCAGATTTGGATATCGCCTGTGCGATACTGCCGGAACGGATCGCTCAAATGGGAAGAATGGGATGCCGGGCAAGCGTTCCGCGAGGCTGGACTTGATCTGCCGAGACTCGCAAAGATACCAGGGGTTAGGTTTGTGCCAAGTGTAGGGCCGGACTGGATAATCAAAAGAAAATACAATGACTCCGACATGGCCTACCTTCCGGACTCTCCGTCATGGCGCGAGCTCATGCAAAAAGGCGAAGTGGCGGCGATAAACGTATTCCGCTGTGCCAATCTCGAAATCTATCCGTCGATTGGAAACCAGGGCGCGGCTGCTCGTGCATGGCGGACGGATTTATGGACTCCAGCCGGTAATCTTGTGCCTTTCCACGACAACTTCCAGTCGTACCCGACGCCTCACGCGAGGCCGCCCTACACGCTCGATTCAGTAGCGTCGCTGATTGCGGACTGTGATGTGCAGGATTTTATCACCGGCTGGTGGGGGCTGATGGAAAGCGGCGAACACGACGAGTGGTGCAGATTCTACGGACAGTTCCGCCAGATTCCTCGCGGACGCTACGCGCTTGCGAAAGGCCCTGACGACCCCGTGTGCGTCAGAAGTGGCGCGGAAGGGCATTACCTCGTCAACCGCGAGCCATATTCCGTCGAGATCGAATATATCGTTGACGGCAAGCCGGAGACGCTTATCCTAAGGCATCACGAGATTCGCTTTGTGAAAGGGCGCGGCGCAAACGGCGCGGTCGAGGTGAAGAGCGCGAAGATTCCGACTGCGGAAAGGGCGACTCATCTTGCAAATCTTGAAAAACTGGAGGCTGCGGCGAAGGCGGACGAAAAGAACGCGACGCTCGCCCGCGCCGCGAAGGAGGCTCGGACGGCGTTCTACGAAGGCCGCTTCCGCCAGTTCCGTGCGCTCTTCCATTTGGGTGTGGTCCGCAAGGTCTTCAGTCCTGAACTCTTTAGCAAGTGAAAGGATAAACGATGAAAGCCATCAAGTGCATAAATGTGGCGGTACTCGTAGCTACTGTGATAGTTGCCGGTTGTCGGACCACTGAACCGCCTGCCGAATGGGACAGCAGACTCCCAGACCCGGCGACGCTGAAGATTAACGAAGGGCGGAGGATAATGTTCGCCAATCCTCTGCCGCGCATGCGGAGCGGCGAGTACGGCGAGGTCCTGTGCGGAACATACAACAACAGGGAGCTTTCACTGCCTGGAGCGCTTACGACGTCTGACTCCAGGCTTGGCTTGTTCCTTCAGAAGCTTCGCGAGACGCTCATGGCGAACCGCCGACTGCTTTTCTTGGACGGCAAGGTCGTTGTCTGCAACCACAACTGGATTCGCGACCACGTCCACCAGATGAAGGGCTGGAAGCACTGGGAGTACGACCCGCTTTCATTCCTCCAGCTCATAATCGACACCCAGCGCAAGGACGGGCAGTTCTTCGAGCTCGCCAAGCAGATGGACGACTTCCACTGGACGTTTGTCGGCCCTGAGTCGCATCGTCTGTTTCCGGAAGACAACATGTCTCTCGTCAGGCTTGAACTTGAGGCCGACGTCGAGTATCTCGTAGTAGAGGGCGCGTGGCAGTACTACCGCATGACGGGCGACGACGAGTGGCTTGCATCGGTCCTGCCAGCGTTGGAGAAGGGCATAGACTACCAGACAAGCGACCATCTTCGATGGGAACCCTCTCTCGGGCTTTGCATCCGTCCCTACACCATCGACACCTGGGACTTCACGAACGACCCCTCAAGCGGAAGAGACCGCCGCGTCGCCGGGAAACCGCTTTGTGCGATGCATGGCGATAACACTGGCGTCTATCAGGCGATGAAGCTGCTCGCGTGGATGAACCGCCGTCTCGGCAACGAAGCGAAGGCGGCAGAATGGGACGTGCGTGCCGCCACGCTGCGCGAAAGCATAATGAAGAACCTCTGGAACGGACGCTTCTTCGTCCATCAGCTGCCGGTGCGCGGTACAAAGCCTCTCGATGAAAACGAGACGAACCGTCTTTCGCTTTCCGATGCGTATGCGCTCAATCGCGGCATCTTGACGGGCGATGAGTGCCGCGCCGTTATAGACGCTTTCATCGAGCGGGGGAGGACGGCGGGGACGTTCTCCGAGTTCTTCACGATAGACCCTGCATACGAGCCTTCGTTCAACCGGTACAAGCCCGGAGAATACGTAAACGGCGCAATTTCACCGTTTACGGCAGGCGAGCTTGCAAAGGGCGCGTTCGCCAACGGACGTGAGGGATACGGTTGGAGCATAATTTCACGCTGGATTGAAAAAGTGGAGAACGACAAGGCGATATACTTCCTCTACCACCGCAAGACGGGCGAATCCGTTTCCGAAGAGGCGGGACCTAGCGCTTGGGGCGCGGCGGCGCTCATGGACGCGGTGGAAGAGGGACTTGCGGGAATCGTCGATGCCGGAACTGGCTATGACGAGATTGCGTTTTCGCCGCGCTGGCCCGTCACGCCATACCGCGAACTGCGCTATGTGACGGGATATGAGATGTCGAAGAAGTATGTCGATGTCCGCCATATCCAGAACGATGCGGGATTCCGATATCATCTGCGCAGTCCTGCGAGCAAGGTCAAGGCGCATTTGCTCGTGCCTGAAGGCAAGTCGCCGATGACGCTGCTCGTAAACGGCAAGGAGACGGCGTTCGCGCTTTCGACCGTCGGCAAGTCTATGTATGTCGATGCCGTTGTCGCGCCTACATGCGGCGTGGCCGATTTTGAGGTCTTGTATTGATTTGTGAAACAAAAAAGAAAAAGGAGAAGACGAAAATGAAAACCATAAGGAAAATCGTTGCGGCAATTACCGTTGTCGCAGTCCAGTGGTGCGTTACGGCCGCGACCATAGAGGTCGAGACCGTTGTAGAGTTGACGAACGCCGTGGCGAGAGCCAATGCGGGAGAGAAGATAGATGGGGAGGCAATCGACACGATTGTGCTGAAAACGGGCACGTACACGTTTCCTGCCGACGTGTACATGGCCGACAACACACGTTCTCCGTCAAGCGCAAGCTACTGCAAGATTCGACTGAACGTCACAGTTCCTGGCCTCACCATCAAAGGCGAGGACAATTCGAGTCGTACAACGTGGACGAATGGAAGCGAGCCTGTGATAATAGACGGAAACGGCGGCAAGGGCATGCAGCTGCAGCTCAATGCGAACGAGTCGGCGAGAATCGAGAACATCACCTTTGTCAACTGCAACGGCGGTGCTGATTCATCTGATTCGGCATACGGCAACTGGTGCAATGGCGGCGCGATAGGCATTGGCAGGATGGTCTCCGGCGACTGGTCTGGCGGGCATAATGTCGTAGTCTCGAACTGCGTGTTTCGCGGCAACCAGTCGTATTTGGGAGGTGCGATCGGGGCGAAGAACAATTACTTTGTGTACGACTGCTTCTTTACCAACAATGTTTCTACGGATGCCAGTGGTGCGGGGTGCATGTTTAATGGAACGGCGTACGGATGCGAGATGGTCGGAAACATGAATAGCGTGGCAAAGAATGTATCCATGATCGGCTGCAATGTGCATGGGAATGGCTCTACGAATCGTCCTCTCTTGACTGGTCCTGCGACATATTCAAATTGTACTTTCAGATCCAACACGACATCATCGACCTACCCGATAATCGCATGTTACGATGCCGACGTCCGAATTGTCAATTGCGAGTTTTCGGGGAACTCAAACAATTCAACTACACCTGTCATTAGCTTTAGCAACAGCAACGCCACCAAGACAAACGACTGCTTGCTGGCCGGGTGCACTTTCAGCGGGAACGCCGGATCTGCGTTGACAATGTTCAACGGCAACGATCCATTGAACGGTAACCTAACATTGAACGGTAACCTAACGATAACGAACTGCTCGTTTATCGGAAATACGGCAAATGCGACGCCAGCTGCTGGCGAGATGCCGGTGACGACTGCCAGTGTGCTTGTTCGCGGAATCGTTGGCGATAAGAATCGGTGTGTGATATACGACTCTGTTTTCAGCAACAACCAATCGAAAGTCGTTTCAGGGAGAGTAGGGCTATGCAATGTGCTTGGCGCACATGCCGTCCGATGCACCTTCACAGGAGACGGGAACAAGCCCTACGCCTCATACACGACCGGAAATTGGCGCTTCTACAACGAAGCTGCCGACAATTCGATTCTCGAAGAGTGCGATGTGTCGAACGGGGAACTGCGGGATTGCGTTGTTGATAGATGCAGAATTCACAACGTCACAAGCAATGTGTACGCAGTATTCAAAGACTCTGCCTTTGTCACGAATACGCTGGTGGAATGTTGCGGGAGCACT
>CACWJS010000104.1 GCA_902761275.1 uncultured bacterium | reverse complement strand
GAGTGGGTGAGTGGAGGAGTTGGAAAGCGGCCTTCAAGCGGAGATGGGGCGCGCCACAGGCAATCGCGCTTGCGCGATTCGCCGCCCGGCCAAGGTTCGTGGTCGCGCGTTAGCGCAAATCGGATATGCTGGCACATATGGAATTGTATATGTGGAATCGCGGCGAGGATGGTATTCCGTGCTCCCGCACATAAAAATCTCTGTGCACCCACCATCGCTTGGCAATCCCACGGCGCTTTGATTTTTGGTATAATAGTCACATGAAAATGCGGAAAACCCTGTTGGCGGCCGTCGCCTTTGTGGCGATTGCCGGGTGCGTTTGTTTTGAATCGACCGAGACGTCGTATCCGCCTCTCATTGATGAGGGGTTCACGTCGCTCTCCGAAGGTAACGGGATGATCTACGGCGAAGGTAACCCGATCACTGAGAAGGAGTACGGCAACTTCATTCTCCGCCTTGAGTTCCTGATGCCAGAGAACGGCAACAACGGCCTCGGCATCCGCACTCCCGATTCGCACGTCGACGCGGCGTACTTCGGCATGTGCGAGCTGCAGCTTCTCGACGACGGCGGCAGCGCCTACTACGACGCCGAGAAGAAGGCCGACAAGCTGAAGCCCTACCAGTACACGGGCTCGATCTACGGCATCGTGCCGTCCCGCCGCGACAACGTCGACAAGCAGATCTGGGGCAAGGACAAGAACTTCACCGGCGGCGGCAGCTATGTCAGGAAGCCGGGGATGTGGAACTTCGAGGAAGTCAAGGTCATCGGCAGCGAGATCGAGGTCTACCTCAACGGCTATCTGATCACGAAGGGCGATGTCTCGCAGTGGAAGGGCGACGGCGACACGCCTGACGGCAAGAAGCACCCCGGTCTTCACCGCACGCGCGGCTTCATCACCTTCTGCGGCCATGGTTACGACGTGAAGTTCCGCAACGTCCGCATCAAGGAGCTTCCCGACGACGCGAAGATGGGCGATGTCTGCCCGAAGCAGCGCATGGCCTGCCCGAAGGGCTTTGTGGCCTATTTCGACGGCGATGAAAGCGACCTCCCCGAGTTCTGGAAGGGCGTGACGACCGAAGAGAAGTTTGACAACCCCGTCGTCCGCCAGGCGGCGACGAGCGAGAAGCGCGCCGAAATGCAGAAGATCGCCGACAAGGGCCGCGACGAGCACTGGCACGTGAGGAACGGCAACCTCTATTTCGACGGCTACCGCGGCGGCTATTCGCTTGCGACAAAGGTGGACTACGAGGATTTCGAGATGTGGGCCGACTGGCGCATCATGTCGATCACGGGCGATTCGGGGCTCTATCTCAGGGGCTCGCCGCAGGTTCAGATCTGGGACGCGCACAACCAGTGGAACATCGGCTCCGGCGGTCTCTACAACAACCAGAAGAACCCCTCCAAGGCGCTCAAGATCGCCGATAAGCTGGTGGGCGACTGGAACCGTTTCCACGTGATCATGCGCGGCGACAAGGTGACGGTGTGGCTCAACGGCGAACTCGTCGTCGACAACGTCACGCTTGAGAACTACTGGGATCGCAAGCGCCCGATCTTCTTCAAGGAGCAGATCGAGCTCCAGTGCCACGGCGACCCGACCGAGTGGCGCAACATCTTCATCCGCGCGCTTCCAGTTAAGACCGTTCCCGCCGACCGCATTGGCGTTTGCAGCTGGAGCTGGCGCAAGCCGCTCGTTGAAGTCGCCGCCGCGATGGAGAAGGCGGGCGTCGAGGGCATCCATCTCGCTCTCGGGCCGTTTATTGTTCCCGACGAGCGACATGGCGCTGCCGAGTCGAAGGAGACTTGGGAGTTCGTGAAGTCCCAGGTCAAGTCCGGCAAGTGGAAGCTCATGTCGACGATGGTTGGCACGATCGGCGAGGACTACTCGACGCTCGAGACGATCAAGAAGACGGGCGGCATCGTTCCCGACGCGACTTGGGAGGGCAACAAGAAGATCGTGACCGAGGGCGCGAAGCTCACGAAGGAACTCGGCTGCAAGTACATGTCGCTCCACGCAGGTTTCCTCGACGAGAGCGACCCCAAGGCGTTCGCGACCTACGTCGAGCGCGTCTCGTGGATGCGTGACGAGGCCAAGAAGTACGGCGTGACGATTCTTCTCGAGTCCGGACAGGAGACGGCAGAGGACCTCGTGAAGTTCCTCGAGAAGGTTCCCGGGGTCTATGTCAACTTCGACCCTGCGAACATGATCCTCTACGGGAAGGGCGAGCCGCGCGAGGCGGTGAAGCTTCTCGCGCCGTGGATCCGCCAGGTCCACGTGAAGGACGCTCTTTTCACGGAGAAGCCCGGCACCTGGGGAACCGAGGTCCCGTGGGGTGATGGCGCCGTCGGCGCCCGCGCCTTCATCGCTGAGCTTGAGAAGGCCGGCTACAAGGGCAACTACGTGATCGAGCGCGAGGCAGGCGACAACCGCGCCGCCGAAATCGGTCTTGCCGCTGAACGTCTTTTGAAATAACACAGAAATCCGAAAGGACACACAAGATGAGGAATACCATTGTTGCGATGGCTCTCCTTGCGACGGCCGCTGGCGCCGGCGCGAAGGAGATATGGCAGGACCCGACGAGGTTCGAGGTGAATAGGCTCCCGGCCCGTTCGATCATGGTCCCTTGCGAGTGCCCTGAGGTGGCGCTCGCGATTGCGAAGGGAGAGAGGCCGCGCACGGAATCGAAGTGGCTTAAGTCCCTCAACGGCACTTGGGGCTTCAAGTGGAAGCACAACATCGACGCCAAAGATTGGGAGAAGACGGCTGAAATCGCCGTTCCCGGGTGCTGGCAGCTCCAGGGCGAATTCGATCCGGCGCTCTACACGAACGCCACCTACCCGATCCACGGCTGGAACGAGGGCGACCCGATGGTTGAGCCGCCGAAGCACTACACGAGCTACAAGTTCCGCAACCCCGTCGGGCTCTACTCGCGCACGTTCACCGTTCCTTCCTACTGGAAGGGCCGCCGCGTCACGATCCACTTCGGCGGCGTCTCCTCCGCGATGTACCTCTACGTGAACGGCAAGGAAGTCGGCTACTCGCAGGACAGCCGCCTCCCGGCCGAGTTCGACATCACCTCCTTCCTCAAGGACGGCGAGAACACGCTCGAGGTCAAGGTGCTGAAGCACTGCGACGGTTCGTTCCTCGAAGACCAGGACTTCTGGCGCCTGTCGGGCATCTTCCGCGACGTTTGGCTTGTCGCCGAGACGGGAAAGTCGCCCTATGATCTCGTCGTCGACGCTTCGCTTTCCGACGACTTCAAGGCCGGCGCGCTCACTGTCAAGGATGCGGCAGGCAAGGTCGTTCTCGAAAAGAAGTACGAGAATCCGAAGCTCTGGAGTTGCGAGACGCCCAACATGTACTACGAGACCGTTGAGTTTGGCGGTGACTTCTACGCCGTCGCGTTCGGCTTCCGCAAGATCGAGATCAAGGACGCCGTTCTCTACATCAACGGCAAGCGCGCTCTTTTCATGGGCACCGACCGCCACGAGATGGAGCCCGCGACCGGATACGCCGTCACGCTCGAGGGCATGAAGAAGGACATTCAGATCTTCCACGACCTCAACATCAACGCCGTCCGCACTTCCCACTACCCGAACGACCCGACCTGGTACGAGCTCTGCGACCGCGAGGGCATCTATGTCGTGTGCGAGGCCAATATCGAGGCGCATGGCGCCGGCATCTACGGCGAGGGGAAGGGCGCGCTTCCCAAGAACCCGATCTACCGCGACCAGATCGTCGACCGCGGCGTCAACATGGTCAAGGTGTTCCGCAACCATCCGTCGATCATCTTCTGGTCGCTTGGCAACGAAACCGGCGACGGCCCGGCGATGAAGGACGAGTACGACGCGATGAAGGCGATCGACTCCACGCGTCCGATCCAGTACGAGGGCGCGCAGGATTCCGACCACAGCGACATCAAGTGCCCGATGTACACGAGGCCCTGGGATGTTGAGCGCTATGTGAAGAACAACCCGAAAAAGCCGTTCATCCTCTGCGAGTACACGCACGCGATGGGCAACTCCAACGGCGACATCCAGGACTACTGGAATCTCGTGAGGAAGTATCCGTCGATGCAGGGCGGCTTTATCTGGGACTTCGTCGACCAGGCCGTTTGGAAGACCGACAAGCGCGGCAAGTGGCTTGCCTACGGCGGAGACTTCGGCGACCATCCGAACGATGACAACTTCAACTGCAACGGTTTTGTCACGGCTGACCGCAACTACCACCCTGGCGCATACGAGATCAAGCACGCCTACCAGCCCGTTCACGTCGACTCGTGGGACTGGGAGTCGAAGACCGCGAAGATATGGAATGCCTACCGCTTCTCGACGCTCGACCACTTGAACGCCCACTGGGTCGTTACGAAGGACGGCAAGATCGTCAAGGACGGGGTTCTCGACGCAAAGGGCTTCGAGCCCGACACCGTCAAGGAGTTCAAGATCGACGCTCCCGACGGCGACGCGATCGTGTTTCTCTTCGTGCGCGGCGACTTCGACCTCGACAAGGACGGCCACCCGGATGTCGTGGCGTTAGACCATTTCGCCAAGCCCTTCGTTCCCGTCGCGGCGCCTGCTGCGGATGCCGTGCAGGACGATGCGGCCGCGAAGCTCTTCAAGCTCAACTTCTGGCGCGCGCCCACAGACAACGACCGCGGCTGGAACATGCCGGCCCATTGCAAGGCGTGGAAGCAGGCGACCGAAAAGCAGACTCCGCCCGAGGGCTGCACGGCCAAGCTCGACGTCCGCAAGTTCGGCGAAGGCAAGTATCTCGTCGACCTCAAGGTGACTGTCGGCGAGAAGCTTCCGCCCGTCCCGCGCATCGGCGTCACGTTCAAGCTCCCGAAGGAGTTCAGGAACGTGGAGTGGTATGGGCTCGGGCCGTGGGAGAACTACAGCGACCGTCGTACGGCTGCTTTGCTTGACGTGTGGAAGGCGTCGATCGGCCTCGTCAGCGGTCTCGCCGGCGAAGACGGCAAGATCGACTATCCCGAGCGCCGCCTCAACCCCGACAACTACGTCGAGCCCGGCGAGCAGGGCTACCGCACCGGCTGCCGCTGGATCGAGTTCACCGACGGCAACGGCAAGGCCGTCAAGATCACCGCGCTCAGCGCGCCAGTTGGCTTCAATGCGTGGCCGTATTCTCAGGCCTCGCTCGAAAAGGCCAAGCACCAGTGGGATCTTTCCGACGAGGGCGAGATCACCGTCAACGTAGACGCGGTGCAGATGGGCGTTGGTGGCGACAACAGCTGGGGCGATCGTCCTCATGGCGACGACATGGTCGGCAAGGGCGAGTACGGGGTGTCGTTCCTCCTTGAAGGTCTATAAGAGGGTTAAACAATGAAGTTCTGGCTTCCCGCCGCATGCGCCGCGACAATCCTGTCGGGGTGTGTGCGCGATTCCGCGCCTGCAGAGCGCGATCTCGTTATCTACGGTTCCTCTCCCGCCGCGCTCACTGCGGCGATTGAGGCGCAGCGCCTTGGGCGGACGGCAGTGATAGTCTGCCCCGAGACGCGCATTGGCGGTCTCACGACTGGCGGCCTTGGGCAGACCGACATCGGCAACAAGTCCGCGTTCGGCGGCCTTGCGCTCCAGTTCTACCGGGATGTCGCCGACTGGTACAAGGACGATTCGCATTGGAAATACGAAAAGCGCTCCGCCTACATTCCCGACGGCCAGTGCGCGGGTTCGCTCGGCGAAGACTCCATGTGGACGTTCGAGCCCTCTGCGGCGCTTGCGATCCTCGAACGCTGGGAGCGCGAGAACAAGCTTGAGATCGTGCGCGGCGAATTTCTCGACCGGAGACCCGGTGGCGTCGTTCGCGACGGCTCGCGCATCGTCGCGATAAAGACGCTTTCTGGGAAGACGTTCCGCGGCAAGATGTTCGTTGACGCGACGTACGAGGGCGATCTCATGGCGGCGGCCGGCGTGAGCTACACGGTCGGGCGCGAGGCGAACTCTGTCTACGGCGAGACGATAAGCGGCGTCGAAAGGGCGCTTTCCAAGAACCACCAGTTCAACAAGGGTGTGTCGGCCTACATTAAGCCGGGTGATCCTAGTTCGGGGCTTCTGCTGTATGTAGAACCGGACACGGCCGAGCCAGAGGGAGCGGGCGACAGGCGGGTGCAGGCGTATTGCTTCCGCATGTGCCTCACCGACGAACCGTCGAACCGCATTCCGTTCGTGAAGCCCGAGGGGTACGATCCGCTTACTTACGAGCTTCTTCTCCGCAACCTTGAGGCGATAGACCCCGAGACTTTTGCCAAGGATTCCGCTAGGCCGTGGAAGTTCATGCCGTGGATCAATTCGAGGATGCCCAACCGCAAGACAGACACGAACAACCGCACGGGCTTTTCGACTGACTTCATCGGGCAGAACCATGCCTGGCCAGAGGCGTCCTACAAGGAGCGTGAGAAGATTCTCAAGGCGCATCTCGACTACCAGATGGGGCTTATGTGGACGCTCGCCAACAATCCGCGCGTTCCAGAGCCGATCAGGAGCCGTGTCGCCGAGTGGGGAACTTGCAAGGACGAGTTCACTGACGGGCTCGGCCTTGGCTGGCAGTCGCAGCTCTATGTTCGTGAGGCGCGTCGCATGGTCGGCGACTATGTCGCGACCGAGCATGACGTCCTTAGGAAGCGCACGACTTCGCGCCCCGTCGCGATGGCCGCCTACGGCATGGACTCCCACCACGTTCGTCGCTATGTCGACAAAGACGGTTTTGTAAAGAACGAGGGCAACATCGAGGACTGGCGCGCGGGCGGCAAGCCCTATCCGCTCGACTACGGCGTAATCATACCTAAGAAGGGTGACTGCGAGAACCTCTTCGTTCCGGTCTGCGTCTCCGCCTCGCACATGGCGTTCGGGTCGATTCGCATGGAGCCGGTGTTCTTCGCTCTCGGACAGGTCGCTGGCGCTGCGGCCGCGCTCTCCATCGATGCGGGTTGCGCTGTGCAGGATCTCCCATACGAATCTCTTGAGAAGGTGCTTCTTGCGGGGGGGCAGGTGTTGAAGTCTGACAAGTGAAAGGGAAAACAAGATGAATATGAACAGGCGTGGTTTTCTATCCGCGATGCTCGCGGCGGGCGCATATCCGCTTTTGCCCGGGTGCTTTTCTTCCAAGGCGTATGTCGCGAACGGCAAGGTTCGTCTTGCGGCAATCGGCTGCGGTGCGCAGGCGTGGTTTGACCTCAATAAGTTTGCGGGGAACAAGGACATCTGCGAAGTCGTCGCGCTTTGCGACACCGACATCGGAGCGCCCCACACGGAAGAGGCGCTCAAGCGCTTCCCGAACCTTCCGCGCTTCCATGACTTCCGCAAGATGTTCGACAAGATGGCGGACAAGATCGACGCTGTCCTCATCGGCATTCCAGACCACTCGCATTTCTGCGCGGCGATGCACGCGATGCGGCTCGGGAAGGCGGTCTATGTTGAAAAGCCCCTTGCACATTCGTTCCGCGAATGCGAGCTCCTTATGGCGGCCGAGGAGAAGTATGGTGTCGTCACACAGATGGGCAACCAGGGGCACAGCGGCGCAAACTTCTACCAGTACCGCGACTATGTGCAGAACGGCGTCATAAAGGATGTCAAGAAGGTCGTTGCGCACATGAACATGCAGCGCCGCTGGCACAAGTGGGGCGGCAAAATTACATCGTACCCGCGGGGCGAGATCGTGCCCGATACGCTCGACTGGGAGGTGTGGTGCAATGCCGCGCCGTACCACGATTTCTCGAAGGATCTCGCATACGGCGAGTGGCGCTGCTGGTATGACTACGGCAACGGCTGCATGGGCGACTGGGGCGCGCACATCCTCGACTGCGTCCACCGCTTCACGCTTCGTAGCGCACTGCCGACGGAAGTCGCGATTTCCAACGTCACCGGCTGGAATCCATTTGTGTTTCCGATCCAGGACACGCTGACGATGAAGTTCGACGACGTGACGCTCGAGTGGTATGAAGGTCTCGACAACAAGCCGCCGCTCCCCGAGGGCTTTCGCTATGCCGACAACAAGGGACTTTTCCCCGCGTCGACGGCTAACGACGGTCTTATCGACCCGCCTCTCAAACCGGGCAAAGAGATATACCTCGCCGATGGAACGGTATGGCAGGGGCTTTCCCATTCGTCCACGCTTGTGCGCGTGGGCGCGCAGGACGAGAAGGTCCCGTCGTTCGAGAGACCAGGGAGCGACCACTGGCGCAACTTCCTTCTTGCCGTGAAGGGCGAAGAGGAGACGAGGAGTCCGTTCCGCGTCACTGCGCCGCTTTCGGAGATCTTCTGCCTTGGCGTCATCGCGCAGCGTCTCAATCGCGGCTTCAAGTTTGACCCGATCGCGAAGAAGGCCATTGGCGACGCCGAAGTGGGAATTCTCCTCAAGGGGCCTGCGCCGCGCGAGGGCTGGGAAGAATACTACCGCGTCTGACGGCCTGCGGAATGAACCGCATCCTCTTCGAGAGTTCCGAAATCGCGGATGGGGTCGCAACTTGCTCCGACGCGAGGGCGGAGCATATTCTCTCCGTTCTCCACGGCGAAGTCGGGCAGATATTAAAGACGGGCGAGATTGACGGTCGCATCGGCACCGGCGAGATCGTTTCCATTGAAGGGCAGACCGTTTCTGTCAGGGTGTCGCATACGGAAGAGTCGTTGCAACCGTGGTGCGACCTCATTCTCGCGCCGCCGCGCCCGCGCGTCATGAAGCGGCTTCTTCCTCAGCTCGCGACGCTTGGCGTCGGCACAATCGTCCTCGTCGGGGCGAAGAAAGTCGAGAAGGATTTCTGGGGCGCCACGCTTCTCAAGGAGGAGAACTTCAGGCCGCTTTTCGTGGACGGACTTATGCAGGCGGGTACGAGCGTCATGCCGCGGCTCGAGACGCGCAGGAACTTCAGGCGCTTCGTGACCGACGAACTTGACGCGCTTTTCCCGACGGCGAACAGGGTCGTCGGTCATCCGGGCGGCGCGTCTGGCTCGCCCGTGCGTCGGGAAGGGCGGCTCCTTCTCGCCGTAGGGCCCGAGGGCGGCTGGACCGACGACGAGGTGGAACTTTTGGAGTCGCGCGGCTTTTCGCGCTATTCGCTTGGCGCGCGCATACTGCGCACCGATACCGCGCTTGTCGCGCTTCTCTCCCGCTTTATGTAGCAGCATTGACTCCATGGTGATTCAGTTTGAAGGTACATCCACGACCATCCGCAGCGACATGGCGTGATCTGACTGCAGCTCTTCCTTGAACTGCTGGCAATTCCCGAT
>CACWJS010000103.1 GCA_902761275.1 uncultured bacterium | reverse complement strand
TCGCCCTACGCCGTCGCTAAGCTCTACGCGTACTGGGCTGTCCGCAACTACCGCGAGGCGTACGGCATCTTCGCCTCTAACGGAATACTCTTCAACCACGAGTCGCCCCGCCGCGGCGAGACGTTCGTTACGCGCAAAATCACACGCGCCGTCGGCCGCATCAAGATGGGGCTCCAGGACAAGCTCTACATGGGCAACATCAACTCGCTCCGCGACTGGGGCTTTGCGGGCGACTATGTCGATGGTATGTGGCGCATCTTGCAGCACGAGCGGCCCGACGAGTTCGTTCTTGCGACGGGCGAGATGCATACGGTCAAGGAGTTCCTTGAGGAGGCGTTCGGCCTCGTCGGCCTCGACTGGGAGAAGTATGTCGAGTGCGACAAGAGGTATTTCCGCCCGACCGAGGTCGACCAGCTTCTCGGTGACGCGTCGAAGGCGAAGCGAGAGCTTGACTGGGAGCCGAAGGTAAAGTTCCACGACCTCGTGAAGATGATGGTTGAGGCTGACCTTGAGCTCGCCCGCAAGGAAAGGGCGATCAAGGATGCTTAAGACCGACAAGATCTACGTCGCGGGGCATCGCGGTATGGTTGGTTCGGCGTGCGTCCGTGCGCTGAAGGCGGCGGGCTTCGAGAACATCGTCACGCGCACCCATTCCGAGCTCGATCTCCTCGATCCGGCCGCTGTCCGCGCGTTTTACGAAGCGGAGAAGCCCGACGTCGCCATAATCGCGGCGGCTCGCGTTGGCGGCATCGGCGCGAACAGCGCGGCGAATTCGCAGTTCCTCTACGAGAACGAGCTAATCGCGCTGAACACCGTCTGGTCCGCGGCCGAGACTGGCGTTAAGCGCCTTCTTTTCCTCGGCTCGACGTGCATCTACCCGCGTATGGCGCCGCAGCCGATTCCCGAGTCGGCGCTTCTCACTTCTGAGCTCGAGAAGACGAACGAGGGCTATGCGCTTGCGAAGATATCGGGGCTCAAGCTCTGCGAGTTCCTGCGGCGCGAAAGGGGGCTTGTCTACCATTCGCTTATGCCGACGAACCTCTATGGGCCTGGCGACAATTACGACACGGAGTATGGACACGTCCTGCCGACGATGATACGCAAGTTCGAGACGGCGCGCGTCAATGGCAACCAGACGGTGACCCTCTGGGGATCGGGCTCGCCCCTAAGGGAGTTCCTGCACGTGGATGATCTCGCATCTGCGTGCCTCTTCCTCCTCGAGCTGGAGGATCCGCCGGATCTCGTCAACGTTGGCTCGGGCCGCGAGGTGACGATACGCCAGCTTGCGGAGATGGTGAAGGAGGCGACTGGCTCTCAGGCGTTCATCGAGTGGGATCGCACGAAACCCGACGGCACCCCAAGGAAGCTCTGCGACACACGGCTCATCCGCAAGCTTGGCTGGGCGCCGAAGATCGACTTGGTCGCTGGTCTTCGTCGCACTGTCGACGAATACCGCGCCGAGGTCGCCTCTGGCCGAGT
Source organism: uncultured bacterium (assembly GCA_902761275.1). Lineage (GTDB taxonomy): Bacteria > Verrucomicrobiota > Kiritimatiellia > RFP12 > UBA1067 > UBA1067. Next base: position 9,668 of record CACWJS010000103.1, on the reverse strand, counting down.
CCGAGTCTGAATGCGGTAGTTGGCGCGATGTCACCACAAATTGCCGCGGATTTGCTATAATACCGACAGGATTTGCTATAATACCGACATGGTTCGCTCCTTTGCGGCTGGAAGGGAATACTAGTGAAGACTGTAAAATCACCTTTTCATTTCAAAGGCGGGGTTCACCCCGACTACAACAAGGAACTGGTGCGCGACAAGGCGATAGAGAAGCTTCCGCTTCCCGCCGAGCTCGTAGTCTCGATGTCGCAGCACCTCGGTGCGCCTGCGAAGTGCCTCGTCAAGCCGGGCGACTTTGTGAAGCGCGGCCAAGTGATTGGCGAGAAGAACGGTTTTATCTCGGTGTGCGTCCGCGCGCCGGCTGATGGCAAGGTCAAGGCCGTCGAGAAGCGCCTTGGTCCCGCGGGTGGCAAGGCAGATGCGGTGATCCTTGATACAACGGCCACGCCGGAGCCTGCGTCTGATGCCAACTCACCCACTCCCCCACCCACCAACTCACCCACTCCGATCCTTCCGCCGCTTGACTGGAAGACGGCCTCGCGTGAAGAGCTTCTGAAGCGCGTCGAGGAAGCGGGGATATGCGGCATGGGCGGCGCGGGCTTCCCGACGTCCGTAAAGCTCAACCCGCCGCCCGGAAAGCGCTGCGAATATCTCGTCCTCAACGGCGCGGAGTGCGAGCCGTATCTGACCGCCGACTTCCGCGTGATGCTTGAGCGCGCCGACCGCATCCGCCTCGGCGTCGAGATAATGCGTAAGATCCTTGGCGGCCCTGCCGTAAGGATCGCTATCGAGGCGAACAAGCCCGAGGCGATTGCTGCGATGGAGAAGGCGTTTGCCGACATCGAGGGCAACGTAGAAATCGTCGTCCTTCCTGTCCTCTATCCGCAGGGCAGTGAAAAGCACCAGATCTACGCGACGGTCGGGCGTGTTGTTCCCGAGCCGCCCGCGCTCCCGATAGACGTCGGCTGCGTAGTCGAGAACGTCGGGACGGTCGCCGCGATTGCCGACGCCGTTGAGAAGGGCGAGCCGCTCTTGGAGCGCGTGACGACGGTATCCGGCGATGCAGTCGTCGAGCCCAAGAACATCCTTGCGCCGAGCGGGACTAAGTACTCCGACCTCGTCGCGTTCTGCGGCGGCGAGAAGGAACTGCCAGCGAAGGTTATCTCCGGCGGCACGATGATGGGCTTCGCCGTCTCGACGCTTGAGATCGGAACGACCAAGACGACGTCGGGCTTGCTCTTGCTTTCCAAGAAGAAGGTCTTCCAGTATGCGTCTGGCGCGTGCATCAACTGCGGGCGCTGCCTCAGGGCGTGCCCGATGAACCTGAACCCCGCTCTCATCTCGAAGGCCGTAGACGCGAACGACATCAAGGCCGCCGAGGACGCGAGCGTGATGGACTGCATCGAGTGCGGCGCGTGCAGCTTCGGCTGCCCGGCCTACCGCACGATCACCCAGAGCTGCCGCCGCGCGAAGAACTCGATCCGCGCGCGCATCGCCGCCGAGAAGGCCAAGGCCGCCGCCGCGAAAAATAGTTAAAAGCTAAGACTTGAGAGTTGGAAGGTTGAAAACATGAAACCAAAAGATACCTCCGAACATTACATCCTCAGCTCGTCGCCGCACGCGCATTCGAACGCAAGCGTGTCGCGCATAATGCTCGACGTCATCATCGCGCTTCTTCCTACGACTGCGATGGGAATCTACTTCTTCGGGATGCCGGCCGTGTGGACGATTGCCGTGTGCGTCTCGACGTGCATTGTGACGGAAGCGCTTTGCCGCCTGGCGATGAAGCGCGAGAACACGATAGGCGATCTTTCAGCGGTGCTGACGGGCCTTCTTCTCGCGCTGAACCTCCCCGCGGGGATTCCGCTCTGGATGGCGATTCTCGGCTCGGTGTTCGCGATCGCCATCGCGAAGCAGGTGTTCGGCGGGCTTGGCATGAACCCATTCAACCCGGCGCTTGCCGCGCGAGCGTTCATGCTCATCTCCTTCACAGGGCCTATGACCACGTGGCTCAAGCCGTTCTGGTGGAAGACTCCCGAGGCCGCGACGACTGCGACGCCTCTCGCGGTGATGAAGACGTGGTTCGTCGCCGAGGCGACGGCATCTGCATCTCCCCACGGGCTCTGCAACGCCGCGTGCAAGGGCGTTCCCTCGCTCTGCGACATGCTTGTCGGCAATATGCCCGGCTGCATCGGCGAAGTGTCGGCGGCGGCGCTTGCCATCGGCGCCATCTATCTCCTGTGGCGCAAGGTGATAACGTGGCACATCCCCGTCTCGTTCATCGTGACTGTCTTCGTCTATTCGCTCATTGCAGGCGGCGCTCCCGCGACAATGCAGGTGTTGACTGGCGGCGTCATGATAGGCGCGTGCTTCATGGCGACCGACTACGTGACGAGCCCGATTACCGCCAAGGGCAAGCTCGTTTTCGGCTTCGGGTGCGGGCTTCTCTGCATGCTGATCCGCCAGTTCGGCGCATATCCCGAGGGCTGCTCGTTCGCGATCCTCATCATGAACGCGCTCTGCCCGCTCGTCAACCGCTGGACCCAGCCCAAGCCCTTCGGCGCAAAATAGGCAACGGCAGGGGCCGTTGCCGGGTCGTTTTTGAGCAACTGGTAAGAAATTGAACGGCGGAAGGCGGATAAAGCGCCTTCCGCCGCTTGATTTTGCGTTGGCACGAAAGTTGCAGAGTTTTGCTATAATGGTGGCGGCGAGAAGGTAGAAGGCATGTTTGAGATTTCAATTATAAACTTACTCAATAAATGAAGTAATATTTAAGCCGTGTTGCAGTTTCGGGGATAAAATGGTATAATTTACTTAAAACTTACTCAATAAATTGATGAAGATTTAAGCATGAGAGTCCAAAGAAAACAATATCTTGAAGAACTGCAGCATAGGATGCACAATGGCCTTGTAAAAATCATTACGGGCATAAGGCGCTCTGGCAAATCATATCTACTTTCTGTTCTTTTCAAGGAATATCTGCTTGGCGAGGGAGTGGATGAAAGCCACATCATTGAAGTGCCGCTCGACAAAGATGAATTTCGGGACTATAGGGATGCCATTGCCTTGGGGGACTATGTGCGTTCTCGGCTTGTCAATGATGGCAAATGGAACTATGTTTTCATTGACGAGGTGCAGTTGGCGCGAAAAATTCTGCCAAAGGGTGTGGACTTGAAGCGCCTTGCGCCAGAGGATCGCGACGAAGCCTACATAACGTTCTACGATACATTGAACGGACTTAGGCAAATGAAGAATGTGGATGTCTATGCGACAGGATCCAACTCGAAGACATTGTCGAGCGATATCGACACAAATTTTGCCGACCGCAGTTCGCAGATACGGATGCATCCTTTTTCATTTGCCGAATACTGCGAGGCAACGCGGGCGGAGGACAAACTTGCGGCTTTAGACCAGTATCTTGTCTGGGGTGGAATGCCCCTTGCGGTCGCGGAAACGGACGAACGGCTGCGGGCTGATTATCTAAGGAAACTATATTCGGAGGTGTACATAAACGACATCCGCAAGCGGAATCGCCTGCGCGACGACTATGTCCTTTCGTGTCTGATAGACGTAGTTTCTTCGGCGACGGGTTCGCTAACCAATCCGCACAAACTGGTAGATACACTGCGATCCACATTGAAGGTAGAGACGTCGGATGTCACAATCGCCAAATACCTCTCCTATTTGAAGGACGCATTTTTGTTTTCGGAAGCAAAGCGGTGGAACGTAAAGGGGAAGCGTTACTTTGATTATCCGATGAAGTACTATGCCGAGGACACTGGTCTCAGGAACGCAAGGCTGGACTTCCGTGATGTAGATCCGTCCCATGCGATGGAAAACGCGATTTACAACGAGCTTGTGCGCCGCGGCTGCACGGTTGATGTCGGTGTCGTTCCTGTCGTAACCGTCAATTCGGAAGGCCGGCAGGAGCTTCGCTACCACGAAATCGACTTTGTGGTCAATCGCGCTTCGGGCAAGCTTTACATACAGAGCGCGTATTCGATGCCCACCCAGGAAAAAACGGACCAGGAACTGCTGCCGCTCAGGCGTAGCGGCGACTTCTTCAGGAAGATGGTGGTGACTTCCGGCTATTCCTCGCCGCGCGTCTCGGACGAAGGAATCGTCTATGTCGGTGTCATACCGTTCTTGCTTGATCCGTCGATTTTGGACAATGCACTGCAGGAATAATCAACCATGATCAAGATAATCCAAGGCGACATAACAACGCTGGCGGTGGATGCCATCGTCAACGCGGCGAACCAGGTGATGCTGGGTGGTGGCGGTGTTGATGGGGCGATCCACGATGCTGCGGGCGACGAGCTTTACGAAGCGTGCCTTAAGGTTCCGGAGGTGCGGCCGGGCGTGCGCTGTCCGACCGGCGAGGCGCGCATCACGTCGGGCTTCAAACTGCCCGCGAAGTTTGTGATTCACACCGTCGGCCCGGTATATCGCGACGGTCTTCATGGAGAGCCTGAGAAGCTCGCTGCCTGCTACCGCAACTCGCTCGCCCTCGCGGCGGAGAACGGCTGCAAGTCGATCGCCTTCCCATGCATCTCCACAGGCATCTACGGCTATCCGAAGGAAGATGCCGCGAAGATTGCAGTGCGGGAGGTGCGAAAGTTTTTAGCCGCAAAGAACGCAAAGGACGCAGAGGAGATGGAAGTAATCTTCTGCTGTTTCGCGGAACGGGATGCGGCGGTGTATGAAAAGCTGTTGTCATGACCACCTTCCTCTCCAACCGCGACATCTACACTTCCGTCGTCTGCGGGATTGTGCCGCAGGCGCGTGAGAGATTGTGGTATAATCTCCAGTATGGAAAGCAAGGAGATGAACAATGCCGATAGACGAAATTACAAGCGGAGGACACATGAACGAAGTGAGCGAATATAGACAGGCCGTACAGGTCATCAAAGAGGCGATTCTACGTAGCCAGTACGATGCCGCCAGATCGGTGAACGAAAAGCAGTTGATGCTCTACTTTGGTATTGGGAGGTATATCTCTGCGAATTCGCGCAAAGGTTTTTGGGGCAAGGGTGCAATTGACGCCATCAGTGGGCAACTGCAACGGGAGTTGCCTGGCTTGCGCGGCTTTTCTGCGAGAAGCCTTCGAGACATGCGTATATTTTACGAGGAATGGTCGATGCTGGATGACTCCAATTTGGCAGTCGCAATTGCCAAGTCCGAGGATAGTGGCAAATTTGGCACCCGCAGGTGCCAAATTGGAAGTTTCGAAATGGCACCCGCCGGTGCCAAAACTTGCAAATTGCCCGGAAATTTCTTTTTTTGCAATTGGTTTTACGCTTCATCGGACAATTTTGGCGAAAGTGAAAGATCAAGATGCTCGTGTTTTCTATATCAATAGGTGCGCTGCTGAAAAGTACAGCCGCGAGGAACTTTCGGCCAGCATTGCCCGCGACGACTACCATCATCAGGGAAGTCTGCCGAACAACTTTCCGCAGACTCTTTCTGCCGCCAGGCAGGCCCTGCGCGCAATCAGCGCATTCAAGGACGAATACCTCCTCGACTTCATCAATGTCGAAGAACTCGGAGTCCGCGATGAACAAGACGTCGATGAGCGCGTCATGGAGAACGCCATCGTCCAGAACGTCAGGAACTTCATTATGGCTTTTGGCAAGGATTTTACGTTCGTTCGCAATCAGTACCACCTCGATGCCTTTGGCGAGGACCAGTACATCGACCTTCTTTTCTTCAATCGCGAACTGAACTGTCTCGTGGCGGTAGAGCTTAAGAAGGGAAAGTTCAAGACAGCTTACCTTGGACAACTTCAGGGGTATTTGAGCGTCCTGGATGGCTTCGAGCGCAAGCCGCATGAGAATCCGTCTATCGGTATTATCCTCTGCAAGGACATGAACAAGTCGTTCGTGGACTATGTCATTCGTGACTACACGAAGCCGATGGGCGTAGCGACGTACAAGACCGCCGATGAAATGCCGGAGAATCTACGCAAGGCACTTCCGCCAGTGGAGGAACTGCGCCGGATTCTTGATGCAGATACTGGCAATAACACAAATGCTTGAGTAGGACTGCCATGACCACCTTTCTCTCCAACCGCGACATCTACACCTCCGTCGTCTGCGGGATTGTGCCGCAGGCGCGTGAGAGATTGTGGATCGCGACCGCGGATATCAAGGATATGTACGTCGATATTGGTGGTCGCGACATGGTGCCGTTTTTGGAGGTGCTGGACGGAATGGTGAAGCGAGGCATCGAGGTTCGGCTCATACATGCGAAGGACCCTGGACCGAACTGGCGTGATGACTTCGACCGCTATCCGACACTCTGGACGGCGATGGAACGGATGCTGTGCCCGCGCGTCCATTTCAAGTGCATCATCGTCGACGGTGTGAATGCGTACTTCGGCTCGGCGAATCTCACCGGTGCCGGGATGGGCGCGAAGTCGGAGAAAAAGCGCAACTTCGAGAACGGCGTTCTCACCGACGACCCTGCACTTGTTGAGCCGCTTGTCGAGCAGTTCGATTCAGTCTGGCGTGGTGATTTCTGCCGCGACTGTGGCCGCCGCGACTTCTGCGGAGATCCGGTGGCGTAGGTTACAATCCCATGCCGCGTGAAGTAGACGCGTCTGCGTCCGGGATGGTATAATATCCGCCCATGAGCTCAGAGCTATCGAATGTACGCAACATCGGCATCGTCGCCCACATCGATGCGGGCAAGACGACGACTACCGAGCGCATCCTCCTCTACACCGGCAAGATACACCACGCCGGCGACGTCCACGACGCAAACACGACGACGGACTTCATGATCCAGGAGAAGGAACACGGCATCACGATCCAGTCCGCCGCGATCTCCTGCCAGTGGAACGGCCACGACATCAACATCATCGACACTCCCGGCCACGTCGACTTCACGATGGAAGTCGAGCGTTCGCTCCGCGTCCTCGACGGCGCGGTGTGCGTCTTCTGCGCGGTCGGCGGTGTGCAGCCGCAGTCCGAGACCGTCTGGCGCCAGGCGAACCGATACAACGTTCCACGAATCGCTTTCGTCAACAAGATGGACCGCATGGGTGCAGACTTCGCGCGCGTCGTAGGCGAACTCAGGGATAAGCTAAAGGCGAACGCCTGCCCGATAGAGCTTCCGATTGGCCGCGAGGACGGCTTCAAAGGCGTCGTCGATCTCGTCAACATGAAGTCGGTGACCTGGGCGGGCGATGACGCCGACCAGGGCCAGACTTTCACGGTCGGTGAAATTCCCGCCGAGATGAAGGACGAGGCCGAGCTTGCTCGCGCGGAACTCGTCGAGAAAGTCGCAGACGTCGACGAAGGCGTGATGGAGGCGTTTCTCGAGAAGGGCGATCTTACGCCCGAGGAACTCGTCCCCGCGATCCGCCGCGCGACGATCTCTGGCGCGTTTGTTCCCGTTCTCTGCGGCAGCTCTTTCAAGAACAAGGGCGTGCAGCCGCTTCTCGATGCTATCTGCGCCTACCTTCCCGCGCCGACGGACCGCCCGCCAGTCGAGGCGACAGATCTCAAGAGCGGCGAGAAGGTGACGCGCAAGCAGGAGGACTCGGAGCTTCTCACCTCTCTCGTCTTCAAGATCGCGACCGATCCGTTCGTGGGACGCCTCTTTTTCGTGCGCGTCTACGGCGGCGTTTTAAAGAAGGGCGCAAACGCCTACAACCCGCGCACGAAGAAGCGCGAGCGCATAATGAAGATCGTGCGTCTTTTCGCAGACGACCGCACCGAGGTCGACGAACTTCGCGCCGGCGACATTGGCGCAATCGTGGGACTCAAGGAAGTCACGACTGGCGACACGCTCTGCTCGGAAATGAAGCCGTGCCACCTCGAGCGCATCGTCGCTCCCCAGCCGGTGATGTTCATGGCGATCGAGCCCAAGAGCTCTGCCGACAAGGACAAGCTCGTCGAGTCGATGAAGTCTCTCGCTGCAGAGGACCCGACGTGCCAGTTCCGCGAGGACGAGGAGACGGGGCAGACGATTCTTTCTGGCATGGGCGAGCTTCACCTCGAGATTCTCGTCGACCGCCTGAAGCGCGAGTTCAAGTGTGCGGCGAATGTCGGCCGGCCGATGGTGAGCTACTGCGAGACGGTGACGAAGGGCGCGGTGAAGGAGTTTACCTTCGACCGCGAGCTCGGCGGCAAGCGCCACGCGGTGACGCTCAAGATCGAAGTGAAGCCGCTTGAGCGCGGCGAGGGCGTTAAGGTCGATCTTTCACGTGACTTTGTGAATCTCGTCGCTGAGAAGCGCCTACAGGATTGCGTGAAGCAGGGGCTGGAAGACGGTGTCGTCACCGGCGTTCTTGCGCGCTATCCGATGACCGACCTCGAGGTTACGTGCCTTTCGGCGACGCTGTTCGACCCCGAGGTTTCCGACGAGGTCGCGTTCCGCTCGGCGGCGATGATGGGTTTCCGCGAAACTGCCGAGGCCGCAGCGCCCGAGTTCCTCGAGCCGATAATGAAGCTCGAGATCACGACACCACCGGAGTCGGTGGGTGAAGTTCTTGGCGATCTCAACGGACGCCGCGGAACGGTGCTCAGCATGGACATGAAGGGAGATCTTCAGGTCGTCAACGCCCGCGTTCCGCTTGCGTCGATGTTCGGCTACGCGACTGCGATACGCTCGCTCACGAAGGGCCGCGCCTCGTACTCGATGGAGACCGACCAGTTCGAACTCGCGCCGAAGAACGTTCGTGAAGAGATCTTGAGCAAGTAGTAGAGGCCTTCGCCCAGGCTCGCTTGTTGTCGGCGTCCGAAAGCGAGGCCTTCGCCCGACCTGCTCGCCCGACCCGCAGTTTGCAGGCACCCCACCAGCATGATTTTGACGCGCGCGCCTTCACGCGCGCCCTTTACGCTGGTGGTCAAAATCACACTGGGCCCGCAAACATGCTCTCGTGCGCCAGTCGGCTCTCCGGCCTCTGGCCTTCGCTCTCGCCGCCAACTTCGCTCTCCAACTCCACTCTCCAACTCTTCTCTCCAACTCCTGACACCTCCTGCTTCTCCTGTTCTTTGTGGCTAAAAACTCCCCACCACTCTCCAACTCCAACTCTAAACTCCAACTCAAACTCCTGACCCCTGACTCCTGACTCCTACAACAAAATATATTGCAGTTTTTCGCTGAATTATCACTTCTTCTATTCATTAAAACACTTTTTTGAAAAAAGTTAAATTTCCCCCTTGCGCGGGCGTGCGGCGTTTGATATACTATCTACCCGTTCGCCCTGAAAGGGGCCTGAACACTCGCTCAAATTCTTTTTCTGAGAGTTTGATTCTGGCTCAGAACGAACGCTGGTAGCGTGGATTAGGCATGCAAGTCGAACGGGATCCGGGAGGTAGCAATACTTCCTGGTGAGAGTGGCGGATTGGGGAGGAACACGTGAGCAACCTGCCTTGGAGTCGGGGAAAACCGTTGGAAACGACGGCTAATACCGGATGTGGCGCCCGGTGACATCGCCGGAGCGCTAAAGGGGGCCGCAAGGCTCTCGCTCGTAGAGGGGCTCGCGCACCATCAGCTTGTTGGCGGGGTAACGGCCCACCAAGGCCTACGGTTAGCTGGTCTGAGAGGATGACCAGCCCCACTGGGACTGAGATACTGCCCAGACTCCTACGGGAGGCTGCAGTCGAGGATCATTTGCAATGGGCGAAAGCCTGACAATGCGACGCTGCGTGGAGGAT
>CACWJS010000102.1 GCA_902761275.1 uncultured bacterium | reverse complement strand
GTGATCCGCGAGTTCGCGACCGTCCACCTCGGAACGGCCGACGGCGAGAAGACGATCATCGGCTCGGACTGCCTCTTCATGTGCTACTGCCATGCGGCGCACGGCGTCATTCTCGGCAACCACTGCATTTGCTCGAATTCCGTGCAGCTTGCGGGCGACGTCCATCTCAACGACTGGGCGATCGTCGGCGGATGTGCCGCGGCGCACCAGTTCTGCACCGTTGGCGAGCACGCGATGGTCGGCGGCATGACGAAGATCCGCCAGGACGCGCCGCCGTTCATGCTCACCGACATGTTCGAGGGTTCGATGAAGGTCATCGGCGTCAATGTCGTCGGGCTCACGCGCCGCGGCTTTTCGCGCGAAGCGATTCAGGCGCTCAAGGAGGCCCATCGCTTCATCTACCGCGACGGCCTCAACCGCTCGCAGGCGCTCGACCGTGTGGAGCACGACGTCGAGCAGACGCCCGAGGTGCAGCGCCTCGTCGCGTTTTACCGCAAGTCGCAGCGCGGCGTCGCATGATACCATTGGCAGACTCGGCTTTGTTTTGCTATACTATTGGCGATGAACATCAACGACATTGTAAAGACGCTTGACGGCACGCTCGTTGCCGGCGGAGATTCCGACCGCACGGTCGGCACGGTCGTCGCGAACGACCTCATGAGCGATGTCCTCCTCAACGACGGGGACGACATCCTGCTTCTCACCTCGCTCGCCTCCGACCAGGCGATCAGGACCGCGAACATCGTCGGCGCCATGTGCGTCGTCGTGCACAACGCGAAGCCGTTGCCGCAGACGATGTGCCAGGTCGCCGACACGCTCGGCATACCGCTCGTGAGCTCGCCGCTCTCGAAGTACGAGAGCTGCGTGCGCATCCACGACTTCCTCAAGGCCGAAACCGGGTCGTGATGGAGTACAAGCCGACGATCCTGAGCGGCGGCGAAAGCCGCAACGACGACCAGATAATGGCCGCGCACGAGCGCAAGCACGTCCGCCGCGTCTCGGGGCCGGGGCTTCCCGGTTCCGACGGGCAGGGCGAGCCGCTCGTCATAATGGAGCTCTTGCAGCGGCTTCGCGTCAAGGACGTGATGCGCGACCACGACATAATCTCCGTCGTCCGCACCGACACGATGCACTTCGCGCAGAACCTGATGAAGCGCAACCACATCTCGGGCGTGCCTGTGGTTGAGGGCAAGCGGCTCTTTGGCATCGTCTCGATCAACGACATCATAATGGCGCTTGAAGGCGGCTGGATCGGCGACCCATGCCAGAAGCACATGGCGACGAACCTCGTCGTGCTCGAGGAGGACATGCCTCTCGCCTTTGCGCTCAAGTATTTCGAGAACTACATCTTCGGGCGCTTCCCCGTTCTCAACAAGGAGCGCGACTTGGTCGGCATCGTCTCCCAGCGCGACGTCACGCGCGTTTTGATGCGCGAGCTGACGAACGAGCTCGCGCGTCTTGAGGGCGGTGCGCCCACGCTCGGCGCGGCAGGGGAACAGCCCAAGTCGGAAGGGGCCCTGCCGTACTACTCGATGCGCCAGTTCGTCGTCGTCCGCAACGATCTCCAGAACGCGGGCAAGGCCGCGAACGAGATAAAGAAGATGCTTGGCGAGGCGGGCGTCGAGAAGAAGATCATAAGGCGTGTCGCCGTTGCCGCCTACGAGCTCGAGATAAACATCTGCATCCACTCTCTCGGCGGCTCGATAACTTTTATTCTCGACGGTCACAAGGCGACGGTCGTCGCGAAGGACAAGGGCCCTGGCATTAAGGACGTCGAATGGGCTCTTCGCGACGGCACTTCCACAGCGAACGACTGGATTCGCTCGATGGGCTTTGGCGCGGGGATGGGGCTTTCCAACTCCAAGCGCGTCGCTGACTTCTTCGACATCAAGTCGACCGTTCCGACCGGAACGACTGTCCTCTGCGAGTTCAATCTTCCGGAGAAGAAGTAGCACTCAGCCGCCGATGCGGCGGAGGCGAAGCTGGCCGCAGGCGGCGTCGGCGTCTTTGCCGCGCGAGCGGCGGAGCATCGTCTGCACGTGGTTCTTCATCAGGACGTCGAGGAACATCAGCATCGTCCTCTCGTCGGGCGTCTTGAAGTCGGGGCGATGAGAGACGGGCGAAAGGGGAATTAGGTTCACCTTCGCCATCGGGACGCGCTTCACCTGCCGCGCAAGTTCCTCGGCGCATTCGCGCGAGTCGTTGACGCCCTTGATAACCGTGTATTCGAAGGTGATGATCCTCTTCGTCGCCTTGGTGTAGGCGGCACAGGCGGCGAGGAGTTCGTTGATCGGCCACTTCTTGTTTACCGGCATCAGCTCGTTGCGCAGCGTGTCGTTCGGCGCGTGGAGCGAGACGGAAAGCTCGAACTGTATTCCCTCGGCGGCGAGCTTCGCAAAGCCGGGAACTACGCCGCAGGTGGAGAGCGTTATGTGGCGCGCGCCGAGGTTGGGGCCGCGTCCCGCGTTGATGAGCTTGAGTGCCCGCATCGTCTCGTCGTAGTTTGCGAACGGCTCGCCCATTCCCATCACGACGATGTTCGTGATCTCGCCGAGCGCGCGCCCTGCCATGTATTCAGCAACAATCTCGTCGGCGGTGAGCGAACGCACTACGCCGCGCGCGCCAGACGCGCAGAACGCGCAGCCCATGCCGCAGCCGACCTGCGTCGAGATGCACTGCGTGAAGCGGCCTGTCGCCGGGATAAGCACCGTCTCCACGGATTCGCCGTCCTCGAGACCGATAAGCAGCTTCTGCGTGCCGTCCGAAGACTTCGAGACTTCGAGCGTCTTCGTCTTCGTGATCGGAAACTCTGTCTTCAGCTGTTCGCGGAAATCCTTTGGAAGCGTCGTCGCCTGGTCCCAGTCGGTGATGTAGTCGCGGTAGAGCGCCTGGAGTATCTGGTCGGCGCGGAACGCGCGCATGCCGCGCTCCTTCAGGATCGGCTTCCATTCGTCAGGCAGTATGCTCCACGCTTTTTTCATCGCCGCATATTATACCAAAAGCCTGACAATGGCAAATGCCACGGAACTGCTTTTTTGGTATAATAACATCTAACCGAATTAATCAAAGGAGGGCGAAATGGCCAAGGCATCATTTAAGGTAGTGGACTTCGGAATGACGAAGTACGGCGAGAAGGCGAAGAAGTACATCTTGAACGGCGCGGGTGGCGTCGTACTCGAAGTGAGCGACTACGGCGGGAAGGTCGTGCGGCTCTTCACGCCCGACAAGAAAGGCAAGATGAAGGACGTCGTCGTCGGCTTTGACTCGCCCGCCGGCTGGGACAACGGCGATCCCTACTGGGGCTGTCTCATCGGCCGCTACGGCAACCGCATCGCCAAGGGCCAGTTCAAGATGGACGGCAAGACCTACAAGCTTCCCGCCCTCAACAACGCGCCTGCGGGCATCGGTTGCAATCTCCACGGCGGCAAGCGCGGCTGGGATGCGTACGTCTGGGGTGCAACGCCGTTCGTGAAGGGTGACAACGTCGGCGTCGTCTTCACGCACACTTCGCCCGACGGTGACGAGGGCTTCCCGGGCAAGGTCGATGTCAAGGTCACCTATACGCTCACGGCGAAGAACGTCTGGCGCGTCGACTACGAGGCGGTGACCGACAAGAAGACGCCGATCAACATGACGCAGCACGTCTACTTCAACTTCAAGGGCGAGTCGGGCGGCACGATCGAGGACCACATCCTCAAGATCGCGGCGTCGAAGGTAACTCCCACCGACGCGGGGCAGATCCCGACCGGCAAGCTTGCCAAGGTCGACGGCACTCCGTTCGACTTCAGGAAGGGCATGAGGATCGGCGAGCGCATCAACGAGAAAAACGAGCAGCTTGAGTTTGGCCGTGGCTACGACCACAACTGGGTTCTCGACAAGGGCGAGATGACGCTGGGCAAGAAGGCAAAGGGCAAGATGAACTTCGCCGCCGAGCTTTTCTGCCCGCTGAACGGCCGCTTCGTCAAGATCTACACGACCGAGCCGTGCATCCAGATGTACTCCGCCAACTGGTGCGACTACAACCAGACCGCGAAGGGCGGCGAGCATCTCTCGTTCCGCTGCGGCTGTGCGCTTGAGACTCAGCACGCGCCTGACTCGCCGAACAAGCCCAAGTGGCCGACTACGTTCGTGAAGCCTGGCGAGAAGTACAGGACGACGACCGAGTTCCGCTTCGGCGCGAGGTAAGGCGTCCATGAAAGCGCGTTGATGCTTTGCCATGCTGGCGCTTTTTGCAGCTGTACTGATACAGGCGACTAACGGCGTGCCGTTCGCAGCCGCGCTCGACCAGGTCGCGGCAGAGCGTGCCCGCGACCAGAAGGCCGACATCGTGCTTGAGATCGGCGTCAAGGGCTTCGCGCTGCTTAAGCCGATCTACATAGACCGCGAGCTTCAGCCGACTGGCGCGGGCAAGCTGACCATCAGGGGCGCGAAGGGTATGCGGCCGAAGATATTCGGCAGCGTGCCCGTGAAGAACTGGAAGCGCGTCAAGAAGAAGATGAACGGCCGCTCTGACGTCTGGGTCGCTGACGTGTCGGCGTTGGATCCAGTAGACCAGCTTGACGCGCTTTTCATGGACGGGGCGATGATGACGCTTGCCCGCTATCCGAACTTCAATCCGAAGATGCCGTATTCGGGCGGGTGGGCCTACGTGCCAGGGCGGTGGGTCAGCATGAACAGCTTTCCGAATCCCGAGCCGGCCGGCAGCCGCACGGAGATGCGCGTCGGGAAGAAGGACTGGCACAACTGGGCCGTTCCGGGCGAAGGGCGGATCGTGATCTTCCCTCGCCAGCGCTACGGCTCGTCCTACATCCGCATCGCAGATCTCGACCGCGAAAACATGATGCTAAAGTTCGCCGGCAATCTCTGCGACGTGCCGCGCCCGGGCGATACCTACATCCTCAGCGGCTTCCGCGAGGAGCTGGACGACTTCGGCGAGTGGTTCCACGACCTGAAGGAGAAGAAGGTATACTTCATCCCGCCGAAGGGAAAGGATCCCAACAAGTGCCTTGTCACCGTTCCGTCGGTCAACTCGATATTCTGTCTTGAGAACGCGCACCACGTTTCGATAGAGAACCTTGAGCTTTGCGCCGGGCGCAAGGCGGTCGACACGACGCAATGCTCCTTCATATCGATACGCGGCTGCAGCATACATGACATGTGCGAGCGGGCGATCGAGTTCTCGTGGGGGCACGACAACGAGCTGAGGGACAGCGACTTGTTCGAGCTTGGCCGTGGGGTAATACACATCACGGGCGGCGGCGTGACCCAGCCAAATACGGTAGAGAACTGCTACATCCACCACGTTGGCAAGCTTGACCATGTCTCGCCGGCCGTGTTCATGGAGGGATACGGCTACCGCATCCGACACAACCTCTTCCACGATCTGCCCGGGTGGGCCGTGTTCCACACTGGCAACCACCACGAGCTTACGGACAACCGCGTCCACCACTACATGCTTGAGTCCGAGGACGGCGGCGCTTTCTACACGTGCAACGGCAACGGCGGCGTCGAGACCGTGACAGCGCGCAACTGGATCTCGGACGGAATTGGCTTTGCCAAGTGCGCGGGCTACGGTCCGCTTGCGTTTTACAACAACAGCCACGGGCTTTACTTCGACTCTGGGCCGAACCACGGCTACATCTACGACAACGTGATCGAGCGCGTCAGCGGAATGGCGTTCAAGATCGACGGCAACAACACGCAGATCGTCTCGAACAACGTCTTGTACTGCATTGGGCGGCCTGAGCTCGGCCCGTGGTCGTACGCGATGAACCTCTCGTCGAAGAAGTCTGAGGGACCGGAAGATTTTCGCGAGGGCGTTGCCTACTCGAATCGGCTCGTCCACAACATTTGGTATTACCCGAACTGCCCAAGCCAGATCTACGTGCTTATTCAGGGCGCGGACTGCACGCGCAGTACCTTCGACTACAATTGGATATGCCCCGGCAGGGACGCGAAGTATCCGAAATTCCGCGACGGCGTTGACTGGAAGGACACCTGGAGGCGCAAATGGGGGCTCGACGCCAATTCCGTGGTGTCCGAGGACATCGGTTTCGTCGCGCCAGCGCAAGGCGACTTCACGCCAAAGAACAAGGTCGTCATGAAGAAGCTCGGCATGCATCCGCTCGTGATGAAGAACTGCGGCCTTTACGTCAACGAGTTCCGCACGAAGATACCGAAGGAGGCCGAAGGCTGCGCCTCGCATCCTGAGTGGATAAAGAACCCGCCTGACCACATCAACCCTCCGAAGGGCAAGGAAGGATAGAGCGCCATTATGTCAACGACATGGCGAACGGCCGGAGCAAGCCATAAACGCTAAACTTGTGCTTGCGTCGGACGGGCGGGTTGTGGTAAACTTTTCACAATGAAACGACGTGAATTTCTTAAAGGTCTTGCCGTAGGCGGCGCAGCCGTCGCGGCGGGTGCCTGCCATGGCGATGTCGCGCCTGCGGGCACGGTTCGTGTTTCAAATGATGTTCCCGTTCTTGGCGACTACGATGTCTGCGTCGTCGGCGCGGGTCCAGGCGGAGTTGGCGCGGCGATTGCCGCGGCGCGGGCCGGCAAGCGGACGATTCTCGTGGAGCACTATGGCTACCCAGGGGGCGTTGGCACAAACTGCAACACGCCGACGTTCTTCTTTGACCCATACAAGGGCGTACAGTACCTTCGCGGCATCGCTGACGAGTTCGTGAGGCGTCTCGCGAAGCGCGGCGCGGCGTGGTTCCTTACGCACGACGAGCGATATCAGCCAGACTACAGCCGTCCGGTCGGCGATCTGCCGATTCTCGACCGCGTTCGCACCCGCGTCGAGGACATGCGCGTCGCCTACCACGACTTCCTTGACGAGGCGGGTGTTGAAAAGCTTTTCTACACGCATCTGACGGGTGCCGTCCGCGACGGCGACCGCATCACCGCCGCCATTGTCGATTGCCTCGAAGGGCCGCGCGCGATTCGCGCCAAGGTCTTCATAGATGCGACAGGCGCTGCTCACCTCGTCCATCGCGCAGGCGGGCGCACACGGCTCGCTCCGCCCGACAAGACGATGCACAAGTCGATCTGGGCGACGCTTTCGCCGGGGCCGCACGACACGCCCGAGGTGTACAAGGAAAACTGTCGCACCTACCACAAGCTCTACCGCGAACACCGCGAGCGGCTGCCGAAGAACATCTGGACGTCGCTGGCGATTGGGCTTTCAAGCGGCTACGTCAATGGCAACAGCTGCGACTCCAGGGATATGACGCGGATGGACGCGGAGATGCGGCGTCACAACTTCGAGCTTCTCGAATGCTACAAGCGCGAGCTAAAGGGGTTTGACGACGCCTTTATCGAGACGGCGATCCACCAGGTCGGTTCGCGCTCTGGCCGTCACATCGTAGGCCGCGCGACAGTTGACAGGCGGCTTGTGACGACTGCGGCGATGCCGGACGACCCGGTAATGCCGTTCGTCCGCGAGTGGGGCGAGCATGCCGCAAGCATGGACAACGGCTTTTGCGGGACGGTTCACGGCAATTTCGACGGCCTTGGCGCCGTTCCCTACGGCGCACTCGTGCCGGTTGACTTCTCTAACGTCCTCGCCTGCGGACTTTGCATATCGGTTGAGGAGGACTACGTTAAGACGATCCGCATGCAGCCGAACTGCCTCGTGTCGGGACAGGTCGCCGGAACTGCCGCGGCGCTCTCGCTCGACGCGACTCGCGGCGATGTCGGATCGGTGCCTTACGCCGAACTCCGCAAGCGCCTTGAGAAGCAGAACCACCGAGTCGATGGGGTTTGGTAAGTCATCGTAGTAGACTGATTGGTCTCTGGAATTAGAGGTATGCGTCTATGAATGCTAAGATAATAGTCTCCGCCATTGCGGAATGTCTTGTTGTCGCGTCTGCCTTTGGCGAAGTCGCCGTCAATTTCGCCGCGCAGAGGGGCGAGGTCAACCCGCGCCTTCATAGCTCCCACTTCTGCCCTCGCTACGCGGCGTCGTCGGCGAACGTCGAAAAGGACGTGGCCGCTCTCTCCAAGCTAAACTTGGCGGCGTGGCGCTCACACGACGCGCCGCTTGTGGCTGGCGGGCAGAGGGTCGTCGACACGCATTTCATCTTCCCGCTTCTGCACCTTGACCCCAAAGACCCGAAGAACTACTTCTTCAAGGCGACCGACAACCTCCTTGCGCCAGTGCAGGAGGCGTGCAAGATGAAGGTGTTCTACCGCCTCGGCACGTCCATAGAGCACACGAGCAACAAGAACGCCACCAACACCCTGAATCCGCAGGACCACGTGAAATACGCCGAAGCCCTCGCCGGGATTGTGCGCCACTACACTCGGGGCTGGGCAGACGGCTTCAACTGGGACATCGAATACTGGGAGCTTTTCAACGAGCCGAACATCAAGCCGTGCTGGCGCGGAACTCGCGACGAGTTCATTGATCTTTTCGTTACGTGCCTGAAGCGGCTAAAGGGCGAGTTCCCTGAGTTGAAGATAGGCGGCCCCGCGCTGGCGTGGCTCGACGAACCTTTTACGCGCGAACTCTTGGCGGCATGCAAGAAGGCAGGAGTCGCGCCAGACTTCTTCAGCTGGCACTGGTACGGCATTGACCCAGAAGAGCCCGTGCGCCAGACGGCTCGCGCGAAGGAGCTTGTCGCGGAATGCGGATTCCCCGATGTTGAGCTTATTCTCAACGAATGGCACTACCTCGCCGAGAACAACTGGGACGCCGTGCGCGGGCCGCGTGAGGCCTGGCTTCGGACCCACACGGGGCCTGCGGCGATGAATGGAGTCGACTCCGCAGCGTTCACCATGACTGTCGAGGCGAAACTACAGGACACGGCTCTTTCGCAGGCGTTTTTCTATGGCTGCGGTTTCGACTGGTGTGACTGGGGGTACTTCGACGCCGTCAAGCGCTGCTACTTCAAGCCGTATTACGCGCTTCAGGCAATGGGCGAGCTTGTCAAGTGCAAGACGAAGGTTCGCGCCACTTCGTCAGACAAGGGCGTTACGCCTTTGGCCGCCGTCAGTGCGGACGGACGTGAAGCAGTCGTTCTCGTGGCCGACTATAAGAGTGGACTTGGGAGCATCGATGTCGTTCTTGAGAACGCGGCTGGCTGGCGACTTAAGGACGTACGCGTTATCGATGACAAAAACGATCTTGCGCCTATCGACGCCAAGCTTGAAGGCGACCGTCTGAAACTCATTAAGAATGATCGCCTATCGTGCTGTTTTGTCGCAAGGTTCGCGCGCCAACCTTGATTGTCGGTTAGGATATTATGTCTATGGGAAAACTTACGTGTTGCTGTATTTTGTTGGCGATCGGCGCAATCGTGCCATAGGCGCGGTTGCGAAGCCACCATGGTGATTCAGTTTGAAGGTACATCCACGACCATCCGCAGCGACATGGCGTGATCTGACTGCAGCTCTTCCTTGAACTGCTGGCAATTCCCGATG
>CACWJS010000101.1 GCA_902761275.1 uncultured bacterium | reverse complement strand
TCATGAGCATGATCTGCTTCTCGGTGTTGCCAGCGCCTGTCGGGAGGACCGCGCAGCCGAGCTTCTCGGCGCCGTAGTGCGCGCCCAAGCCCCCGGTGAAGAGTCCGTAGCCATACGAGACCTGCACGATGTCGTCGCGCGTTATGCCGTACATGGCCATGCAGCGCGCGACGCCCTCGGTCCAGATGGCGACGTCCTCTGCTGTCTGCGGTATGCAGATGGGCTTGCCGGTCGTGCCGGACGAGCAGTGGAAGCGGTTGATCTCCGACATTGGCGCGGCGGTGAGCCCGTACGGGTACTCGTCGCGGAGGTCGGTCTTCTTCATGAAGGGAAACTTCGCGAGGTCTGCGAGCGTCACAAGGTCGCGCGGCTTGACGCCTTTTTCGTCGCAGCGGCGGCGGAAGAGCGGCACACGCTCGTATTCGTAGGGAATGAGTTTTTGCAGTTTCTCGAGCTGCATTTTTCGCAGCTCCGGGATTTGCATGTAGTCTGGTTTTGAAATCGGGTTCATGGTGAAAGAGTTGAAAGGTTGAAAGGTTGAAAAGTTGAAAAGTTGAAAGGTTGAAAAGTTGAAAGGTTGAAAAGTTGAAGAGTTGGGGATTATCTTCTAAATCGGTCATCGAGGGCTTCGAGCAGTGTCTTCATCTGCCTGTCGGTCCCGATCGTGATGCGCAGCCGGTCGCCGGTGAGAGGCCCCGGGAAGTAGCGCACATAGATGTCCCTGCCCTTGAGATACGAGAAGACGTCTTTTGCCGCGGTACCCGCGGGCGGCTTAGCAAAGACGAAGTTGGACTCGCTCTTGATGACGTCCCACCCGCGTTTGGCGAGGACCTTTTCGAACGCCGTGCGCGTCTTGACGACTTTTGCGACTGTCTTCCTGTGGTACGCGCCGTCCTTGAACGCAGCGAGCGCGACCGCCTGCGCCACGGCGTCTACGTTGTACGAGGGCTTCGCCTTGTATAGCGCGTCGATAAGGTCCTTTGGCCCGACGCAGTAGCCGACGCGAAGCCCGGCGAGCGAATAGCTCTTTGAGAACGTTCGCATTACGATGACGTTCCTGTTGCGCGGAGCGGTGGCGAGCGACATGCAGTTGCTTCGCGCGAAGTCGGCGTACGCCTCGTCGACGATCACAACACCCTTAAACTTCTTCGCAAATGCGGCGATGGTCTTTGGCTCGGTTAGCTCGCCCGTAGGCGCGTTGGGGTTTGTCCAAAGGAAAAGCGAAATGTTGGACTTGCGGCATTCGGCGAGGGCTGCGCTTGCGCGTCGCACGTCGTCTGCCGCGCGTCCGACGCCAACCCACTTTACGTCGCGTATCGCCGCGAGTGTCTTGTATAGCGTGTAGCTCGGATCGAGCGAGCCGATCGATTCGTCGTCCTCCACAAAGACGCGCGCTGCGAGAGCGAGTATCTCGTCTGAACCATTGCCGACGAATACGCGATCAGACGTTGTGCCGTTCTCGTCGGCTATCGCCTTCGCGAGCGTCGTGAAGTTGGGGTCGGGATAGCGCCGAAGGTCGTCGAGGTCGAACGACGAAAGCACGGCCGTGCATTTGGGAGACGGCGGATACGGATTCTCGTTCGTGTTTAGCTTGACGACGTTTTTGGACCTAGGCTGTTCGCCTGGAACGTAGCCGGCGAGTTTTTTGATGTGAAGTGCAATGCCCATATCAGAATTCCTTTGGAAGGATCGTAGAGACTCCCTCCGCCTTTGTTTCTTCCATGTCTTCTTTCATCAGGAGCTGTGCGCTCGTGTGGTATGCATGCCTCTTGAGGAGTATGAGCAGGACGTGCTCGTCGACTGTGAAGCTGTTGATGTCGCGGATTGCCACCGCGCCTTCGTCGCGGATCACCTTGTCGAGCATCTTTACGTTGTTCTCGAGCGTAACCGTCTTGCTGAAGAGCCGTGTCGTGCACGAATTCGGGCGTGCCGGGTTGCCGGAGGCGATTGGTATGAAGTTGAGGAGATACCATCCGGAATTCTCGATGTTCACCATCGTCGCTCCGTCGCGGCTTACCGTCACGGTCGCGCACCCGCCGAGAAGGGCGCACGCCAGGCTTAGTGCTGCCCACTTCATTTCATCACCCCCGAAAGCTGGACTTCTTTGTAGGTGAGTATGTACGGAAGTGGGATTGGAAAGTCTGTGCCAGGAATCTCAAACATGACGGACTCCTGGGTGTAGTAGCACATGTCGCGCGGCTTCTTGCCGTAGAAATTCGCGTAGCTCATGAAACGGTGCTGGATCTTGTCCATCGTCACGTCGTTGCGGAAGAAAATCCAAGGCATCATCGGGTCTTCCGAAGCGTTGCCGCAGGCGAGCGGAATGAAGTTGAAAAGGTACCAGCCGCTGTTCCCTACGCAGATGTGCTCCTCGCCGGTAGTATGAATGTCTGCCGTGTCCAGGGTGAAGCACCCTGTGAGACATATAGTCGCACACAGTGTTGCCATGAGCATCAGAAGACGCGGTCGTGGCTTTGACTGGCAGGTCATCATTGGGACAATATTGCACATGAGGGATATTATAGTATAATGTTCGAGTGTGCGCAAGCGGGATTTGGCGAGATTTGGTATAATTACGGCCATGAAATCAGATTCTGTCCTCAGATTTGAGCCAAACATCCACCCTGCGCTTTGGGGCCAGGAGAGCTGGGAGATATCCGTTCATCCGTCCGGGCCGAGCGTTGTTTCCGGCGGCTGCGCCGAAACGGGGAGGCGACTTTCCGATGTTGTCGCCGGTTTCCCTCTTCTCGTCAAGGTCATAGACGCTAAGACGCGCCTTTCGGTGCAGGTGCACCCGAACGAGACGACATGCAGGCTCACGGGCGGAGACCCGAAGACCGAGATGTGGGCGATGCTTGAGGACGGCGTGATCTATGCAGGGCTCAGGCCGGGTGTTGGGCGGAAGGATGTCGAAGATGCCGTCAAGTCAGGGTGCTTCGAAGAACTGCTCGTTCGCCACGAGGCAAAGAAGGGCGATGCGTTTTTCATCCCGGGCGGCCTCGTTCATGCTATTGGCGACGCTACGCTCATCTACGAAGTCCAGCAGAGTTCCAACACGACGTTCCGGCTATATGACTGGAACCGCGTGGGCGCGGACGGAAAGCCGCGCGAGCTCCATGTAGAGAAGTCACTTCAGGCAATCGACTACTCGCTTCCAGTGCCGCAGCCGGCGACCGACGTCAAGTGTGGTTTCTTCGACTTTAGGCAGATATCGCTTGATGGCGAACTTGTTATCCCGGCGTCGCCTCGAAGCACAGTTCTCTTTGCCGCAGAGGGTTCGTTTTCCGCGGACGGCTTCGAGGTGCCGCGGCGAACGAGTGCCCTTGCGCTCCCTGGTAAAGACATAGTGCTTCGCGGCTCCGCACACGTATTCGTTACGACTCCGTGAAACAAAAGTCGTTGGCATGCCTATTGTCCGACTGAAAAAATTGTGGTATAATCACTGGCATGAAAATCAAGTTCATCGCCAATATCAAAGGCATATATCTTGGGTATTCGTTTGAACCGTCCGAAGTCGTGACCATTGGTCGCGAGATCGGAAACACCATAGCGCCCATAAACGTGGACGGCTTTTCACGCCATCATGCGCGCATCTTCTTCAAGGATGGCGCATGGTATGTCGAGGACGTCGGCAGCACGAACGGCACCTACCGCAACCGTGTCAAGGTCGAGGCCCCGGTAAAGATCGAAAAGGGTGATTCGATCAGGTGCGGACTCATGGAGCTTGCATCGTTTGAATTCGAGGAATCCGCGGCGCCGGCTCCTGTGACTGCGGCCGAGCCGCCCAAGCCAGTCGCGCTGCCTAAACCGGTTGAGCCCCAGAAGCCGGTCGAGCCAATGAAGCCAGTTGAAGCTGCAAAGCCGATTGAGCCGGCAAAGCCAATTGAAGCTGCAAAGCCGATTGAACCAGTTAAGCCGATAGAGCCAGTAAAGCCTGTCGATCCGATCAAGCCGGCAGAACCGCTAAAACCAGTTGAGCCGGCAAAGCCCGTTGCCCCGCTTGAGCCTGTTGCGCCTCTTGATCCAGTTGCCGAGCTTGAACCGGTCGCCGAGCTTGAACCTGTCGAGGAGCTTAAGCCGGAGTCGCCAGCGAAGACGGAGAAAGTTTCTGCTCCAGCTGCCCCAACGGCTCTTCGCCGTCCGACGATTCCTGGTCTTAAGCCGGGTCTAAAGCCAGGCCTCAAGCTTCCGCAGAAGGGTGGCGCGCTTCCGACTGGACTCAAGCTTCCGCCAAAGAATGGCGCATTGCCGTCTGGTCTCAAGCTTCCGCCCAAGGGCGGCGCGCTCCCTTCTGGGCTCAAGTTGCCGCCAAAGCCCGGTCTTAAGCCAGGCATAAAGATTCCTGGCAAGGGTGCTTAGTCTGAAGCGTACAAGACATGGTAACCCTGCTTGTCGCGGCTGCAATCGCCTTACCGCCGTTTGGAGACGTAAAGGTAGTCGACGAGATCGACTGCGCCAAGTCGGATCACCGCTTCGCGGACTGGCCGAAAGGCGCGAGCCGCGTGGAGACCGTCCTCGGGAGGTCCTGCCGCGTTCTCGAGGTTCAGTCCGAAACAGCGTCCTACCTTGACTGGCGTCTCGGCGAGGGCAAGGGGCTCAAGCCCAACGCCGCCTACGTCGTCGTGATCGAGTATCCTGACGACAAGCCGCGCGCGTTCCATATCCGCAATTACGGGAACAACTCGCGCCGCTCGTTCTACACGGGCGCTTCCAACGGCGATGCTTTTGAGGGGCCGATCGTCCACCACAAGCCCGAGTCGCTCAAGATACCCCAGTCGGGCACGTACGAGAAATGGACGTCGCTCACATTTCTCGGCGAGAAGGCGGCAAACCGCCGCGATCTCGGGAAGGATATGGCCGAGAAGACGGGCGAAAAGCCGCAGCTTGACATCGCGACCGATGGCTTCGAGATTGCCATCTCGCAGTATAAGCGTCCGTGGCATCCTTGCTCCGAGGGCATCGCGGTTTCCCGCATCCAGCTCTGCGAAATCCTTGACGAGAAGGCAGCGTGGGCTACGCTCAACCTGCCGCCCGCACCTTTGCCGCGCCGCCACATCTTCTGGCGCGAGGAGATGAGCGACGGTGTAATGGGCAAGGGAGACCTTTGCCCCGGCAACGGTGGCCTTGATTGGATCGAGCAGAAGTTCCGCGCGATGAAGATCTTCGGCCAGAACACCTACTGCAAGGACCTCCTTGAGTTCGGTCACAATCAGCACTGGGATTGCAACTGGAAGCATGGCCAGCCGGGCGGAAGGTCGTCCAAGTGGATGTGGGGCTGCGACGGACACTATGCGAACCTCTGGACGAAGGCCGTGCCGCTTGCTGCGGACAAGTACGGCTTCGACATCCTTCCATACTACGAATACGGCGGCGCGGCGGGAGATCCCAAGTTCTCGCTAGGGCCGCAAAAGCGCGCGGAACCGCTCGACATCGACAACAAGCCCGACCGCAAGACGCGCGGCGCAAACTACACGCATATCTGGTGGTCAGAAGGCAAGCTCCGCGTCGACATCACCGACCCTGACACGCTCGACGAGCTCAAGTATATCCTCGAGGGCACGATCCTCCGCTTTAAGGAGCAGGTCGACAAGGGCGCTTTTGTCGGCGCTCTTATGCGCCCGCGTCCCGGACACTGGGCGATCAGCTTCGCCGACAAGACGCGCGAGCGCTTCGCCAAGGAGGAGAATGGCGGCAAGAGCGTGTCGCGCGCCGACATCAAGAAGGACAAGCAGCTCTACGCCAAGTACATCGCCTGGTATGGCAAGAAGCGCGCGCAGTTCATGGACGAGATTCGCAAGTATCTCGAGGAGAATGGCGTCAAGAACGCGATTGCGATTCTCGAGAACGACGACTCCGAGACGGGCTATCCGCTCGCCGACGGCGGCAGCATGACGAGCGACGATCTCGCCTATTGGAAGGTAAAACTGCCTGGCAAGAATATCGTCGACGTCAACGATCCAAGCGTCGTCGGGCAGCATCGCTACCTCAAGTCGCTCAGGACCCCGGCGTCCACTTGGGGCCCCTGGGAATGGCAGCACGCCTCGCCCGCCTGCGACCCCGAGCACTACAACGACCTCAAGAACGTATGGCTGTCCATGCCGTTCCATGCGCTCTTTACGGTCACCGACCCGGAATGCTTCTCTGCCTTTGGAAACGCCAACGGCACGCAGACGCTCATTCGCCACTACGACCTCAACGAGGGCACCTTCGACAGCGAGCCGCTTCTCGACCCGAGCGGCAATCCAGTTAATAACGGAAAGGGCGAAGTTGAGAAGGCCCCGATCACCGGCTATGCGATGGCCGACTGGGAACACGCTGGGCGCGCCTGTATGATTGCCGAGATCAACGCGATGGCGAACGGCGATCCCGTGAACCTTGGCTACCTGATGGGTTCCAACTACACGCGCGGATTCCCCGGGCCAGTCAGGGAGTTCAACCAGAACTTCCTCGCTCTTCCAGCGCTTCCGTCGAAGGTCGTGAAGGACGCGTGCTCCGATCCCGAGGTCGTGCTCCGCGAGATCGACTGCTCGAAGCTCGGAGTCAAGGCGACGTACTACGCGCTCGTCCACACCGGCCGGCAGGAGAAGAGCGACATCAAGGTAAAGATTCCCGACGTAAGAGGAGAGGTCGAGTTCGTCGCCTACGGCAAGACGAAGCCGCTAAAGGACGGCGTGCTTGAGTTCAAGACGCTTAAGCCGCTCCAGCTTATCGCGATCAAGGCGAAATAGCGTTCGACTGACGCCGCGCCGCACTGAAACTTTTGGTATAATATGCATCAAAAGGTTCTTTGATATGGCGGCTACGCGCAGACAGGCCCGCGAATGGGCGATTCAGATGCTGACGGCGGCGGATCTAAATCCGCCGGACGACGTTGGGCAGTTTATGGTTTCTTTCTGGGAAGAGCTTTCCTCTCTCGACAGCGAAGAGGGCAGGGCCAGTCCCAAGGGCGAGATGAAGGATTTCGCGGAAGCGCGCGTAGCTGGCGTCCTTGCGAATCAAAAGGAGATTGACGAGATACTCGTGCCGCTTCTTGCGAAATGGGATCTCTATCGTCTCGGCACGATCGAGCGCGCCGTTCTCAGAATGGGCATCTGGGAAATGAAATGGTCTGACGTTCCGAAGCCAGTAGTCATCAACGAGGCGATCGATCTCGCCAACTGGTTCTCGACCCCAAAATCGAGGACGCTTATCAACGCCGTTCTCGACAAGTATGCGAAGGGTTAAGAGTTGGAGTTCAGAGTTGGAGTTGGAGGTAGGGGATAGGAGTCAGTAGTTAGGAGTCAGGGGTCAGTGCGAAGGGGTCAGTAGTCAGGGGTCAGGAGTCAGTAGTTAGGAGTTGGAATTAGTGAAAGACGCCGAATATATGGAGAGGGCTGTCAAGCTCGCGGCACGCGGGCTTGGACACACACGGCCTAATCCCGCAGTCGGCGCAGTGATCGTGAAGGGTGGCAAGATAATCGGCGAGGGCTGGCACAAGAAAGCCGGCGGCGATCACGCCGAAGTCGCAGCGATAAAGAACGCGTTGAGGAGAGGCGGTTGCGGTTGTACCGGGACTGCCGGGACAACCAGGACGGACGGGACGGGAAACCGGATTCTCAAGGGCTCGACGATTTATGTGACACTTGAGCCGTGCTCGAAGCCGGGGCGCGTCGGCGCGTGCACCGACGCAATTGTCGCCGCGGGAATCTCGCGCGTAGTCTACGCCATCCCAGACCCAAATCCGAAGAATCGCGGAAAGGCGAAGCGCTCGCTAGCGAAGGCGGGCGTAAAGTGCGATCGGTTCAAGGGCGATGCAGGCCTCTTGAAACTTGCGGACGACATTGTCTGTGATTTCCGAAAGCACGTGACTACGGGGCTTCCGTATGTGACGGTGAAGCTCGCAATGTCGCTTGACGGGAAGATTTGCGACGACTTTGGCAACGCCAAGTGGATATCGTCGGCGGACTCTCGCCGACTGACTGGCAGCACTTTGCGTGAAATCCACGACGCAATCATGGTCGGCGCCGAGACGGTCAGAAAGGACAACCCCTCGCTGCTTTCGCATGGCAAGCGCAACGACGACTTGATTCGCGTCGTCGTTTCCAAGAGCGGTAAGCTCCCGAAGAACGCACAGGTGTTTACTGACGGCGCGCCTAACAAGACGCTTGTATTCGACGATGCAAAGAAGGCGCTTGTCGAACTTGGCAAGATGGGCATCGTATCTGTTCTTTGCGAGGGCGGGCTGACGCTCGCGCGCTCGCTGGCCGCTCAGGGGCTAGTGGACCAATGGCTTACGGTGGTTGCTCCTGTCGTAATTGGGTCGCAGCCGATTGAAAAGGCGCTGCGCGGGAAGCTCAATGTCGACGAGAGCTTTATGACATGCGGAGATTCGTTTGTGACTGTTGACTTCAAAAGGAGGTAAAGACAATGACAATTAGGTTTTCAACAAGGATTGCACTTGTGGCCGCTGTTCTCGCCACGGTAGGCTGCACTGGCGGCTGCCTTTTTGTGGGCGGCGTGAAGACGCGCTCCATTTCCGTTGCCGAATACCGCGACAAGATGGCAGGCGCTTGGATTGGCCAGTCCGTCGGCGTCGCATACGGATGGCCAACCGAGTTTAGGAAGAACGGAGAGCTCTTCGACTGGGATAAGCTTCCGGTCTGGAAGCCCGAGCTTATAAACGAGACGTTCAGCCAAGACGACCTCTACGTCGAGATGACCTTCATCAACACGCTCGATACGCGCGGTATCGATGTCGGCGTCCGCGAGGCGGGAATAGACTTCGCAAATTCGCGCTACCGTCTCTGGTGCGCTAATGCGAACGCGCGCGACAACTTGCGACGCGGCATCGCCGCGCCATCGTCTTCCCATCCGAAGAATCATCGGTCGACGGACGACATCGACTACCAGATCGAGGCCGACTTCTCCGGCATCCTCGTTCCAGGCATGCCCTGGCGTGCGGTGAAGTTCGGCGAGCAGTTCGGGCGCATAATGAACTACGGCGACGGACTCTACGCCGGACAGTTCGTCGGTGCGCTTTACGCAATCGCCTACTTTGAGACCGACCGCGTGAAGACTGTCGAGGCCGCGCTTCGCTGCATCCCTGCAGAATCGCGCTACGCGAAGATGGTGCGCGACATGCTTGCGTGGTACGCCGCCGACCCGAAGGACTGGCGCAAGGCGTGGAAGCTCGCCGTCGATGCCTACGGTCGCGACAAGGGCCCGAACATGGGCAAGGTCAGCTATTCAGCCATAGACGTGAAGATCAGATGGTGCTGCTCGGCTACCTCTGGGGCGACGGCGACATCGAGAAGACGATGAAGATCTCGACATGCGGCGGGTACGATTCCGACTGCAATCCGTCTACTGCGCTCGGCGTCCTTGGCGTGCAGATCGGTGCGAAGGCGTTTGGTGAGCAATATGTCAGCAAGCTCGACCGCTCCAAGAAGTGGGAGTTCACCGACTACACGTATGACGGGCTCCTCGCCGTGAGCGAGAAACTGACGCGCCAGCTTGTCGTCGCTGAAGGCGGCAAGATCGAAGGAAGCGGCGCCGACGAGCGCTTCCTCATACCTGTTCGCGACGTGGAAGTCGGGTCTTTGCTCGATTCCTCCAAGCCGGGGCCCGGCGGCGACGAGCGCCTGACGGCCGAGGAAGCCGCGTCCATCCGCTACCTTCCGTGCAAGGAGTGGGGCGGGCAGTCCGAGGAGAAGAAGTAATGTTTACGGGGCTTGTCCAGCGCATTGGCACAGTCAAGCGCGTCTCGCGCGGGGCGGGGCTTGTCCTCGAAATCGCCGCAGACGAGCCGTGGGCGAAGCCGCTCGAAGAGGGCGAGTCGGTCGCGGTGAACGGCGTGTGCCTTACGGTAGTCAAGTGCGATGGCTCGCGCTTTACTGCGGATGTCCTTCGCGAAACCGAGTCGCGGACTGGTCTCTCCGAGCTCGTTCCTGGCGCGAAAGTGAACTTGGAGCGCGCGCTTCGTGCGGGCGACGCAATGGGCGGGCATATTGTCCAGGGGCATGTCGATTGCCGTGGCACAATTGCCGCGAAAACGCCGAAGGGCCGCGACTTCCAGCTCAAGGTCAGGTGTGGCCGAGTTCTCGCGTCGCAATCTGTTCTCAAGGGCTCTATTGCGATTGACGGCGTGTCGCTCACCATTTCCGCTCTTGGCGACGACTGGCTTGCCGTCGATCTCATTCCGACGACTGCAAAGGAGACGACGCTTGGCTCAAAGAAGGTCGGCGATTCCGTCAATCTCGAAGGCGACATCGTCGGCAAGTATGTTGCTAAACAGGCGAAAGCTCCGGGTCTTACGGAGGAGGCCCTGCAGAGCGCAGGATTTATTTGATACCATATTCTACGGCCTGTTCGCCTCGTCAAAACGGGCGCGGCATTTTTGCCGCGCTTTTTTCTTCTCGTCTGCTCTTTCCCTCGTCCGCTCTTTCCCTCGTCCGTCCAACTGCTTCTCAACCACAATAAAACTGCTCCACAACCATTTCCCCAACCATCCAACAACCACGTTCCAACCACGACTCAACCACAA
>CACWJS010000100.1 GCA_902761275.1 uncultured bacterium | reverse complement strand
AAAGCGATGATATTATACCAAAATCTCAGGCGTTTGCGGATGATCATGTGAAAAACCCGACTTTTGGGGACTATATGGAGTATGGGCGGCTTCCGTCGCAAATGCAGTCACCCAACCGCAAAACCGACCGTGTCGCGGGTATTTGGCTGCACGTGTGGCAACGCCTACAGCATTGGATGAGTGGAAAACAGGTCAGACCTAATTTCCACTGTTTGGAAGACGCCATACCCCGCCATGCCCTTCTTGGACGACCAGTCCGCGCTTCTTCATGTCGCCGAGAATCCGGTAGGTCATGCTTTTGCCCAACGACATCCGCTCGGCAATCTGGTGCATCTCCATTCCGGAATTCGCACCAAGAAGAGCGCAAATCCCCTTTTCCGTCATAGCACGCCGATCGGCACGCCGATTCGTGCGCAACCGCGTCTCCTGCAACTCCATCGACTCCTTCTGAATCTCGGCAAGATGTGCCGCCTGCTGCGCCACCATCGCCTCCGTGGTAAGGTGATCCGCCGGCATCACGTAACCAGCTGCCCTTTTTCTGGCAATCTCTTCTGCCCTCCTCAGCTTCTCCGCCTCAAGCAGTTCTTCAAGCAATGCCATGTGCCGCTCCGCAATCTCGTCATTTGAATCCTCGTCGCCGTAAATGAACCTCATTCCCCATACAGCAGTCGGATCCCCCTTCATGAACGCGGAAAAGCTACTCCACAGATAGCTGTCAAACTTGTCAGCCGCCGCAGCGCGGATTGGATTCAAGTGAATGTACCCAAGGCACTTCGCAAGCTCGCTCGTGGCAACCGGCACGACTCGGTCGTAATAGGCGGACTCCCACAGCGTGCCCGTGTGCGCATTACGGCGATTGTACTCTTCCGTAAACCACTGCTTGACGATTTTCATGAAGTTCCCGATGTCGTACATCCGGCGACGCTGGGCTTCAAGCCATTCCTCGACTCGTCCCTCGTCTCCATTTCTACGCCATTCCGACAGCTCCCTTTCCTTCTCCGCCAATGCAGCCCGGCCCTTGAGAGCGCCATATCGCCGCATGACTTCATCTTCGTCAGTGCATTCAGGGGCCGGCAGGTACACAAGGATGTGGAAGTGATTGGTCATGACGCACCATCCAAGAAGGCGGATCCCCGTAAACTCCGCCGCACGCCGGACAATCTCAAGGAAATCCTTTCGCTCGTCCTCATTGAGAAAGTACACGCGATGCGCAATGCGGCTGATCAGATGATGAGCCGTTTCGCGCTCTTTGTCCCGATTGTTGGAATTAGCCATTGTCGCTCCTTTCAAACAGTGGAAAATAACAGTGGAAAATAGGTCAGACCTAATTTCCACTAATGGTCACGCATGAAATCCGATTGGCTCTCGGTTCTCTGGCAACGCCGGCATCAGCGTGTAGATGATTGTGTCTATCGAACGCTCGGCAGCAGTCATGCGCTTCTCCAGCTTGCCAATCCTCCGGTCGCACACAAGTCCGCGCAATAGGTATTCCTTCAACACAGAAGTTGCCCATTGACGAAACTTGGTCGCCCGCAAGGAATTTACGCGATAACCGAGGGAAATAATCATATCGAGATTATGAAAATCAACAGGACGAGCAACCCGTCGGTCTCCCTCGATTTGAACTATTCGAATTTTTCGAATAGTTGCCTCGGCCTGTAGTTCACCTGATTTTAGAATGGATTTTATATGATAGTTGATCGTATTCAGCTTGACTCCGAACAGTTCGGATAATTGAGCTTGCGTAAGCCATATAGTTTCATTTTCAAGCCACACCTCCAGTTGTGGCATTCCGGCCTCGTCGAATTTCACGATCTCGCCAGATTCGGCAGATGGTGTCGCAGCAGACTTGTTGGGCACAATCTCATTTGACGATTTAACCAATTGAGCTGATTTCTGATTTTTCATAATGCCTCCGGGGTATAGTGATCCTGTCTTAGCAGTAACCCCTCGCGGGAACTCCCCGCTGGTTGAATTGCCCCTGCTACGGCGGCCCGTTGGCATCGCGGATTCACGCCTTCAACGCCTTAGCTCCAGCGCTCTTCTCACCGCGATTAAATCAGCATCATTTCCGATGGCTCTCCTGCGCGGTTTCTTAGACCGACATCCTCCTCGGAGAAAGCACAGATATTATACCAAAATATCAGGCGTTTGCGGACGTACTCAGCTTTCCGTTCAAGATGCCAATTTGGCACCTTGTACATTCCTCCTTGGTAAGTTGAAACATAAAGTCAGCAAGAAATGGGCGGCTTCTTGCTACCAGACGTTCGAGGTGTTCTTTGTGCTGATGGCGGCGGCGCGAACCAATGGGCGGGCAAGGCCGCAGATCGGATTCGGCTTTGTGTCCTCAAGCTCGATGATGTCTATCTGGTTATCGCCCTTCCGCAGAAACGGCGCTGGGCAATATAAACTGTACTGCGGACCTATATTCCAATAGCGGCCAAGATTGCGTCCATTAACGTAGAGGACGCCCTTTGTCCACTTTGACATGTCGATGAATGTGTCGGCGACGTCATCAAGCCGCACGACAGCGCGATAGTGCCCACCTGCATAGCCATCGCCCTTCGCCGCTTGCGCGGAAAGGACGGCATCTTCGGCGAGCGGACTCATCGCTACGCGCCAGTTCTCTATCGGCTTCTCGCCAAGACGCACTTCCCCGACTATCCCCTTTCTGTCAAACTTCATTCCCTTGCCGAAGTTTATGTGCCCCATCGCTTCAATGAGAATTTCCAGTTCTGACGGCTTCGCACGCGCGGGAATCGTAATCGGCGACTTCGCAAGCCGCCTGTCAACCGTCGCTATTCGCTGGCCGTCCAACCACACTTGCGCATAGTCAGCAATGCGGTCGAACGTCAGTTCCGCAGCATCGCCAGCAGGGAGCGTCGCACGGTAAAGCGCCATTCCCTGATTCTGCCCGATCTCCTCGAAATAGGGCGGACGCGCAAATGCCCGCTCATCGGAAAATGCGCTTCTCAAATTCGCGTGGCGGACAGGCAGGACGGGGGCAAATGACATGGACGGAATTTCATCAGGCACAGGCGGCGGCGTTTCGCCAAGAGCGCCGAAGATTATCTCCCTATACTTGAAATAGTCTTTGGTCGGACGCCCCTGCTCGTCAATGGGCGAGCCATAGTCGTAGCTTGTCAGATCGGGTTCATATCCACCCTCCCCGCCGTCGTTCGCACCGGCATTGAAGCCAAAGGACGTTCCACCGTGTGCAACAAAGATGCAGAACGAGCGGCGACCGTCCATGAACCACTGAACCGCCTTGGTAATGTCGGTAGGCGTCCAGTTGCCCTCGCCCCAATGTCGAAGCCAACCGGGATAAGTCTCGGCGGAGAGTATCGGCACTCCTGGGTTGTACTTGCGGGCGAAGTTCCAGTCGGACTCGTTCATTCCCGGGTCGAACCCGACTGCGATTTCGCGGTCTGGGTAGATGAGGTCTTTTAGAAACCTGTCGCCCGCGCCATCAGCCATGTAGAACGGGCCAAAGCCGCGCTTCTTCCAAAAGCCCTTCATCCATCGCAGATACTCCACGTCCTTGAACGGCCAGCTGCCGTATTCGTTCTCAATCTGCGTGAGGATTATCGGGCCTCCGTTCTTGGCAAGAAACGGCTCGGCGATGTCTGCTATGGTCGAAAGGTATTTCTCCGCCTCTGCGAGATAGCGCGCGTCCATAGTCCGCACGGCGACATCTTCCTTTAGAAGCCGCGAAGGAAGCCCGCCAAAATCCCATTCACCGCAGATATAAGGGCCTGGGCGAAAAAGCACCCACATGCCCTCGTCTCGGCAAAGCGCGAGAAACGCGGCGACGTCGCGGCTTCCGCTCTTGAAGTCGAACGAACCATCCGGGCGCTCAAAGTCGTTCCACATGAAATAGGACGAAATCGCATTGAACCCCATCGTCTTGCACATGCGGACGCGATGCCGCCAGTATTCACGCGGAACACGCTGCGGATCAAGCTCGCCAGCCCTTATCTGGACTGGCTTGCCATCAACGAGAAAGTCCTCGCCCTTCTCGCCGCCGAACGAGACTTCTGTCCCCTTCGCGCAAAACGCGCCTATGCAAGCACATATACAGATAGACAACGCCACTCTCCATTTTCTTCTCATGGAAAGATTTTACCACAAGTCGCCTCTCCATAACAGGTACACTTTTGGGTACTATCGGCCATCAGCAAATTCTCCGCCGTTTATGGTAGAATAAGGCCATGTCATATTTGCGGAGAGTATTTCTTATTTCGGCGGCGACGATTCTCGCCGCTGCATCTTCCGCACTTGCCGAAGCAGCGATCCGCTCGGCAACGGCGGCACTCGCCCTTCCCGACGAGGAATTTGCAAAGCGCAATCCGTTTGAACTTACGGGAACAGTCATAGCGACTTATCCAAACGGACTTATCTACCTCTGCGGCGACGATGGCTGCTTTGAGGCATACGCGACGCCCGAACTCGCACCGAAACGAGGACAGCGCGTGACTGTTTCTGGCTACACCGAAATCGGGGAGGATGAATCGCCTGCGAGGAATCTGCGCACAACAGCCGTCAAGGTTGTAGGCGAAGGCAGCATCCCAGAACCAGAAACAACCACAGTGCGCGACATCGCGAGAAGTGAAAACTTCTTCCGATTCGTAAAGGTTCGCTGCACGATTACAGATGCGTTTGCGGACGAGATAGACGCTGGATGGAACTATCTAATCGTCCGCGACGGCATCAATTCGGCGTACACAGCGATACCAAATGTCGGCGACCTACGAAAACGCCTCGCCAACTTCATCGACGCAGACGTAGAGTTGACTGGAACAGTCCTTCCGGGATACGCCGCAGGTTTTCGCGTATTCATCGGGCCATACCTTCGGCTATGGGACGAATCGTGCATCCGCATCTTGAAAAGCGCACCGGCCGACCCGTTCTCTCTCCCCGCGCTCGAAGACATACATCATGTTCCGCCAGAGAAGATCGCTTCCATGCGCCGCCATACCGCGACTGGCGATGTAATTGCCGCATGGAGCGGCGGCAGGCTTCTGCTACGGGAAGACAGCGGGCGCATAGTCGGTGTGGAACTTGCCGACGCTACGCAGACACCGCCTCCAGGCGTTCGCGCGAAAGTCGTCGGCTATCCAGAGACAGACCTCTACCGCATAAATCTCGCCCGCGCCATATTGCGTATCGAACCAGGAGAAGTCGCGGCATTTCCGCCGCCAGAGAGCGTCACTCCAGCGCAAATCCTCCTCGACGAGCTTGGCAGGCAGATGATCAATCCAACATACCACGGCAAGCTCGTAAAGATGCGTGGCGAGGTGCGCACTGTCCAGACCTCCGCAGACGGAGGAAAGACTTTCTTCCTCGAAAGCGACGGCATGATCGTCTCGGTTGACTTAGCCAGAAACCGCGAGGCCGCCGCAGACGTAGAAGTCGGCTGCCATATCGAAGTTACTGGCGTGTGCGTCCTTAAGTCGCAGAACTGGAGGCCAGGGCTTTTCTTCCCGCGAATCGACGGGCTCGTTCTCGTGCCGCGCTCGCCAGCCGACGTCCGAATTCTCTCGCGACCTCCGTGGTGGACGCCTGGGCGACTTCTCGCCATCGTCGGTATTCTCGTCGCCGCCATCGTTGCCGTTCTCGTCTGGAACAGATCACTCAGGCGGCTTGCGGAGCTTCGCGGTTGCGAGGTCGCGCGAGCCGAGATATCAAAGGCGTCGGCAGAGCTTCGCATAGAGGAGCGAACACGTCTCGCCGCAGAACTGCACGACGCGCTTGCCCAGAACTTGACGGGCGTGTCGCTGCAAATATCTGCTGCGCGAAGCGCAAAGGCGTCTTCACCCGAGGCGGAGGAACGGCATCTGTCGGTCGCCGAACACATGCTCCAGTCGAGTCGCACAGAACTTCGGCGGTGCATCTGGGACTTGCGAAGCGACGCGCTGGACGAGCCAGACTTCGCAAAGGCCGTGACACTTACGACGAAACCAGTAGCGGGTCATGCTGAAATCGACATCGACTGCAAAGTGCCGCGTTCGCGGCTCAGCGATTCGACGGCACATGCCCTTCTCCGAATCATCAGGGAACTCGTCTCGAATGCTGCCGTCCACGGCAAGGCGACGCGGATCTCGGTATGCGGCGCGGTCGATAACGGGATGCTGAGCGTGACGGTCTGCGATAACGGCATCGGGTTCGATGTCGGGAAGTGTCCAGGACAGGCAGACGGACATTTCGGACTTGCCGGCATACGCGAGCGGTGCAAGGGTCTCGGCGCGGCCTTCCGCATCGAATCGACGCCGGGCAAGGGAACGACCGCGACAATCGAAATGGAGCTTCACGAATAATGAAAGAGATACGAATACTTCTTGCAGACGACCACTCCATCGTAAGAACAGGAATCGCGGCGATTCTCGGCTACGAAAAGGACATCGCGGTCGTCGGAGAGGCGGAGGACGGCGAAGAGGCGATTCGCCTTGCCCAAAAGCTCTCGCCTGACCTTGTCCTGATGGACTTGATGATGCCTGGGATGGACGGCGTAGAAGCGACGCGCACAATCCGCGAAACGCTGCCCGACACTAAGGTGCTTATACTCACCACCTTCGGGACTTCCGCAGATGTCGCGCGGGCGATAGCAGCAGGCGCGTCTGGCGCAATCGTGAAGGACATCTCGAAGGACGACCTCGTTTCCGCAATTCGCTGCGCCACGAACGGCGAGACCGTCTTCTCGCCGGAGATAGAGCAATCGACAAAGGCCGAGCCAGACGTGCCAGAGTTCACTCGCCGCCAGCTCGACATCCTGCATTCAGTAACGCGTGGCCTCACCAACGCCGACATCGCCCGCCAGTTTGGAATATCAACGGACGGAGTGAAGCATCACATCATGGCGATATTCAAGAAACTCGGCGCGACAAACCGTTCCGAGGCCGTCGCCATCGCCCTTCGCCGCCAACTCCTGAAAAACTAACTACGCGGCACATTTGACGCGCCCACCACTTTATTGTGGTTGGGAAGCGGACGAAATAGAAAAGGCGCGGCAAATTTGACGCGCCCGACTTTTTGTGGTTGAGGTTGAATTGTTTTTGAGTATCGGTTGGAGTTGGCGAATCAGAGATGTAGGAAGGTTGAGTCGAAATCGTGTCGTTCTTGTATTCGACACCGGCAGTTGGAGTTTCGGGATGAGCAGAGAATGATAGGGTCGATTAGGGACGTCGCACCCCCGCTAGGGCGCAGACCTCTAGCGACTTCGCCATGCGAAGCGACCTTCGGTCGGGTCATATCTTCGGGCTCAGCTTCGCTGAGGGGGATATAGCTTTTTTGAAGCTGGCGAACTACTTCTCTTCGGAAAGCTTCAAGAAGTAGGCGCGGACAAGATCGCGATATTCCGCAGGAACGTCTTTGAGATTTCTGTCGCCGAGACCGTCCTTTGCCGCTCCCTTTATGCGGAACCATCCCTGGTTCTCAAGAATCTTGCTCAACGCCGCAGGATCGGCCTTGGACGACTGCTCGCGTATAAGCCGTGCGATTTCCGCAGAAAGGCCGCCACCGCCCTGAGACTCCGTCTTTCCCTTCCCCTCTCCCGACTTACCCTCTCCCGAGTTGGGCTCTCCAGAATTTTGTTCTCCAGAGTTGGGCTCTCCGGGATTTGACTCTCCTTGCTGCTCCGAAGGATTCGATTCTCCCGACTGGCTCTGCCCCTCTCCCTGACCATCTGGGATTCCAAGCGCGTTTGCCTGGCGCTGTGCTTCCTTCCGCATCGCTTCCGCCGCCTCCGCAGACTTCTCGCCAACGCTGGAACGTCCATGCGGCTCGCCTTGCGACTCTTGTCCAGATTGCGCTTGTTCACCCACGCCTTGTTTTCCCTCAGCCTGTTCTCCATCACCTTGTTTTCCCTGTTCACCTTCGCCTTGCGGAGAGCTCGTTTGTTGCGCCGCTGCTTTCGCAGACGCGTCATCCGCTCGCGTAGCATCCGCGCTCGCAGCATTCTCTCCCAACTGTCCAGCCCGTTCGGCCGCCGCAGCAGCTTCTTCGATCTTGCGGGCAGCTTCTTCCCGCGCCGCAGAAGCCGCTTCGCGCGCCTCGCTGGCAGCTTGGCCAGGAGACGGGTCTGATTTCTTCAGCCCCTCCAATCCCTGGAGGACATCTGCCGGCAGATTGTGTTCGCGTTCCAAACGCTCCGCGAGTTCCTTGGCCGCCGCCGCGGACTCAAGTTGCTCCGCCTTGTCCACTGCTGCGAGCGCGTCGGACGTCTTGCGTTGTACATCTTCGGCGACTTCGCCGGCGGACGGCTCTTCCACGGCCGCCCGCGCCGCGGCGAGCGATTTCTCCTGCGCATCTGCGAGAGCAGGATCGACGCCGCTCTTCTCGAGTTGCCGCGTCGCCTCGCTCACCGCATCTGCCGCCTGCTGCCGTAACTGCTGGCTGCGGTTCCCGCCCTCGCTCTTTGCCGCCTCTTCAAAGGCGGAAAGCGCCTTGGCCTGCGATTTCATGGCGGCCATGCGCGCCT
This sequence comes from uncultured bacterium, assembly GCA_902761275.1. Lineage (GTDB taxonomy): Bacteria > Verrucomicrobiota > Kiritimatiellia > RFP12 > UBA1067 > UBA1067. The sequence continues at coordinate 12,363 of CACWJS010000100.1, read as the reverse complement.
CGTGGTGCTGCGCCTCGCGACGCTCATCCGCATTATGCTCCGCAAGCGAGCGCCTCGCCGCCTCGTCACGCTCCTTGCGAGCTTGCATTCCTTCCTGGCGGGCCATTTCACGCGCGGCAAGTTCCGCCTCGGCTGCCGCCAGCGCCTCACTCTGACGCGGAAGAGACTCTCCAAGCGTTTGTTCCACCGCCTCGGGATTATCGTTCCTCAGTCGTGCCTCGCGCTGCGCGTCCTTGACCTCTTTTGTCGCCTCTGCCTGCTCCAGCAAGTCTTCCGCGCGAGACTGCGTTGCAGCGGCGTCGCGCATAAGCGCCTTGCGCGCATCCTTGTTGCCGTTCGCGCGCGCCTGCTCCAGCTTGCGTCTGGCGTCCTTCTCGGCGTTGACGGCCTGGCGAAGCGCATCGTCGCGCCGACGGGAAAGTTCATCTTCATATTGATCGCGAGCCTGCGCCTTGCCAATGTCGCTGCGGTTCTTGTCCGCCGCAATGTCCAGTTGGCGTTTGAGTTCGTCCATCAGTTCCGCCGCCTTCGACATCTTCCGCCGCGCAACGTCCATGTCGCCGTCCTTCGTCCTGCCTTCGAGTTCGCGCGCCTTGTTCGCCGCCTCCTCCTGCAGGCGTTTCCAGGCATCGAGCTTGCGCGTGTCGACCGGCTTTTCGCGCAGGATCGCCTCGGCCTCCCGTGCAAGGGCGTCCTGTCGGGCCGCAAGGTCCTTCGTCTTCTCGTAGTTCTCGAGTTTCTGCACGCGGTCTCGGATGGGCTCGCTCATCTTCTGCAATGCTTCCAGTGCGTCGCGCATCTCGGGCAGTGCCGCCTCCAGCGCCTCGGCGCGGCGTTCTGGCGCGTCGAACTGCGCGGACTCGAGCTTAGCGAGCGCAGGATCGATCTTCTGTTCGCGCACAGACTTGAGCATGTCGGCGATCGGCTCGAAGCGCCTGTCTTCCCTGAAATTCCGTTCAAGCTCGTCGACGCGCTTGCGAGCTTCGGAAGTCTCGTGCACCGCACGTTCTACGTTCTTGTCCGCCCACTCGCTCACCTTCTGCTCGCGGCGGATCTGGTCTTTCGCCTGCGCCGCAGGGTTCCGCGCGTCGTTCAGGCGTCGACGCGCCTCCTCCAGCAGCTTGCGCGCGGACTCTGCCGCCTTGGAAAGACTTTGTTCGCCGATGCTCGCTGCCTTTGACTCGAGTTGCACGACTACCGGCGTCGACGTCGCCGCATGGGGTCCGCCGCGCTCGGCGGGAAACCGGTCGCGCACCACAATGTCGAAGGATACCGAGCGCACTCCGTCGAGATCGAACGTCGAAAGGTCAATCTCGTCCTTCCCCTTCCAAAGCGACGAGCCGCTTTTCGCGAACGACGCCACCGGCCGCAGTTCCTGCCATGGCTCGCCATTCCGCGAATAGCGGAGCGACGGAGCATCGACACCGATGTCGTCGCTCGCAGAGAACACAATCGGAAACTTCGCGTGCGGCGCGAGGCAAAGCGACTTCACAGCCGGCTCTTCGATGACCACAGTAGGTGGCGCGTCGAGGAAGCTCTTGATGAGCCCGCCGCGCCGTGGAGCGGCAAAACCCTCCGGGCTTACGAGGTTAAGCGTCCAGTTTGCCACAAGGTTCGAAACCATTTCATGGCTACTTGCCGCGCGGCCGTTCACGAGCAGCTTGGCATTCACCGCACGGTTTCCGACGTCAAGAGAGAAAGATACGCGCGACCCATCGACCGCCTCCAGCGTCGAAACCTCGTCGTTCGAGACGACGCTTGGCGAGAAGCCGGTGTAGTCCGGATAGTCGATCCGCGCCGAGAAAGACTCGTACTTCGGCATTTCGCAGACACGCACCGTATAATAGCGGGAGACTGCTGGCCCCGCGCACACGCGGTACCTCCATTCGGGCTCTGCGAGATCGGCCGTCGCCTCGTAGACTCCGCCGGCCATTGGCTCAACGTATTCTTCGCCCCAGCCCAGCGCACCCTTGCGCGAGATGCGGATGCTCGGCGCATAGGGAAGACCCTCGGCGACCGTCGCCTCGATGCGCACGACCATTCCTCCGAGAACGGCAACGTCGCCCGGCTTCACGGTGATGTCGCCTGAATAGAGATTCCCTACGTCCGCCCACGGCGCCACCGCCCGCACGAAAAGCCGACCGGCCAGATGCGGAACGATTGCAAAGGAAAGAGCGAGCAGCGCCACGATTACGAGAAGCGCCTTAAGTCTGCGGACGATCGTCCGCGACGTGAACTCGCGCTCGGCGTCGACAGACCGGGCGGCTTGCTCGGCCTTCTCGGAAAGGAGCCCGAGCAAGGCAGCGGAGAAATTGGCCCGCCCCGAATTTTTCTCCGCCGTCTCCACGAGTTCTACGAGCGTCGTCAGGCATTCCTCGTTCTCGGGATGACGTGCATCAAGGATCTTCGCCATGCGCCGCGCGTCGAGCCGCCGCGTCAAAGGACGCACGAGCGAAAGATAGCCAGCGAGAAGTATGCAGACATACAGGAGCGACGAGAGAAGCCAGCGCGCCGCATCAGAGAAGAGTGTAAAGCATGCGTCGACTGCCATCACCGCGAGCGCCGCGGCAATCGCCACGGAAAGCGTTGCCGCAATGCCGCGAAGAAGATAGATCGCGCCGAATGGACGCGTCGAGAATGGCCTTGACCGATTCCGGCATTCCAATCATGCAAGCCCCCTTCTCTTTCGGAGAATCCAGACCAAGACAAGCGACAACGCCAGCAGGACGAACACGAGCGGATGGTTCCAGATGGCGTCCTCGACGTGTTCGGTTATCTCGCTACGCCCTGCGCCAAAGCCGTCGGCGAGGGGAGCAAAGTCGTCCTGCGCCGCAAACACCGCGCCTCCCGTGAGACGTGCCATTTCCTTCGGCAAGGCGATGTCGGCCGAGGGATGCGCGTATTCGACTGGCGCGACGCCCTCATCCACGGCAAATCGCGTGACGAGCGGCTTCGGCCATTCGCTCCCGAGCACCTGCTCCACCTCGGGTGCGTTGATCGTGACTTCGTAGTCGCCCTCACGCGCCGTTGCGTCGAACACGGCCTCATAGAAGCCGTTTGCGCCGGAACGCTTCAGAAGGTCGACCGTGCGAAGCGTGCCGTCGGGGAGCTTCACCTCGGCCTTCGCCTGCGTCGACGTTATCGGCAGGAAGTCCTTGTCGGAAAAGCGCGCAAGCAGCTTCACCGGCTCCCCAGGGAGATAGCGGAGCGCGTCAGTTCCGGCACGCGCGTGCATATTGCCGTCGCGCAGTTTCTCGCCCGAGCCCCAGCGAAGCACGCCACCCCAGAAACGATGATGGTAGGTATCGCCCATGCGGTAGCGCAAATGCCATGTTTCGTCTGTCGAGAAGAAAACGACCTTCCCTCGTCCCGTCTCGCGCACGGTCATAAGCGGAGAGACAAGAGCCGTCGAGTCTCCTGCGAAAATCAACACCTCTGCACCGGGCTTTACGGCCACGCCCTCAACGCGTCCACGCGCCGGCGGCAGGGAATTCCAGATGCGTTCATTCTCTGAAGACGACGCGGCGACGGCTGCCGCCGGATGCCCGCGCCCGGACGGCGTAAGGGCAAACGGAGTTTTCACCGTGCGCCAACGGGCGACGACGCTTCCAATCTCGTTCGTCACGGCGACAGGAAGAAGATCCGCCATCGGGCCCGAGGTAAAATCGTACGGCATGTTTTCCTCGCCAGCAGTCAGGACGAGCAGAGCACCACGCTCTTCGACGCAGTAACGAATGTCCGCGCAGACCTCGTCGGTCAGCACATCGCGCCCGAGGTCGCCGAGAACAATGACATCGAACTTGCGCCAGTCGTCGCGAGTCTTTGGAAGCGCTCCCGCCTCGGCCTCGCCAAAGGGACGCGTCGCGTCAGCAGGACGTGTAGAGGCCCCTTCGCCTCCGGCCAGCCGGTCCGGCTCGACTAGCACGTACTGGAGATGCACGGACTTATCGCGCCCGAAGAAGAGGTTGCGCAGGTATCGGAACTCCCAGCGAGGCCGCCTGTCTGCGACGAGGACGTTCGTGCGATCGTCCGAAACCGAAACTTCAAACGGCCATTCGTCGTTCCTTGGCTCGAAATCCCCTTCCTGCGGCTCGATCACGACGCGATAGCCCTTGACGCCCTTCTCTCCTGGATCGTGGACGAATCGAACGTCCTTCGACCAGGAATCTGTATCCACGTCGAATTCCTGACGGTCGAGCGCCGTTTCACCCTCTGTCAGTTTCACGGCAATACGCCGCCCCTTGAAGCCATCCGCGCGGACATGAGCCACAAGACGAACCTTGTCGCCAAGAAAGACGTTGGAACTTGCGTGCACAGACTCGATCGCAACGTCCGCCCTGTTCGTCGTGTCGCCGACGACGATGGTGCAGACCTTTGCTCCAAGACGCGCAAAACGCCGGGCCGCCGCCTCTGGCGCGACGCCAGTCGTATCACGCCCGTCTGTCACAAAGACCACGCCTGCAAGTTCCTCGGACGGAATCCGCTCAAGCACAAGTTCAAGCGCGGACGAAAAGTCCGTAGTCCGTCCGCCGAACTCATACGGCTCGACGTCATACCTTGAGCCAAGCATCGATTCGACCTGCGCCACGCAGTTCGTCGCGACGGAAAGGCGGGTTAACCGCGCCCCGTCGTCAGCGCCAGTGTCTCCCGGCGCGCCGTCCGCGCGTTGCATAGAAAGCGAGCGGTCAAGGATAACGGCCACGCGGCGGTGAAGACTGCGGGTCACATCATGGGTCCACGACAAGTGCGCGAGCATCCACAAAAGCGAGAGAACCGCAATCGCCCGGAGGACGTTGCGCACGCGAGAAGGCACACGTCCTCCGCGCTCTCCGTCGAGCCGCCGACAGAAGAGAATCTCCGCGAGAAGCAGGATAAGTGCGAGAACGGCAAACGGCCGCCAAATCTCGACGCCAAAACTGCGACCGACGACGGCGGCCATCAAGTCGTCGAGACTGCGCGCAAAGCCAAGATCGATTGAGACCGCAAGGGCGTCGGCCTCTTCCTGAGTCAGCGGGGAAACATCACCTTCCCGTGCGCGCCAGCGCGTATCGCAGAACTCGTGGACTGAATTCGTTGCCGCGACCGAATAGACGAGTTCATGGACAAAAGGCACGAAGTCCGGCCTTGCCGGGAACGTCGTGCTCTTCAGGTCGAACGGCATTGCGGAGATCGCGATGCGTCCCTTTCCGGACGGCGCGGTTACGACGGCAGCGGCACCGTCCGAGAAGCGCGAGACAACGTCGACTCCATTCGTCAGGCGCGACTCGTCGAACTCCACGCGGCTAACGACCGGAGCGTGGGAGAAAGTGACATCCGAGAGACTTGCGTTCCAGTTCGTCCAGGCGACGGTAAATAGCCCGTTAGTGTAGAACGAGGTCTGCGCGCGCGCCCCGGGCACGACGACAAGACCGCCTCCGTTGTTCACCCACCTTGCCAGATTCTGCGTCGCCCGGGACGAGAGAAAGGGAACGTCGCAAAGCGCCACGGCCTCGACCCCGGAAAAAACCCGCGACTCCTCCAACTCGGTTGCGCGAACAGTCTTCGGCTTGACGAGGAAAACTGCGTTCGTGCCCTTCAGTTCCGGCCGCAACGCCGCTTCGAGAAACGCCGTCGGGCGGTCGAACCCTTGTTCCGATGGCCTTCCGTTGACCAGCAGGACATCAAGAGAATCGACGATCTCGACAGAGTTGGATACAACGGAATCCGACGCGATGTCGTCGTCGGCTGTCAGCGACGTCACGACGTCGTGGTGCCCGGCTTTCGAGAAGCCGTGCGAAAACTCGAATGTGCGCGAAAGCCCGGGGAGTATCTGACCGACCGGTGCGCGCGCCGTCTCGACGCCATCCACCCGCATCACCGCGTCGCCAGGGGAAAACGGCACGGACCCAGCATTTATGACAGTGACGGAAAACATCGCCGGCCTGTCCGTCCCGATTATGCGGCGACTCGGCGCTACGGCGACGATGGCGGCGTTCTTGACGTCCGAGGGGCGCTCAAAAGCCCTCCACACGACGGGCGGACGGCGCGGAAAACGCGCATAGATGCGCTCGACGCGCTTCCACTCCGCTTCGTCGTCGCAGCGCCAGCCATAGGCCTGGCCATCTCCGAAGATGACAACTTCCTTCGCGGGATTGTTGCCTCCCGCAAGAACCTCGCCCGCCGCGGCCAGCGAACGCGGCGCATCCATCGCGTCGTCGCCGGGTTCGAGCTTGTCGAGCATCTCGAGGACTTCGCGCTTTGAGGAGATGGGCGAAGGCGTAAGAATACCAGGGGTGCCCTCGCCTATGACAATGCCGAACGCCGTGCCCTTCGGCGACTCCTTGACTAATGACCTCGCCTCTTCAAGCGCCTTTGCGAACGCGGTCGTTCCCGAGGAATCGCGAAGCTTCATCGAAGCCGACGCATCTATGACAAGAACCACGTCCTTGTCCATTCCCGCACCATCGAAAAAGTGCAGCTCGGGGAGGAACGGGCGGGCGAACGCGAGAGCGGCGAAGGCAAGCGTCAGCGTCCGGAGCACGAGAAGCACGATGTCCTCGAGCATCAGCTTGCGCCGCTTGAGCCTCAACGAGTCGGCGAGAAACATCCACGCACCCCACAGTATGCGCTCTGCGGTGCGCTTTCTCAGAAGATGCAGGATGATCGGGGCAGCAGCCGCGACGAGTCCAAGGAGCATCCAGGGGGAGAAGAACGACATCATCTTCCGCCTCCCGCCGTGCGGCGATAGCGCACAAGGATGTCAGAGAGCGCCTCGTGGAAAGGTCGCGATGTGTCGGCTCGCTCGTGCGTGATGCGCATTTCGCCGCAACCGCGCGCAAGCTCGTTGAAATGGGCGTTGAGTCGCGCGAGGTAGTCGGCTCTCAGCGCGCGCGAGTCCACGTCGAATGTCTGCGACGTCTCAAGGTCCTCGAAACGGCTCACGCGCTCGAACGGAAAAGTGAGTTCATCGTGGTCGCAGACCTGAATCGCAATGACCTCGTGGTACCGGAAGCGCAGATGGTGGAGCGCCTTCAAAAGCGACTGCGCATCCGAAAAGAAGTCGCTGACAAGAAAGACGACGCTTCTTCGCGGGATGCGCTCGGCGACTTCATGGAGCACGCCGGCCATGTCTGTCTCGCCGCCTGGCTTCAGCGCGTCGAGCCGCTCAAGGATGCAGCGCACCTGCGACGGCTCGGCCTTCGCGGGAATGAAATCGCGTATCTCCGTGTCATACGAAACGAAGCCAACGGCGTCCTGCTGGTTGACGAGAAGATACGCAAGCGAGGCGGCGATGTACTGCCCGTACTCTAACTTCGAAAGTCGGTTCGCCGCCGAGCGTCCGCTGTAGGCCATCGAGCCAGAAGCGTCGAGGACGACGGTCGCCCGCAGGTTCGTCTCGTCGACATACTGCTTGACATAGAGCCGCTGGCGACGCGCGACTAGTTTCCAGTCGAGATTTCGGAGGTCGTCTCCGGCTACATAAGCTCTATGTTCGGCGAACTCGGCGCTGGCGCCTTTGCGCGCGCTCTTGTGGCGGCCGGCGATAAATCCATCGACGGTGCCGTGCGCGAGAAACTCGATTCTCCCGAGTTTCTTCAGCGCCGCATCCGGCAGCCATCTCATATATCCCGGCAACGCCATTTTCGCACGCCCAACCGCGTCAGACGTCAAGTTCCTCGTGGCTCTGCACGTGGTCGAGCAGGCGCATGACGACGTCATCCGTAGTGACGCCTGCGGCTTCGGCGTTGAAAGTCGTTGCTATGCGATGCCTCATCACCGGCAGAGCCGCCCACTTGACGTCGGCGGTCGTCGCATAGGCGCGCCCTTGCAGAACGGCGCGCGACTTCGCCGCCGTGACGAGGGCCATGCCCGCGCGCGGACCTGCGCCCCAGCTTACAAGCTCCTTCACGAACTCCGGCGCCTCGGGCGTCTTCGGGCGTGTCGCGCGCACGAAATCGGCGGCGTATTCGACTACGTGGTCTGCCGCAGGAACGCGACGCACAACCGACTGGAGTTCGAGGATCTCCGCAGCCGAGAGGACTTTTGCAGGGACGGAATCTTCCTCGCCCGTCGTCTGGTGGATGATCTCGCACTCCTCGCCGCGCGAAGGATAGTCTACCTTGATGTTGAAGAAGAAACGGTCGAGCTGCGCCTCGGGAAGAGGATACGTGCCCTCCTGCTCAATCGGATTCTGCGTTGCGAGGACGAAGAACGGCTCAGCCAGCTGATAGGTCTCGCCGCCGACGGTGACGCTGTGTTCCTGCATCGCCTCAAGGAGCGCGGCCTGGGTCTTTGGCGGCGTGCGGTTGATTTCGTCCGCAAGAAGAAGATTCGTGAAGACAGGCCCTTTCACGAAGCGAAACACATGCTTGCCCGTAACGCGGTCTTCATCCAGCACTTCGGTGCCGGTGATGTCGGCAGGCATCAGGTCTGGCGTGAACTGGACGCGCTTGAACCCGAGGTCCATGACTTCCGCGAGAGTGCGGACGAGCAGCGTCTTCGCAAGCCCCGGTACGCCCGTCAGCAGCGCATGACCGCGCGCAAACACCGCCGTAAGCACCTGGTCGACCATCTCGTCCTGACCCACGACGCGCTTCGCAAGTTCCTTTTTCATTTCGGCGCATTTCGCGTGCAGCATTTCGACGCGCTTCACGTCTCCCTCGTTGAGTTTAGCGTTCATTTTCCCGTTTCCTCTCCTTTTTCGTTAACGTCGACTGTTTCGTCGCGCTGGTAGATCGGCAGCATTCGATACGGCACCGCGAAGGCGAGCACCGCCATTGACGTGCAGTAGACCGACCCGTTCTCGCCGTTCCAGCTGCCGTCGGGCTGCTGCTTCTTCATATAGGTCTCGTACATCCACGATTCAAACTCGCGCCATTGCTCGCCACCGAGCTGAAAAAGCCCCTGGGCCGTATAGTAGAGCCCATAGTAGGCATTGCCGCCACCGGCGAGCGACCGCCGGTAGGTCTTTCGGACGAACTGCGCGCCCTTGAGCGCGTCGGGGTCAAGGTGGCGTCCGCAAAGTTCAAGACACAGTATCGCCGCGCCCGTCAGCGTCTCGGCATACTGCCCGTTGTTGCCCTGATAGCTGAACGCGCCGTCGCTCGCGCGTTGCGAGCGCTTGATGTACAGCACCGCCTTCTCTATTGCGTCGTCTGGAAGAACCGCGCCGTTGAGCCGCGCGCTGCGAAGCGCCATCAGCGCCCATCCGCTGCACGAAAGATCGCTGTCGCCTGCATCCGGCGTGTAGCGCCAGCCGCCAAGATGGGCTGGGTTGTTCTTGCGCCTGTTCTGCGCGTCGAGAATCACCTTCACTGCGTGAGGCAACGTTTCGTCGATGCGTGCCTGCCGGTTGCGGTCGACCATTCCGCTGACTTCGGACAGGAACAGCGTCGCAATCGAATGGGCGTACATGCGCCCGTTGCCCTTCTGCCCCATGTAGCCCTTGAATGGCGCGTTCGGACGCATGTCCGCACAGTCAAGGACATAGTCCAAGCAACGATCTATCGTCTCACCGAAGGGCTCGCTTCCCGGCAAATGGCCTTTCGACAGAAACGCCATGCCCACAAGTGCCGGAATCGCGGCGGAATCGCCGTAATTTTCACTGAACGACCCGTCGGGGCGCTGTTTTGAGACAAGGAACTGAAGCCCGCGCTCGATCGCCTTGTCGATTTCATCGGCCTCGGGGGAGAATGTCGATCCGCCGCCAACCATACGCCAAAGGCCGTCTCCGCCAGAAACTACGACCGCGCCGGCGGCAACGGACGGTGCTTCGCCGGACTTGAGCACGGCCGCAGTTCCAGCTGCAATCGTGACGAGCGAAAGCAACAGGACGATCCCAGCAATCCAACTGCGCCTGAAGAGCCAGAACTTTTGCGGACGCGTCGCACGAATGAGCCGTTCAGTGAAATCAGGCGAAAGCTCCGTGTCGTGGAGCATTGCATAAAGCGCATCTTTCGCATAATGCAGGCGGCTGCGGACAGTTCCTTCTGGGAGACCCGTTATCTTGGCGATTTCCGGCGTCGTGAGTTCCTCGAAGTAGCGGAGAACTACGACTTCCCGATAGTTCTCTGGCAATTTGTTTACCGCCGTGCGAACCGCCTCGGCGCTTCCGCGAAAAGTAAACGCCTCGAAAGGATTGCGTGCCGACTCGTCTTCAACCTCGGGCATAGACTCTTGCGCGACGACAACTTCATTCCTTGCCGACGGCTTGCGGACGTCCATTCGGTGCAAATTGAGGAGAATCGTATAGATCCAGTAGTAGAACGAACCCGTCGGACGGAATTCGTCAATTCGGGAGATGGCGCGTTCAAAAGCGCGGAAGACAAGATCCTCGGCTTTATGGGCATCACCGCAAAGAAGACGGGCGGCAGTCTCCAGGCGCGGACGATACTCCGCCACCAGGCGTCGTGCGCCCATTTCGCGATCAACACGTATCTCTTCGTATATCTCCATCTCCAACCTAAACAATGCCGCTCATCACTTCCCGGGCTTGGGCGGGTCGGCAAGCGGAACCGTAACCGTCTGCACGGTGTTCGGCGCGATCGTCACCGTCAGCACGTCGCACTTCGGATTGATTTTGGCATACGCCTCCATCGGGATGTGCGAAACGCCAAACTGCGTATCTTCCCAGCTTGTCTGGCGCCAGACCGGGCCGTCGCCGGGGATGGCACGGCAGTCGAGGAACTGCTCGGGGCAGCTTAGCGTGCGGTAGACCGGCGCGTAGAACCGCTTGTCCTTGACCGTCACCTTGAACGTCTCAGGCGTCCCCTTGGTGTTGACCATCATGAGGCAAAGCTCGCCAGAGCCGTGCGCAGCCACCCACTCGACCTCGCCCTCGACCTTCGGCGCCTTGTCCTTTGGCGTCCCTTCGATTATCGCGCGGCGATGCTTGTAGACTTGGTCGGTCACACGCGCAGAGGTGAAGAACGTGTCCTCGGCGTCCCGGACCTTCGAGGTGCCGTGGGCGAGGAACTTGGGATGATCCATGATCGCCTCGGTGAACAGGCGGTAGAGGACTCCCATCGAGCCAACCTCAAGCCGCGGCATGTCGTAGGGGGAGGCATGATCGGGAATCTCGCGCCCGCCCCAACTCGCGCCGTCCATCCACTGAACCGCCCACGACTTGCCGGTCGACTGGTAGATGGTGCCAGAGAGCGAACTCGCCTGGTGCTGGAGAAGCGCGTCGGTCTCGGGCTGGCAGAGCGCCATCAGCGCGTAGTGCGACCACAGCAGCGTCTCGCGGAAGATGCGCTGGCAGCGGTTGTCCTCGTCGGAGCGGAGACGCACCTCGGTTAGCCAGTAGTTCTTGCCCTTGAGCTGCGGATACGCCTCGATGAAGTTGCGGAAGCGCTGGAAGCCGTAGTAAGAGCAGCTGTACGGCGTGTCCGCGCCGTAACCGTGGTAGATGATGTGGTCAATCTTGTCGAGGTGCTTGGCCATCGCCTCCACGAACCGCGCGGTGTTGCGGTTGAGCTCGCCGGCGCTGAAATAGCCAGTGTCATAGGTCCAGCCGTGGTGGAGAGACTCGTTGGACTTCATGCGCGCGGCAATCTGGGCAATGTCTGGGTCGTTCTCCATATACTCGCCGATGACGATGCCGAACGACAACTTGGGCCAGATTTTGTGCGCACCGTCGATGACCTGCGGCCAGAACTCGGCGCGCTTGTAGTAGTCACGGTTGGAATAGGTCTCGTTACCCATCTCGATGCCGACGACCTGGTCCTTGTAGCCGTTGTCGACGATCCACTTGATGATTTCGATGTTGTTGGCGACAGCAGCCTGGTCGGGGCATTCCAAGCAGACAAACACCTTAATGCCGTTTGCCTTGTAGAAGTCGAAGGCAGCCTTTGGGTTGGTGAGCGGGTATTTGCCGTCCTTGGTGCGCTTGTCGCGTTTGTTGAACCAGTCGTTCATGCCCTGGAGGCGCATCACCCTGAGCCCTGCCTCGCGGAATATCCGCGCGGTCTCGACCCTGTTTGAGACGAAGAGGATGTCGTCATTGCCGTCGACATGGGAGAGCCAGGCCTCCATCGCGCCATTAACGCCCATGGCAATGCCGTTGGCGGTCTTGCTCATGTCCTTGATCGGCTTTACCTTGAGGTCAAGGTTGATGTCGATGCCGGCCAACGCCGTCCAGACTGCCGAGACCGCAAGCGCGGCAATGATAGTTTTGTTCACTGGGCTCCTTTCATTGTGCACGTCGCTTCCAACATATATAATGCGCACCTCACTCAAAACGTTCAATAAATGTAAACGGCCTTAGATAGCGTGGCAAAAAGGTCAGACCCTGTAGGCATAAAAAAAGCTGGCGACGTCCTACTCTCGCACGTCCGGGAGACGCACTACCCTCGGCGATGGAGCCCTTGACTTCCGTGTTCGGAA
>CACWJS010000099.1 GCA_902761275.1 uncultured bacterium | reverse complement strand
GAAAGCATTTCCGTCTTGTTCCTGACGCCTTGCAGAAGCTCCATGTAAGTGACAGATGAAATGGAGCGAGTCGTCGCCTCGTCTATCGCATCAAGTGCCTTTCCGTTGCCGCGAAAAGCCCATATCATCACATCGGTGTCGAAGATCATGCAAACCTCCGCCGTGTACGGAGGTTGCGGACGTAGTCGGCCGGCGACGTAAGGTCGTCGCGGTCTGCCCACATTCCGGCAGCTGCGCAATCCCTTGCGGACGGTGCAACCGGCTTCGCGTCTTCCCATGCGACCATTACGGCCCATGGCCGTCCGTGTGAAGAGACTGTGACGCGCTCGCGCCGAGAGATTGCGCCTTGGATTTCGGGCATACGCCTTCTGAAGTCAAGCATTGTGGCATTCATCTGTTTGCTCCAATATGCTCATTTAAACTGTGCATATTGTATCACATGCAGTTGCTATTTGCAAGGTGGCAATAGGTTAAAGTTGTTCAAGAGCCTCTACCAGATTTCGTCGGCGTTTGTTGTTTTCAATCATGCTCCGAACTCTGGTCTGGAACTCTTTTGCCCTCCCCGTGATGAAAAGAATTGGTTTCATGCACTTTAGCGCCCGGACTATGTTGTCGTAGTCGCCTTGATATGCATCCTTGCTATTCTGAATAATGCTTTCCCAAATGGCCATTGCCTCCTCATGCCATATCGGCGCAATGCGATCGGCCATCAGCCAATCAGAATCCCAAACTTGCTTGCAGCCAGCTTTCTTGCGCTGTTCCAGTTCGCGCTTGTAAAACGACAATGCCTCTTTTGGGCAATGTTCGCGCCAAGATAATTCAGATAGCAACCTGAAGTTCTTGTCTGGCGCTTCAACCAAATGGCGGCGCAAAGCCACAATCGGCAACGGCCAGTCATCTGTCTTTGTTTCGCTGAAATCAGGACGAATGCCGCTTTCCAATGAGCGGAAGCTCGCCGCGCGAACAGCGTCCGCGAGACCTATAACAGTGCATATGGCCATCAACTGATCGTATGCCTCAATTGTGGGATTGTCAAAAACGACTCTGCGTCATATGCCGCTACCGTCGGCATGTCGCCGCGCGCAAGAGCGAATTCGCGCAACCGTGCCCTCGCCGATGTCGATGTCGGATCCTGCTCAATGGCTTTTGCAAACCACGACTCCGCCTCTTGAGCCCGCCCATCGGCGAGAAGGGCTTCCGCAATATCCTCGGCAGTACCGAATCGCTCAAGAATGGACTTTCTGAAATCCACTATCTCGTCCGAGCGTCCTGCATTTCGCAACGCGGCTTCGATCTCTTCGACTGCTTCCTTGTCGTCCAACCAGGAGAGGATGTCTTCGTCGCTTCTGCCATCGTTCTCCACTTTGGGCGAATTTTTGAACTTCTCGATCTTCATGTCTGCCAGCCGAGACCAATCCTCCTGCGACAGCGCATTACGCTTGTTTAACATGGTTTTTGCGTAATCGGCGAGAAAATAACGATCATGCTTCTGGAAGTCTTCCAGCCATGCTGTTTTCTCGGCAATATTACCATCGCATTTCATAATTGCCTTCAACAGCTTTTCCATCCAATAGCGAGCCTGGTTTGCGCAGTCGCCTTCGTCATCTGATTTCTCGATCTGTGCATTTGCCTTCGCCATGAGAAATTCGCACATCGCGCAAATGTCGCCAAAACGGGCTGCGGAAAGGAATTCCCGCATAGGCTCGTGAAGAATTCCATAATCCGCAAGCTGTCCTTCGTGCTTCCACCCATTGTACCAGCAACGCTTCTTCGACGCCTGTTCAATGGCCGCACGTAACCGTTTTGTCGGCTCGCGCATCGCCTTGCGGTGATACACTTCAAGCGTGTGTTGTATTTGCTTGTCTGTCATGGCTATCCCGTTTTTCAATTCTTTCAGCATTGGTAGTCTAGTCTACGGTAAATGACGGCGGCATGGCTGCTTTCACTTCGTCGCTGAAGCCGTCAAGGTCTGACATTTTGATGGCTTTCTCGTGAAGAAGACACATCAAGTTGAGTACCATTCTTGAGCGGCTCATTTCCGCCTGGACTCCGACGTGTCTAACATCCTTCTTCAACCGTTCCTCCAGCTCCCAGAACTTCGCCGCAGCGTCACCATCGCCTGCAATTATTGCGGCATACTCGTCGAGAAGCGACTGCATGTGACGCTTTTGCCATTCAGGAAGTCGCTTGCGAAACAATTTCCAGTCTTTTTCTAAAACTAGGTCATTTGATTTCATGTGACTTATAGTTCCTTCCTTATCTTACTTCTCCTGTCTCTCCTGTTCTTTGTGGCTAAAAACCAATCCTCCAAATCTCCTGTCTCTCCTGTGCTTTGTGGCTAAAAACCAATTCTCCTACCTCTCCTGCCTCTCCTGTGCTTTGTGGCTAAAAACCAATTCTCCTACCTCTCCTGAATCTCCTGTTCTTTGTGGCTAAAAACAAATTCTCCTACTTCTCCTGTATCTCCTGTTCTTTGTGGCTAAAACCTATTCTCATCCTGCCAGTTGCCTATAGCATTCGTATGCTGCGATGGAGACGGCGTTTGCAAGGTTGATGCTTCGCGCATGTTCGCCGGGCATCGGTATCTTGAAAAGCGATTCTTTATAGCGGTCGTAGAAATCCTTTGGTAGCCCCGACGATTCGTTGCCAAACACAAGCGCGTCGCCTTCGGAAAAGCTGCACTCGTAAAGTGATTTCTCTCCATGCGTTGATAGAAAGAAGAGACGCTTTGGCTTTGCCGCCGCAAGATA
The DNA here is from genome assembly GCA_902761275.1 of uncultured bacterium. Taxonomy (GTDB): domain Bacteria; phylum Verrucomicrobiota; class Kiritimatiellia; order RFP12; family UBA1067; genus UBA1067. The sequence goes on along the minus strand of CACWJS010000099.1, from coordinate 7,042 downwards.
CTCTTCCCAGGTGTCGTGAATTGTCACATCGAGATGCGGCCAGTAGTCGAGACCTGCGCGGGCGATGTAGCGGTCATCGAGAGCAAAGCCAAGAGGTCTCACGAGATGAAGCGGCACTCCCAGCCCTACACAGAGCCGACCTATCGCCCCCGTGTTATGTGGGATTTCAGGGCGAAGAAGGACGATTGACATCATGGCTTGATCGGTGTCTTGACGCCGTTGTTATCGACGCAGACGAAGGTGATGTCGGTGGAGAAGACGATTTCCTCGTCGCGTGATTCAATCTGACGGCAGAACACGTCGACATGATACGTGACTGATGTCCGGCCTGTCGCTTGCCGCCGCGTCTCGAAGCGTAGCACGGATTTTGGGTGGACGCTTTTCTTGAATTTCACCTCGCTCATGCCAACCGTGACGAAGTGGAGGGTAGGATAATCTTCGCTGACCGAGAGCCACGCAACCTCGTCCACCCACATAAGCATTTTCCCGCCGAAGAGAAACCCATAGTGGTTCATGTCGCCGGGCATTACCAGTTTGCATGTCGTCATTGTTCAAGTCTCCTTGGTGGTTGGTGTTACATCGGGCCGTTGCTGACGGAGAAAACCGAGACTATGTATTCAAGGCGACTCATCTGAATAGACGAGACGTTTTCCGTTTTCGCGGATGCAACCGTCTTTAAAGAGCCCATCGACAATGTCGGAAATGTCTGCATCAGAAAGAGCTTTGAGAAACATCGCTGCGATATGACTGGTGAGCGTCTTGCGTGTTCGAGGCCGAGGGGCGTTGGGTTTCAACAGTCGCTCTTTGGCAAAAGATATTCTTTCAGAGAATGGTTTTGAGTCAATTCTTACCCGAATCAGAGCAGGGATTTCCTCTATCTTTGTCACGCGGTCGGCAAGTACATGTTCTTGCTTCAGGTGGGCAATAAGAGGGTCGAACCCCGTATCATTTGAGATTATATGGAAATAGGCATCCTTGTCTGTCGCGGCAATCCGCCCGATATAGAATGCGATGTGGAAATCAAGCGCATTATGACCAGTGCCTGACATTTGGACATATTGCGCGCGAGAACCAAGACGTTGGACGGCCTTGACTATGGAAATAGGCAGTTTGGTCTGATTCTTTCCGACAAACAAAAGTACCTTAACCCAATCCTGGTCAAGAAGTTCTAAATTATCAGGTACGACATTCTCCATGTCGATCATGATATAATTGGTTTTCATCGCTTAGTCCTCATCTTGCCATTTTCTGTCTTCTGCGAAGATTTATCTACCTATGCGCGGGAGGATTTTTCTTTCGGCAACTTGCAGTGTGGACAACGCCAGTCTTCGGTTTCCTATGAACGGCATTATATCAAATTTTCCCGCTTAATGCCTGGATGCGGTACTATGACTATCGTGCAGTCCTTGCCAAGACGTGGTCGCGACCGTCTGGAGAGTATACGCGGTGAACGAAGACCTCTGGTTCCGTCTCGACGGATTCAACGCGCACCTCCTCGCCTGCAAGCGTCTCTGACTTGAACACGATTTCGAGTTCATGGCACGGGCCAGCCGAATCTGGGCGTCCTTCCATCAGCCATTCGACATAATGGACGTTGTTGACATGCCCGTTCAAGTCGATGTCGCCGCGTCGTGCGCGGAAGACGAGTGCGTCAGGGGACGCAACGCTACATTCCCAGCGTAGCTTCGGTAGCGGCTCGTCGCCGAAAACAGGTTTTCTGACCGTGTTCGCCGCCGCAAACACGGCTTCGGGAATAGCGACTACCTTGCGGGATGAAAGGTCTATGAGCATCCATTCGCTGGTTGCACGTCCGAGTTCCTCGCCGTTCGCGCCCGACAAGACGAAATCACGCCACGCGACAATCCGCCGTCCGCCGCGCGGAAACGTTAGTATCGAGACTGTTTCGCCCCACTTCGGGAATCGCGACATCTTCACCTTGAGGCGCGTAAGCACCCATGAGATGTTCTCGCCGGCAGACTCGAAGTTGGACTTCGAAAAGGACAGTGCCTCGGCGTTAAGACTTGCCGCCTCCTGTAGCCAGTTGCAGACGGAGGCCATCGTAGCTGCGCCGTTAGGGCCGCACTCATACGTCCTGACAGCCCAAGAGTATTCTCCAAAGGTGTCGCTCACTGCGCTTTCTCCGCGTTAGGTCCTTCTAAAAGTTCAAACCTTTTCATGCGCTTGCCGTCGCGTTCGATTGTCTCGAAGAACATCTTTGCTGGACGCACCCATAGACCGTGTTCTCCATATAATGCGCGATAGACAACCATCTCTTCCAGTGTCTCGGAATCCTTCGCGAATCCCTCGAGGCGATAGAGGTTACCCTTAAAATGCCGAAACTCGCGGCCGATTAGTTTTTCGTGTTCTTCGTTCATTTCTGTGTTCCGCCTGCTGGGTCGGTGAGATCTGGTATGGCACCGCCGGCGACCATCCAGAAATAGAGACTTGCAATGCTGCCGCAAGGCGAGAGACGGCGGCGGTATTTCTCGAAAAGTTTCTTCGTGATCTTGCGATGGCGATAGACCATTCGCATCCCGCGATGGATTCCGAGGTCGCCAAAGCTAAGGACATCTGGGCGTTGCAACGTGAAGAGCAAGAGCATTTCCGCCGTCCAAACGCCGATGCCGCGCAGGGAAGAGAGCGTGGCGATTACTTCAGCGTCAGGCATCTTGGCGACGGCGGCAAGGTCTAGTTTGCCCGACACAAACTTGGCGGCGAAGTCCTTGATGTATTCCGCCTTGCGCTGCGAAACGCCGCAAGTGCGGAAGGCCTGTATGTCGGTTTTTGCAACGGACTTCGGCGTAATCTCCCCAAGCAGTTCGCCTACTCTTGCGAGAATCGACTCCGCCGCCTTGCCGGAAATTTGTTGCGAGACGATGTTTTGGACGATGGCCGAGAAGAGATCGGGCTCGATCGTCCAGCGGATGTGTCCGATTTGGTCAATAACCTCCCCGAGCCGCCTATCCCGCGACTTGAGATACTCCATCTCCTTCTTGCCGTATTTGAAGTTCATGCTTTTCGCTGCAATGTTTTTATCGTGCTCTATGCTTAACCTTGAGTTGAGGAATGTATTTTTAATTTGTGTCAATCTCTTGACCGCAATGAATGCACTGAATTGGCTGGCGGTTTATGATTTGCTTGAGACAATTGCGTCCTGCGGCATCGCGTCCCATCCACTTTGACATGAGCGACTTCCCGCAGTGTGGACAGCGTAGATTCTTCGTGATGTTAAGTGCAATGATATTCATGATTACGCCAAGTGCACTGACAATGCCCACAATCCGAAGGCCGTCCCTACGCCCGATGTAGGCAAAATCTGAAGATGTTGACAAAATGGCAACAAGTACAAGCGCGAGGATCAGCGCACATGCGAATACCGCTTGAAAGCGACGCCATTTCCTGAACTTTTCAAAATCGGTTTTCATAACTTATCTTACCTCTCCTGTATCTCCTGTTCTTTGTGGCTAAAAACCAATTCTCTTACCTCTCCTGCCTCTCCTGTTCTTTGTGGCTAAAGACCAATCCTCCAAATCCTTTGTGCATTATTCGCGGACGGGGAAGTCGAAATATGTGTCGGGATACGGCTCGTTCGCCAGCATGGGAGTTTCAGCGGTACGATTCTGTGAAGATCTTGATCACGTCGTCATCGGAGAGCGGAATGGGATCGAAGTCGAAGAGAACGCCAACGGCAGTGCGCGAGAGCTTTGCCATGCCGGGGAACTCATCGGGCGTGATGCCGTAGTCGCTCATCTTGAGGTTGTCGACTCCGCAGGCCTTCTGCAAAGCGGCGAGCGCGTCAAGGAAGTCCTCTGGCTTCGTCGCGTCTTCCTTGCCCATAAGCTTCGCCATCTCGACGAACTTCTCTGGGCATGCGCCCTTGCCGATCAAGTGCCGGTAGTAGGCGAGCGAGATCATGATAAGCCCCGCTCCGTGCGGGAGATCCTGGTGCTCGCCGGAAAGCGCATGTTCGAGCGTGTGCTCGCTTGTGCAGCTCGACGTCTCCATAGAGTATCCGCCCAGGGTGTTGGCGAAGGCGACGTCAGTACGCGCGGCGAGGTTCGTGCCGTCGGCTACGGCCGTTGGCAGGCTCTTCGCGATGAGCCGTATCGCCTCGCGTTCAACCATTGACGACATTTCGTTGCAGCGGTTGGAGATGAAACCCTCCGTGGAGTGGAAGAGCGCGTCAAAACCCTGGTAGGCGGTGAACTTCGGCGGCACGGTGACCATCAAGGCCGGATCGACGACGGCGAGGACGGGGCAGGGGCCGAAGAACGCGGACTTCTCGTGCGTCACAGGGCTTGTCACCACCGAGCCGCCGTCCACCTCGGAGCCAGTTCCCGCGCTTGTGGAGATGGCGACGGTCGGGAGCGGCGCAGCGTTGAACTGGCGGTGCTCTCCAGTGCCGGTGCCCATGTAGTCCCAGACGCGCCCGCCTTGCTGGGGAATCATCGCGGCAATGACTTTTGCGCTGTCCATCACGCTTCCGCCGCCGAGACCGATCACGAAGTCAGCGCCATGCTCGCGTCCGAATTCGACGCCTGCCTGCACGGTTGGCTCAAGCGGATTCGCCTCGATCTTGTCGAATATGGCGTATTCGACGCCCGCGAGTTTCAGTTCGCCCTCAAGCGTCGCGAGAGATCCGTTTAGCCGCGTCGACTTTCCATTAGAGATTACGACGAGCGCCTTCTTGCCGGGGAGCGCTTCCTTGTGAAGTTCCTTGAGTTTGCCGGCTCCGAAGAGAACCTTCGTCTTGACGTTCCAAGTGTAGGACATGTTCGCACTCCTTTTTGCTGTGTCTGTTGTCGCCTATTATACCACCTTCAGCACTTCGGCGACGGGCTTACGGGGATTCTTGAAATACGGCTGGGCGGATTTTCCGACCGCGATGACGGACGTCAGTATTTCTTTCTCTGGGATATTGAGTATCGCCTTCACCTTTGCTGTGTCGCGTATGCCCATTATGAGCGTGTCCCATCCGTGGTTCTTCGCCGCGAGGATAAAGTAGGAGGACGCAAGGCCGCAGTCGTATGCGCCCCACATCTCGCCAAGTTCGTTTGCGGGTGTGTCGCCCATGTAGCCGCTTTCGCCAGGAACGAAGGTCACTGCGACAAGTGCGGCGGCGTTCTCGGAGCTTGCGGCATTGAACCCTGGAAGGGCGTCGCTCCAAATCTTCGCCTTGACGTCGTCGCCTATCGCCGCATAGTATCGAGTCGTTTCTGTATTTTTCCAGCTTGGGGCGTTGAGCGCTTCTTCGACGATCTTTGTCATCTCGTCTTTGGATATCTCCGACTTGGCGTACTTTCGCACGCTACGGCGCGCCTCGATGAGTTCGCTGAACTTCATGTCCATGGTTTTCTCCTTGTGTGTATTTTCGTCAAAGCATCCGACAACACCTGACACTGCTGCGGCTCCCGCCGCAAACGACGCCTTCTTTACAAATGTTCGACGCGTGAGCATAGGTGTTATCCTTTATAGAAATGGTTGTCGCTTATTACGGCTTCGGCTTTTTTGCGGCCGATTTCGTAGGTGCGCTGCATCTGGTCTGGGTCGTGGCAGACGCGCGAAATGTCGAGTGATGTGTCGGGCGCGATCAGGATTGCTGCGCCGTCTGCAACGCGCGAGTCGATATACTTTAGCGTCTCATTGTACCATTCGTGCCGCGTCTTGAGCGCTTTGTAGACAGCTGGGTAGCGGCGGAGAAACGGCTTTGCGAGGCGGTGTTTCCACGAAGGGAACTTTCTGTAGCCGTGCGGGCGTGTCGTGATGACGACGTTGAAGTCGTAGCCAAGCGACTCGAAGTAGCGAAGGGGAATCCCGTCGGAAAGGCCGCCGTCGAGATACTCGCGGCCGTCGATTGCGACTGGCCTCGAGACGACCGGCATTGAGGCCGAGGCGCGTATCCACTCAAACGCTCTCGCGTCGGCCTTGTCGAGCCGCCTGTATTCCGGCTTGCCAGTCGCGCAGTCCGTGGCGACGATATGGAACTCCATTGGATTCGCCGCATACGCCGCGGCGTCGAAAACGTCGAGCTCCATTGGAAGCTCTCGGTAGCAGAAGTCGGCGTTGAAGAGATCGCCCGTCTTAACTAAAGACGACCACGAGCAGTAGCGTGGATCGCGCGCGAAGCGTTTATTGTAGCGTATCACGCGCCCGACTTGCCCGCTCTTGTAGTTGCAGCCAAAGCATGCGCCTGCCGAGACGCCGATGATTCCGTCGAACTTCACGCCGTGTTCCATGAAGACGTCCAGCACGCCGGCCGTAAACAGCCCGCGCAATCCCCCGCCTTCAAGTACAAGTCCGCGTTTCACTGTGCCGTTCCTTGCAGATCTTTCGTCAGGTCCTTGTTCGCTCCACCATCGACATGCGAATATTTTACCATTTCCACGTGAATAATGTTGCATAAATGGTGGCGGTATGTGGCAAAAGGGTGTGCCGAGACTTTTATGCATGGAAGCTCGGCATGTCGGCATCGCTTCGATTCCACATATACTGTTCCATATGTGCCGACAAATTAGCGCTCGGCCTCTTGCGACCTTGCTTCGCAAGGCTCCTCACTTCGTTCGTCGGGCAACCTGATCGCTTCGCGACAGGCGAATGACGCGCGACCACGAAACGCGGCGCATCAGACGCGCGGCTTGGCCGCGTGAGACGGCGCGTAGCCGCCGTTGCTTGAAGGCCGCTTGCCAACTCCTCCACTCCCCCCACACACAACTCACCCACTCACCCAAGCGTCCTTCGCACGTCGTCTCCGTGCCGTCTCGACCTTCGGTCTGCGTCTGATGCCCGCGACACGAATGCGGCCTTCGCCGCACACGAATACGCCTGCCTCGCAGGCTACACGAATGGGGAACGGGAAAAGAAAACAATTCCGCTCTCCAACTCCTGGCCCCTGACCCCTGCGTACTGACCCCTAACTTTTCGTGTCCATTCGTGTCGGGCGCAGGCCCGCATTCGTGCCCGGGTGGCGCGGCAAGCCGACAGGCCAATTGCGGAGAAGCGGTGCTGGCGGAGGCGAATGCCTCCTGGCCATGCGACGGTTCGA
>CACWJS010000098.1 GCA_902761275.1 uncultured bacterium | reverse complement strand
ACCGATGTCCGTCCAACAGAACCATAGGCACGCCACCTGTCTGGTTTACGAGCTCAAGCCCCTTCTCCGCCGCCGCCATCCTGAAGGACGAGAAAACCTCGTCCGTCAGCTGCGAGAGACGTACCGGTTCCGGCTGTAGCGCCAGTTCCCCTGCGTCCATCTTCGCAAGGTCCAGGACGTCGTTCACGAGCTGCAGAAGCGTCGTGCCGCTGACGCGGATGGACTTGATCGCCTCGTCCCGCTCGGCTTCGCTATCGATGCCGAACTGTAGAAGCTCGGAATAGCCGAGGATCGCGTTAAGGGGCGTCCTTATGTCGTGGCTCACGATGCTGAAGAACATGCTCCGCGCCTTCTCGGCCGCGCGGGCGCGCTCAAGCGCCTGTTCAAGCTCTGCCGCATGCTTCGCCGTCTGCTCTCGCTCGATGACGGCGCGGCGCAGCTCGTCGCGCTCGTCCTCGATGACAAAGACATGGAGGAAGCAGTTGCTTATGAGACAGCCGAGCGCATAGTACGGCCAGAGCGGCCATTCGATCTGAAAGACAATTGCGACCGCCATCGTGAGGCAGAAGAGGAACACCATCAGACTGCGGCGGCGCATCGAATCACGGCTGGCAAGAGACTTCACCAGTGCAAAAAAGGCCATTACGACGTTCAAAGCCGCCAGCAGGAAGAATATCCGGTTGCGGAGCGGATTGGGCATGTAGTTGCCGGCCGCATCGAAACTGAAAAGGCAGCCGTTGAAACAGTTGGTTATGAGCAGCACGATGAAGAGGGCCAGTATCGCGTAGCCAAACCAGGAGATCATCCGCGCCGCCCACCGGCCTATGTCAAGGTAAGCCGCGGCAAAATGGCACCACATCAGGACGGACACCGCGATGGCGACGAAGAAAAGCACTGTGTCGGCATAGAGAACTCTCGTCCAGCCAAGACCGGAGAGCACGCCCCACGCGGCGTCCGCAAGGTAAAAGGCGAATATGCCCGCCAGGTAGCCGCGGTACTCGCGCAGGCCGCGCGCAGTGACGTCGCCGCGCCCGATGAGCACCTTGAAGTTGGTGATCAGGTGGATCACCATTGCCAGAAAGGCGATTACGGAATATATATAGTCCTGCATTGTCTTGTAATCACTTTTTAAACACCTCCATCAGCTTGCCGTACGTGAGCGGCTTGAGGAGGACGCCGTTGAAGAGTCGGAACCTGGAGTCTTTGTGGAACTCCGTGTCTGCCGTAACGGCAATGGCGGGAAGATGTCCGAAGCGCGAATCGGCGCGGAGCTTCTCGATAAATTCGAGACCGTTCATGTTGGGCATCCAGAAGTCGGAAAACACGAAATCATACGGATTGCCCGCCTTTGCGGACGAGTCAAGCTTCGAGAGCGCCTCAGCGCCGTCGCCCGCCAAGTCGATAGATGCGATGCCCGCTTTCTTGAGAAAGGCCGACAGAACCTTTTGGTTGACAGGCGAGTCGTCAACGACAAGGACATGCTTGGGAGTGAATGAGTGGGTGAGTGGGTGAGTGGGTGAGTGGGTGAGTGGGTGAGTGGGTGAAGGCAAATCCTTCACTCCTCCACTCTCAACTCCTCCACTCTCAACTCCTCCACTCTCAACTCCTCCACTCTCAACTTTACGCACCCCTGGTATACGCGCCCTGAACGTAGAGCCCTTGCCAAGTTCGCTTTCAACGTAGAGCTCGCCGCCCATCGCATCTACAAGACGCTTGCAGATTGAAAGCCCAAGGCCTGTTCCTCCGGCCCTGTCGGCCGCATGGGTTGGATCCTGCACCTGGACAAATGGATCGAGGATGTGCGTCAGCATGTCAGCCGCTATGCCACAGCCGGTGTCAGACACGGAAACGTCAAGAGTCTCTCCCGCATAAGACGCGGAAACTGTCACAGACCCTCGCTTGGTGAACTTAACGGCGTTCCCGATAAGGTTGAAGAGAACCTGCCGGAAGCGATGCCCGTCTATCATGACAGTCGGCACGTCTTCCGTATTGTTTACGAGCTTGATGCCCTTTTCGTCCGCAGCCCTCCAGAATGACGAGAACACCTCGTCCGTCAACTGGTTCAGCAGCACCGGCTCTGGCTGAAGCGTCATCTTGCCCGCGTCAATCTTCGCAAGGTCCAGGACGTCGTTCACGAGCTGCAAAAGCGTCGTGCCGCTTGCGCTGATGGACTTCAGCGCCACACCCCTATCGGCCTGGCTCGTGGCGTCATTTTGCAGCAGTTCAGAATAGCCGAGAATCGCGTTGAGGGGCGTCCTGATGTCGTGGCTAACGATGCTGAAGAACAGGCTTCTCGCCTTCTCGGCCGCGCGGGCGCGCTCAAGTGCCTGTTCAAGCTCTGCCGCATGCTTCTCCGCCTGTTCGTCCTGGATGACGAAAACCTGGAAGAAGCAGTTGACAATGAGGCAGCCAAGCGCGGTAAACGGCGTCAGCGGCCAAACGACCTGCAGCACGATGGCGACACCCATCGTAACGCAGGAGAGTAGCACCATCATGCTGCGCCTGCGGACGGAATCTCTGCTGGCTATGGCCTTTGCGAGCGAGAAGGCGGCGATCAGCACGTCGAAGACGACGAGAAGGACAAAGGCGACGTCTCGCGCCGATCCAGTAAGATAGCCGCCCTGTGCGTCAAAGTAGTAGAAGCAGTTGCAGAACGGATTGACGGCAAGCGCCGCGAGGTTGAACGCAAGAAGCGCATACCCATACCACATTAGCGTCCTCGTCGCCCATTTGCCAAAGCCAAGGTAGTTGATGGCGAAGCGGCTCCACATGAAGACAAAGGCGACAAGAGAGAGGAAGAACAGCACCGTCTCCACATACAGGACGCGCGTCCAGCCAAGCCCGGCAAGCACGCCCCATGTCGCGTCCGTGACATAGTATGCGAGAACTCCATACAGAAAGCCGCGATAGCGCATGCCGCGCACGGTAGACTCACCTCGTCCGACAATCAACTTGAAGTTTATTATCAAGTGAATCGCTATCGCGACTGCGGAGAATACTGAATACGTGTAGCTCTGCATGTCTAGCCATTCCTTTCTGCAAGACCCGCGAGGAGGGGGCCGAGGGTGCCGAGGGTGACGGGTTTCAATATTATGCTGTCAAAGCCCTTCTCTGCATACGTCTCCTGAAGTTCGACGTCGGCGGTTATGACGTGTACCGGCATGTGCGCGAGCGTTGCGTCGGCGTGGATTGCCTTCGCAAGCCCCTCGCCATCAAGTTCCGGCATCCACATGTCGGTGAGAACTGCGTCGATCTTCGGCGCATCGGGGTTCTTGAGCCGCGCCAGCGCCTCGCGCCCGTCCACAGCCGTCTCGACCTCGAATCCGCCGACGCGCTTCACGAGCGCCTTGAGAACCGCCAAGTTCATCTTCTGGTCGTCCACGAGGAGAAGACGGGGAGAAGTGGGTGAGTTGTGAGTGGGTGAGTTGTGAGTGGGTGAGTTGTGAGTGGGTGAGTTGTGAGTTGGCGAGATTAACTCACCCACTCCTCCACTCTGAACTCCTTCACTTTCCACCACCCTCACCTTCGGCAGCGTTATCCAGAACGTCGAGCCCTTGCCAAGCTCCGAGTCAAACGTCATCGCACCGCCCATCGCCTCGGCAAACTGGCGGCATACGGCGAGGCCAAGCCCAGTGCCGCCGTTACGTGACACCTTCGACGCCGTCCGCATGTAGGGCGAGTCGATCTTGTGCCTGTCCTCTTCGCTGATCCCGACACCAGTGTCCTCGATCTCGACAACAAGCCGTCCTGTCTCGCCGTCTTCTTCGCGGTCGAAGTGCCCGCGAACCTCGACAAACCCCTTCTCCGTGAACTTGACGGCGTTTGATACAAGATTGACAACGGCATGGCGCAGTAATAGCGGATCGACGAGCAGGAGCGGCATCTCGCCTATCGCCGCGCGGATTTCGACGCCATTCTTCGGGGCTCCAATACGAAACGACTCTTCAACTTCGCGCAAGAGGGCGTGGCAGTCCGTAGGCAAAAGATGAAGATCGGCCTTCCCCGACTCGCGACGCGATAGGTCGAGAATGTCGTTCACGAGCGAAAGAAGCGACTTGCTGCTCGTAAGAATGGAGTTCACCGCCTCGTCCGACTCATCCTTCGTCCTGAAGCCGAGCTTTAGCATCTGCGAAAAGCCGACGATGGCGTTAAGGGGAGTTCTGATGTCGTGGCTGATCGTCGAGAAGAAGTAGCTTTTGGCCTTTGCCGCCTCCTTCTCGCGCCGCGATAAGACAGTGTAGATGCTGTACATGACGGCAAGGGCAATCAGCATGAGGGCTATCTGGATCAGGTTGTAGCGGGTGAGCTCCGAGTTTACCCAGTCCTCCTGGTTTTTGAGGAACGACTCGGCCGCCCTTCCCTCTTCCGTGACGTTTCCGGGCTCGTCAATCGGCGCATAGCGCTCGCTGATCTGATCTACCACTACATCAGTCAAAAGACGCGTCTTCTGGCGGCTCCACATGTGACCGGCGAAGAAGATGAAAAAAAGCAGAACCACCCACGCGACAGTGGTAGTGCCGAGCCGACCGTGGCGATCGCGATTGAATGCGCCACGGAACACTATGATCCCTATTACGCTCCACGCCGAAAGGATGAAGTACGACTCTGGCGCAAGCGCGTCGACGACCCAGAAATTCGGAACGAGAAAGTAGATCATGAACGCGGTGGACACTGCGACGCCCGCGATTCCGCTCGCCATTACAAAGCGGCGACCTTCCTTCCACGCCACCATGATCGTGCAGAACGAGACGTATCCATACGCGATGCTCGCGCTAATCGTCGTGACGTCGACAATCCAGCCGACAGCCGTGCGCCCAACGAGTGGAACGAGACACGAAATGGCGATTATGGCAAGAATCGCGTTGCGCGGGCTGCCATCTCGATTAAGCCGGCCTAACGGCTTCCAGAGAAGTCCGTCACGCGACATCGCGTAGAGGAGGCGGCTCGCGGCGACGATGTTGCCGACCAATCCCGTCATAATCGCGGCGAAAGTGGTGGCGCAGAGAATGGCAAGCCCGGGTCTGCCAAGGATCTTGGTGCCGGCGTAGAACACAGGCGTCGCCTCAAGGCCGTCGAACATGCCACGCGCGGCCACGTAGTCGCGCCAGTTGGCGAAGCCCGGCGGATGCACCGACGCAGCGACAAGCGTAAGCGCGGCGTACGCCGCTGTCACCACAACGAGCGAAATCACGATGATGCGCACCGTCCGCCAGCGCGGAAAGGCAAACTCCTCGGCTGAATGCGAGACAGACTCGAAGCCGACAAACGCCCACGGTGCAAGCGCGACGATGGCGAAAACCTGCAGGGCGGGCGGCTTGCCGTCCGCGAACGCGGGGGCGAAGCCAGCCATCCCGACCTCGTGCTTCATCATGACCGCCGCGACGCATGCCGCGATGCCGAAGACGAGGACGAGCGCGAAGAACGTCTGGACGCGCACGGCAAGGCGCTTGCCGCAGAGGAACACGCCGCCCACAAGTAGAAGCACCACAATCGAAAGGAGAATCTCGCCTGCATAGACGTCGCAGCCGGAGATCTCGTACCTGAAGCCGAAGTTGAAGAAACCACCGAGAAGATGTCGTCCGACAAGCGCGAGCGCGGTGGCGTTGGCCCAGGCGATGGCGACGTAGGTCAGGATCAGGAACCAGCCGCAGATGAAGCCATGGTCGCCGCCACAGACCTTCTTCACATAGCCATAGGCGCCGCCCGCCTCTGGAAACTTTTGAATGAGATAGTGGTAGTTGCGGCCGACGAGGAACATGACGGCCGCGCCTATACCGAGACCTATAAGCGTGCCAAGCGGCCCTGCGACGGGGAGAAACGTCGTACCCGGCATGATGAACGCACCCCAACCGACGGCGCAGCCGAACGCAAGCGACACAGCGCCCAACGTCGAGAGATACGGACTAAGCCCGCCGGACTTTTCGTCGGAAGAATGCATCTACCCCCTCCTGCCGTACGAGCGGCCACGAAGGAAATGCCACAATGAGCGAAGCCAGCCGAGACCGACCGGGATTTGCCGCGCAAGCCCTGGCTCCTCAAGATCTATCCAAGTGCCAGTCTCGGCGTCGATTACACGACGCCCCACTACAATCTTGCTCTCGAGGTCAAGCCCTTCGCCTATGAATGTATTGCTGCACACAACCGTCTTGCGGAGCCGCGAACCCTCGCTTATGTACGAACCGCTGTCCACGATTACGTCACCCTCAAGCCGCACGTTTCTCGCGAGCCACGTGTTGTCCTGGAGAAGCACCGGCGGCTTGACCTCCGTGCCGTGTTCGAGAACGACGTTTCTCCCGATATGGACGCCTCGCTCCGACGAATACCCAGGCACCGTGAACTCCTCTGGATGGCGAAGGACGACGAGGTTAAGTTCGTGCCATGCCTTGACGTTCCTGACGACAAGTCCGTGCGGAACAACGCGCATCCATCGCCCGCCTTCGCGCCTGTAGACTCCAGCGGGAGTTTCGGCGCATTCCTGCTCCGTGATCGGCTCAAGAGAGACATCCTCCGCCATATGCATCGAGAGCACGAGTCCCCAGACAACCACGAGACCGTCAGTGATGTTGCCAGTCAGCGGACTCGAGTAACCGTCTATGTCGTTCAGACCCTTCGGCAGCTCCCCCTCTCCCTTCATGTAGAACACGGGGAAACCAGTGCGGGTCATGTCGGCGAAGTCGTCGGCGAGCCGCTCTGAAAAACGCCAGTCGAGAACCTCCGTGAACATCACGCCGAACCTCTGCGCATGCTCGATGGCATAGTCTATGATGCGCTTTCCGGCGACAGGCAGCTCCGCAGGGCTCGTGCCGGGCAGCATGTCGCCGACCCAGGCGGTCTCGCGCGTCGCTGGGATAAACAGTATGTTGTCCATCAGTACGCCCCCTTTCCGCCAAGAATCGCGGGGATCGTCTTGAGAAGAATCATCACGTCCTTCCAGATGCTCGGCTCCTGGATGTATTCCTTGTCGAGGCGGACTTGCTCGTTAAAAGGAATCTCGCTCCTGCCCTTGATCTGCCAGAGGCAAGTGATCCCGGGAATCACGTCGAGGCGCTTGCGGTCTTCAAGCGTGTATTCGGCAACCTCGGAGGGCACTGGCGGACGCGGCCCCACAAGACTCATGTCGCCAATAAACACGTTCCAGAGCTGCGGCAGCTCGTCGAGACTCGCGCGCCTTATGAACTTCCCGACTTTCGTGATCCTCGGGTCGTCCTTCATCTTGAATATGACGCCGTCCTTCGACTCGTTCTTTGCAAGAAGCGCGGCTTTCTGCGCCTCTGCGTCGACACGCATGCTCCTGAACTTGTAGAACTTGAAATGCCTGCCGTACCGCCCTACGCGCACCTGGCTGAAGATAACGGGGCCAGGGCTCGTAAACTTCACGGCGGCCGCGATCGTGAGAAATACCGGCGACAGAAGGATCATCCCGAAAAGACTCCCGAAGATGTCTATCGCCCTTTTAGCCGCGTAAGAAAACCAGACCGTGGCCTTCCATGCACGAAGCCGCATGCTCTTGCGCCTGTTGCCGCGCCCCCGCGAGGCGAGTTCGTCGACAAGTTGGTTTAAGTCTGCGTCTTTTGTCCGTTCTAGAAAACTTTCCATCGTTACGCCTACAGAACCTTCGAAAGCTCCTTGATCTTGCCAAGGAGCGCAGCGGAAAGCGCAGCGTCGGAAAGCGCAGCGGATTTCCTGAGCGATATCGCGGTGTCGGCCATTTCCTGGTCGCCCGCCGCAAGGGCGTTGCCCTTGATGGTGTGCGCCGTCCGGTCGAGCTTAGTCCAGTCGGACGCGGCGAGCGCAGACTCGGCCTCGCCTATCTTCACCCCTACGGACGAGACGTATTCATTGTAGATTTCAGCCACGATGTCGGCGTCGCCGCCGAACTGCTCGTCGAGATACTTCTTGCAGCATTCTTTCATTTCGCCCCCTGTGTATTTCCGTCTTTGGAAGATTTCTTCCCGAAAATCGGTATATGGTAAGTCGTTTCGTTGAGCGGCGGATAGCGGTTGCGCTCCACGCCGTCGCAAAGCTCGCGCACAATCAGCCGACCACGTCCGCGGCCCGCCATGTTCTGGTTCGCCTGCTCGAAATATGTCTCTGAATCTCCCGCGACGACGGCGATGCTCGGCTCCTCCGTGCCGGTGTCCCACACGGTGAGGACGAAGTTGTCGCGAACTCGCCTGAGCCTCACCGTCACGACCTCGTGAAGCCGGTTGCGGTCGTCAAGCCCGTGGTCGTAGATGTTCATCAGCTTCTCCTCGAAGACGAGCTGGATGCGCGAGATGCCGTCGTCCGGACAACCCTCGGCGCGGCACCATTCCGCGACACGCTGCGAGGCCGCGTCCACTTCGTCTGGCGAGAGCCGTATGGCCGCCTCGTAAACGCCGGGAATCGGGTCGTATGCGCCAAAGACGAGAATCGAAATATCGTCGTGGCGCTTGTCATAGCCGAGTTCCGCAAGCGCCTTGATGTATTTAGCCGGCGCCGTCGTGATAGTGCCGTCCCTGCGCGCGCTTTCGACAAGCCCGGCGCGCACTTCGCGCGCGATCTTAGGCGGGAGCACTTCTTCGCCTGCCACGTCGCGCGAGAGGTCCATAAGGCCGTCGGTGTGGGCAATGCAGACGGCGGAACGCGTAAGTGTCGTGTCGACGACGTCGTTCGGGGAGTAGATCGTGTCCGGGAAAAGCCCTATCGGGACGCCGCCCTTGTGCTTGGGGTTGACGTCGAGAGTCTCCTTGCCGTCCATCACTATAAGGTCGGGCGCCCCGCAGCTTATCCACCTGACGCTGCTGAGAAGCGGTTTATGAACGCAGATGAGCGCCGTCATGTAAGAGACGTCGGCGAGATTGGCGCGGAAAAACGTCTGGAGCATGTTCGCCACGGCCTCAGGGCCCATCGTTGCGTCGCCTTCGCGCCTCACGAAGTTCTTGAGAAACGACTGCACCGCAGTCATCGCGAGAGCCGCGCTCGTGCCGTGGCCCTGGATGTCGCCGAGGACGTAGAGGTAGCAGCCAGTTCCAAACGGCTCGGCTTCGAAGAGGTCGCCGCTCACCGCGTCCAGAGGATGCCAGTAGGTGGCGTAGAACCCTCGCGGGGTGATGACGGAGCGAACGGGCAGGAGGCTTCGCTGTATGTGCGAGGCGAGTTCAAGCGACTTGCGGTCTTCGTCCATCCTGCTCTGGATGAACATCTCGACGCGGTGCGACGCGATGACCTGCCGGACGCGCTTCAACAGCGTCTCGGTGGCAACGGCCTTGGGGAGGTAGTAGCTTATGGCGTCGTCCATAATGCGCTTCAGGAACCCGCCGCCCTCCTCCGGATCGAGCGCCGTCAAGAAGAATATCGGAATCTTCGGCGCGATGCCGCGCACCATGTCGCGGAACATGAATCCGTCCATCTCGCCCATCATGATGTCGGTGATGATGGCGCTGAACGAGGTCGGCGCCTTCTTCAGTTCCGCAACGGCTTCTTCCACCGTCGCAGCCGCGACAGGAACGTAGCCAACCTTCCTCAGCTTCGCGCCGAGCGTAAGCCGTATCAGCTTCTCGTCGTCGACGACAAGTATCTTGATTTCATAGCGATTCTCTGCCATATCTCAATCCTCGACAGTTCGTGCTGCCATTCCCAGAAACACTTCCGCCTTGTTTGTCGAAATTATAGCACAAACGATTCAACCCATCAACCAGTAAAGAGAGTTCTCAAGGATTTTCAAATGCAGCGTCCGCTGCAAGCTTCGCTGCGCCCATGGTGATTCAGTTTGAAGGTACATCCACGACCATCCGCAGCGACATGGCGTGATCTGACTGCAGCTCTTCCTTGAACTGCTGGCAATTCCCGAT
>CACWJS010000097.1 GCA_902761275.1 uncultured bacterium | reverse complement strand
CGCAGGAGATCGGGATGGTGCTTCTTCGCCTGTGAGCGATAGGCGCGGCGCAACTCGTCGTTCGTCGCGCTCGAGTCGCAGCCGAGGATGTCGTATGGCGACGGCTCGTATGAATAGCTCCGGCGCGAAGACTGGCGCGAGTTCAGTCGACGATGGCACTCCTCGGCAAAGAGAGATGGCCGTATGCGGAGCTGCGTAACGATCATCTCAAGGACGCGACGCTCACTGGCGGACACTTCGCCGTCGGCACAGGCAACATCCCAAAGAATGTCGTACATCAACTCGCGAATGACAACGCCACGCGCGACGGCGGCAAACGATTCGGCGTAGTCGAAGATCGTGTGGTAGTCTTTCTTCGCCGCGCGGAACGCCCGTATGCAAATCGCGCGATTGCCAGGGGTGAGTTCGAGACGCACAAACGCCTGCTCTGCGGCCCTGATCTCCGACTCGTCTATATGGCCGTCCGCCTTTGCGAGCTTCGCCAGCATCGCGCCGACTGCAGTAAGGAAGATGATTTCGCGCTCACGCGGGGAACCGGCGTTCGATGAGGCGCGACCACGTGCATTGGCATACGGCCTTTGCGCCCTCGCGTTTCCGCCGGCAAGATGGCCAATGCCCTCTCCGACAAAATTGCCGATCTTGTTCCCGATTGCCGCGCCAAGAATCCCAGCGAGCGCACCAAAACGGGAGCCCACTAAAAAGCCAATTGTTCCCCCTACCCAGCCCATTAACCGTTCTCCGGAATCAGGCGGCGAATGTCGACTGGCAGCAAGTTGACGGCGTCAAGGTTGGAAATCGGACACCACTCGAACCCGATCCAGTCTTCTTGCGCCGCGACATCGCTATTTTCGATTGAGAGTTCGTAGACGAGGTTTATCTCGCAGTGCTTTTCGCCATGCTGGAGAAACGAGCTTTCAACGACGCCGAGAAACTTCCCAGCCGTCGAGTCGAGCCCTGTCTCTTCCTTCATTTCGCGGACAAGCGCCTCTGCGCCTGTCTCGCCAAACTCGATGTGTCCGCCTGGGAGATAGGTAGAGCCAAGCCCCTTTCCCCTGCACAAGAGAACCTTGCCGTCCTTCACGCAAACGCCACGCGCAATCGTCTCGATTTCGCCGCGCGCACCGGCGAAGAGACGCTCCCAGATGGCGCAGACCGTGTCGCGTTTCGCAGGAGGAACTGCCGCCGCGACGCGCGCGAGTATCTCGCGCTCACGCTCCTTGTCGGTGCGCGGCACGCCCTCGCGGTTTTTCAGCTCGCGGATGCGGTCGGTGATGGCAAAGCGCCGCATAAGCGCGGCAAGAATCGCGTCATCCGCCGCGTCGACTTCCTTCCTCAACTCGTCCAGCTCGCTCATTTATCCTCCGCCCTAATTGACAATTCAGCGCTGAGTTCCTTTGTCTGACTGTCGACCATACCTTCGACCTCATACGAAACGGTTTTTTGTCCGTTGTCCATTCGCGTATGGCAGTCAATGAACGAAATCCTGTATTGTGAATTGTCAGTTGACGAACGCCAGCGCTCGTGCCGCTTGAGAGCTTCCTCGGGCGTCTCGTCCGTCGCCGGTTCCATCTTGACGCCAAATCGTTGGCTGATATCAGCGGCGATGTCGAGCACATTTTTCCGGCAGTCGTCCAGTGGCAGTTTGAGATTGCTCAGATGGACGCTTCCAAGGGCTTTTTCTTCTCCGTAGAAATTCAGGCTTAGCGTCTGGCATCCGAAATACGGTTTCGAAAGGCGAGCGATGGCGAAATAATGCTGTTTCGTTCCATCATAAGTAGAGGAATGCAGTTTCGCGCCGAGCAACTTGGCGGCTTCCGACGAGCCAATGCACAGATCGAACGGCGAATCGACGACGAGTTCGCCGTTCTCCATTCTCATGTGTTCATCTTTATAGGCATCCGGAAGAGGGTGGACGACGGACCCCTCGCGCAGGCGGCTTTTTATCGCTTCGATCATCTCTGCATTCTTCTCCGCTCTTTGCTGATCCCTCTCTTCTTTTGCACGGATGGCCGCCTTGGCACCGAAGAGGCCGGAGACCGAACAGGAAAAGACTCCCAGCAAAAGCAGCGTTACGACTATCGAACGCATTGGGCCGCGGCGGAGGCTCTCGGGCAAATCAGACGGCTCGACGGTGCGAACCCAGAAAGTCGTCAGTGCGACTGGCATGAAAAGACTGCCGAAACTTGCGATGAGGTCGCCGAAAAACAGCACGCCCGTGCGCGCCAGCACGGTGCCGGACGGCGCGGGCAGACCCACCATCTCCCCTCTCGAATACCATGATGCCAACAAGCTGGGAATCGCAGAGATTCCCGCCATGACAAGCCAAGCGGCGACAACCATGAGGAGACTGCATGCGAACCGGCCGCGCACGAAGCGCGACGATGCGCCCATTGCCGTCGAGCCCATAATCGGATGGATGGCGCTTAGGACGACGGAAAAGCTCCAGCGCACGAGAATCCAGACTATGGCAACGGCCAACGGAGCCAATATGATGCACGCCATAATGGCGGAAAACGCCGACGCCGACTTGCCAACCTGAGTAAGCGGCGCATTGGACACAAAAATGAGCACAATGGCAAGCGCAATGATCGCGACGACGATAATGGCGACCTCGGCGAGCATACGCAGGAATCCCGTCGCCATCATGCGTCCCCAGGTCGCGGCGATTCCGCCGCCCGACGGACGGCGCTGTCCGGTGCACTTTAGAAACACGCTGTCTACGACAATCGCAACTGCGACGAGCCCAAGCGTCAAGCCGAGCGCCGTGACGACAAAGTTCTCGAACCTGATACTGGCAAGATTCTCCGCGCCGCTCGACGCGACTGAATAGCGATAGAGCGCCATCACAAGCTGGAGTGGCACGAAGACCGCGAGGAGCGCCGGCCATTTTTCCTTGATGACCTGCCAGTAGACGTGGAGCGCCTCGATCAGCGTTTCCCATACGTTAGCGGAATAGCGTTTCATAGACCGTTATTGTATCATATTTTCCGGCATCAAATCCAATGGCCTAAGGCTTTGCCTCCATGACAACCAATCATAATCCGTCTGCGCCATGGGCCTTGGTTATGGTATAATATGTACATGAATCAAAGAGATGACTGATTCAGCAAGATCGACCTGACTGTGGAGATGATGATGGACATTCAGACGAATGATGAAATCGGCTCCTACCGCATCCTGCGACCACTCGGGCAAGGCGGCATGGGTGCCGTATTCGAGGTCGAACACGTCACGCTTGGAGTCCACTATGCGCTCAAGACATACACGCTTGAAGGAGACTGCGCAGAGCTCTTCAGAAAGAAGTTCGCAGCAGAAGGCAGACTGCTGGCTCGTCTGAGCCACCCAAACCTTGTCCGCGTCATAGATCTCGACGTAGACGAACAGCGCGGCATACTCTACTACGTGATGGATTTGGTGCTGTACAAAGACGGCGAAGCGCGCACACTCAGCGACATCGAGCTCGGCGGCGTGGACGAAGACTACCTCTTCGACTGGTTCCGCCAGCTCGCCGACGCGTTAGGGTACATCCACGCCCAGGGAATCGTCCACCGCGACATCAAACTGGACAATATTCTCCTTGCGCCGGACGCGCATGTCGTACTGTCCGACTTCGGCATCTCCCGCGTCGTCAGCGACCGACTGCGCGGCGAGATCGGCGCCACGTGCACGATTGTAACCGCCTCCGGCTCAGGAAGCGTCGTCGGCACCCAGGGCTACATGGCTCCCGAAGTGCTTCGGGGCGAACCTGCGACAGCGGCTTCAGACGTGTATGCCCTTGGCGTTGCGTTCTTTAAGCTTCTTACCGGCGTTTGGTACAACGAGGACCTTGAGCCGAAGGATGATGGGGCTTCCACTGGCCCGGTAGATGCGGCCCGTCTGCTGGCGGACTTCGCGCGCCCGTGGAAGGACGTCCTGCCGGCAATGCTCCGCGCCGACCCCGCGACACGCCCGACCGACATGTCCGAGCTTGTGCGTCGCCTTGAGATTGCACCGCAGAAACCGTCGGCCGCATCCACTCGCCGCCGGCGAGTTCTCGCCGTCGTGCTTGCAGCAGTTTTCGCCGCAGCCGCGTTTGCCGCCATATCCGTCTATCTGCTGTCGTCAAGCCAACAACAGCCGTCAAACCAGCAGCAGGACTATGCCGACGATCTCGTCCGAGACGCCTTCGCCCTGCCGGAGTCTGTGAAATGAGCGCCTTCCCCGACACGCCCGTCACGCTGCTTGCGCGGATGGCCGCCGAACGCACTGGCGCGAGCGAGGCGAGTTGGACTCGTTTCTTCGAACTATACCAGCCAGTGATCGTAAAGTTTGCGGCATTTTCGGGTGCCGGACGAGACGCAGATGACATCTCCCAGGATGTGTTCGTCAAGCTAGTCGACGTCTTTCGCCACAGCGCCTATGACCCAGCTCGCGGAACATTCCGTGCGTACTTGTCAACGATGATCCGCCATGAGGTGGTGAACCTCTGGCACAAGAAAGCATCGCGCGCTGCAGACCGCCATGTCTCAATCGACAACGACGAGCGCCCCGTCGAGCTCGCGACGCCATCCGAAACAGAAGCGGTACTGGACGCCAGGTGGCGTCTAGCCCGCCGCAAGGCCGCAGTCGAGCATGTACTGACCAAGACCGCGCTTTCAGAGAAGTCAAAGGCGATCTACCGCGCATACGTGATGGAGGAGCGGCCAATCGACGAGGTCGCCGCCGAGTTTGGCGTTCCCAACAACACCGTCTCGCAGACAAAGACCCGCGTTGCGCGCATGATTGCCGCCCACGAGTCCCTACTGGGCGAGTGAACGGCTACTTCTTCCCGTTCTTCGCCATCCACTCGCTCACGAGGTCAGGGCCGATTACGACGCGGAAGGTCCAAATCCTTGGACGGTCTGTGCGTTCGGCGTGGTGATTGATTTCGCCGCATTCCACCATGCGATTGCTCATAGCAGGGCCTTTCTTCTTTGCCCACAGCGCATAGCTTCCGCCGCGCATGAGATGGCATGCCTTTGTTTCACTGTCTTTGGGGACATACAAATGCAATGGATCAGATTCGCTCTCTTTGTATCCGCACTTGAGTTTCTCACGTGTCACACTCCCATAGCAGGCATCGTGGGTGAATTCCGCGCTACTGATGGTATCGAGCACGTAATGGCAACCATTGCCAAGCATGTCATATATTCCCCAGGCGTTTGGCTTGCCAGCTGTCCCGACAGGGACAGGGAATTCCGTTCCGCAAATCTCCTGAAGGGCTTTCCTATTGCCGGAGCGAAAGCGGACATACGGATCATCCCCATCTGTGCTGTTCGCGCAAAAGGAATATTCCCATTCTGCGTCCGTCGGCAAGCGAAAGATACAGTTGCGCGGCAGCGATGAGACAAAGCGGCGGTTCAGCCATTTACAGAAGTCCTCTACGTCTTTGATGCACAAACACACGGGCGACTTGGGTTCGCCTTGCTTGCCGTTTTTGCTTTCGAACTCCTTGCCGACAGGCCGGAACGCCCCGAACTGCTCGACGGTGATCGGATACTTGCTCATCCAGAACGGGCGGGTGATTGTGACCTTGTGCTTGTATTCGAGGTTGTCCGGAGTGAAGGTGACAAAGCGGCCTGTGACCGGATCAATGCTTTCGGCTTCGCCCATCGTAAATGTTCCCGCCGGACAGAGGACAAACTCAAGCTCCATGTCGTCCTTGATCTTCACTATGATGGACTTGCCGCTTCTTACAACTGCGGCATTTGGCTGATCGCGTCCGGCGGCGGGCGCCGCTCCGGCGATGTTCGCTGCGGCTGCATCTTCCCTGACCTGCGCGATTCGGCGCTCGACGATGTTCTTCTTGAGTCCCGAGATCTCGCCTTTTTCAAGTGCCCTTTGGTAGAATTCGACGGCATGTGCCTTGAAGAAGTTCCCGGCATCTTCGAACTCTGGCTCGTAGTTCCACCAAAACTCTGCGGCCTGCACGTCCACGGCGGCGCCTTGCGCCTCGGCCTCGGCGATCCGGGCAAGGTCTACGCTGTGCGACTTCGCGAAGACGTCGTAAGCGTTCTTCCAATTCCCGGAAATCGCAAGGGCCTCGGCGTACTGGCGATGGAGATGCTCGCTCTTGACACGCTTGAGCTTCTGCTCCAGTACGGGGAGTTCTTTTCTGGCACGGATTTGGAGCTTTGCGGCGTGGTAGTAGGAAAGAAGACGCGGTGCCTTGGATTCGGATATCTTGCTCGTGGCCTTGCCGACGATTTCCGCAATGGCGTCGGGCGTCAAGTTGCTGATGTCGGACTGCATCTTGGCGATGCAGTCCGCCGCCTTGTCGTACGCCTCGCCGCGGACATAGTAGTTTACGGCCCCCTTGAGCAGAAGGAACTTGACGGCTTCGGTCTCCGCCTCGGCGGCGAAGGCGCAGGAATTGTCGCCGACCTTAACGGCACCGGCGGTCTTGTCAGTGGCCGACTTGAACTCCTCCAGCGTCGGAGCCATCAGTTCGACGACAAGCGGCTGCGCCTTGGAAAGTTCCGCACGGGTAGGCATGGCAAGGACGTGTGCCGTCGCCGCCATCACCGCCAGTGCAATCATCAGCTTATTCATCTTATTTCCTTCGTATGTTCTTAGTCCATTTCTACTTCTTCCCGTTCTTCGCCATCCACTCGCTCACGAGGTCGGGGCCGATTACGACGCGGAAGGTACAGACCTACAATCGGTTCAATTTGACCGAGAGGAAACTCCGTCGTCGTCGGTCATGCAAAGGCGGAAACCCGAATGCTCATCCGCATGCGATGGATTCTCCTTCCATCTGTAGGCTGAGTAGCACCATTTCATTGGGGATCCCCAACTGCCGCCACGAATCACCCGTTCCGACCCCGAAGATGCGCCGATAGGATCCGAAACATTGTACTGTGGATAACCTCCCCACCGGTCGTTGCACCATTCCCACACGTTCCCATGCATGTCATGGAAACCCCATGCGTTCGCCTGTTTTTGCCCAACGGGATGTATCTTGCCGTCGCTGTTGTCTGTGTACCACCCCATGTCGTCAAGGCTCCCAGATCCCCCGAAATCACCACCAGTCCCTGCACGACACGCATACTCCCACTCAGCCTCCGTTGGCAGACGCACCCTTTTGTCCCCCAGTTTCCTATTCAATTTTCTTATGAACTCCTGGCAAGTTTCAAACGAAACCATGTTTACTGGCAGATTGTCGCCTTTAAACGATCTGGATGGATTGTTGGCCATAATATGCTTCCACTGCTTTTGCGTCACCTCGTACTTGCCCAACCAAAAGCCCTCCGTCAGCGTCACCTTGTGAGCTGGACGCGATTTTCCCCCATTGTCGCTCCCCATCATGAACAAACCGGGAGCAACGTAGATCATCTCCATCTTAACGCCACCGCCAAGGTCAATCATCTTAGTCTTGGCCTGGACAGCTGCCGAGTCGCCGCGACGAGACGCTTCAGAAGCGTTGGCAACAACAGGCGCGGATGTACCGTCATCGGCGGTCATGCAAAGACGAAAACCAATAAAAGAGTTCGGACGCGACGGGAAAGAAACGCGGCTAGCCGCCGAGCAGGTGAAGACTTTCTTGCAGTCCCATGCGCCGCCACGCGCTACCCGCCTTTCTCCCCCAGCTTGCCCCACAGGATCGGTGGCGGCCTCGCTCGAATAATCACCCCACCAATCGCTGCACCATTCCCACACATTGCCATGCATGTCATGGAAGCCCCATGCGTTCGCATGCTTCTGCCCTACCGGATGTGTTTCGTCTCCGCTGTTCTCTCTGAACCACCCCATGTCCTCAAGGCGTCCAGTGCCCCCGAAATCGCCGCCACTCCCAGCGCGGCAAGCATACTCCCACTCCGCTTCCGTGGGCAGACGCACCCTTTCGCCACCAAGCTTTCCATTTACCTTTCTTATGAACGCCTGGCAGTCGTCCCACGTAACCATCTCCACAGGCCGGTCATTGCCTTTGAATTTGGACGGTTCATTGCTCATCACCTGCTTCCACTGCCTTTGCGTCACCTCGTACTTTCCCAGCCAAAAGCCCTTCGTCAACATCACCTTGTGAACTGGACGCGTTTTCTCCCCGTTGTCGCTCCCCATCATGAACGAACCGGGAGCAACATAGATCATCTCCATCTTAACGCCGCCGCCGAGGTCAATCATCTTTGTCTTGGACTGGCCAGCAGCCGAATCTCCGCCACGAGACACATCAGAAGCGTTGGAAACAACGGGCACAGCCGCTTCTTCGCTGACCTGCGCGATTCGGCGCTCGACGATGTTCTTCTTGAGGCCCGAGATCTCGCCTTTTTCGAGAGCCTTTTTATAGAACTCTGCGGCATGAATCTTGAAGAAGTTTTCTGCGCCCTCAAACTCGGGAGTGTAGCTCCACCAGATCTCTGCGGCCTGTGCATTCGCAGCGGCGCCCTTTGCCTCGGCCTCTGCCAATTGGGCGAGTGGCGCGTTGCGCGACTTCGCGAAGGCGGCGTAGGCGGCTTTCCAGTTCCCGGAGATTGCGAGGGCCTCGGCATAACGGCGCTGGAGCTGGTCGTTCTTGTCACGCTTGAGCTTCTTTTCAAGCCCGGGGATTTCATTTCTGGCACTGATCTGGAGCTTCGCGGCGCGATAGTAGGCGAGGAGACGCGGCGCCTTCGACGCGGTGATCTTGCCCGAGGCCTTTCCTACGATATCCGCGATTGCGTCTGGCGTAAGATCCTTGATGTCGGTTTTCATCTTGGCGATGCAGTCCGCCGCCTTGTCGTACGCCTCGCCGCGGACATAGTAGCCGACGGCGCCCTTGAGCAGGAGGAACTTGACGGCTTCGGTCTCCGCCTCGGCGGCGAAAGCGCAGGAATTGTCACCAACCTTCACGGCGCCAGCGGTCTTGTCTGTAGCCGACTTGTACTCCTCCAGCGTCGGAGCCATCAGTTCGACCACCAACGGCTGCGCCTTGGAAAGTTCCGCACGGGTAGGCATGGCCAATAGATGAGCTGTAGCCACCATTACCGCGAGCAGTATCGCCAGTTTCTTCATTTTATCTCCTTTGCTTTTTCTTGTATGCTTTCCGCCACGCAAGGAGAAGTCCCCCCGCATGGTCTCGTCTGAGGCGACTGGTATGCCCGAAGGGAAACGCATACGAGGGGACAAGAGATATCCCGTCGTAGAACGCTCTCCCTCATGAAGGTTACCAGTCTTCCAGACGAGGAGCAGACCACGATACGCGCTTTCGCGCTTTTCATGTGCCGTGTATTATAGCAAAACGGCAGAACGTCCTCAACCCTCGCGGGGTGAAGCGTCGGACGCGTGTCCTGTTTGGGCCTTGCACGATCTGTCGTCTTGTACATACACGGGTTCCTCTTCGGGCAACCAGTCGCCATATCAACGATACAGGCGCGAAAGAGCCAAATGACACCGAAAACTTAATTTTCGGTTTATCTCAAAATCAGCGGCCGTAGGCGCCTTTTGCAGCAGCGAGGATAGTCGGGCGAATTGATGTCCAGCCCAAGCGAGTCGATCAAGTTGCGAATGAAATGACCGCCAACGGGCGCAGATCGGGAAAAGAGCCGACCCTTTTGACAAAAGGGGGCGCAGCAGCGCTCACTTCTTCGCCGGAACCGCGAGGGACGCGCCCTTCAGGTCGGTCCAGAGCGTGCCTTCGCCGGAGTGGATCACGCGGATGTTGACGGCGGGGTTAAGCGCATCGGCAAACACGAGGTCAGCCCAAAGCGACGGATCCTTGAATGCAGAGGCGCGACGCTTGATGCCGAGCGCTTCCTCGTTCTCGACGAGGAACTTCGCCTTGACCTCGGCGGAGCCGCGCGTCTCGGTGATCTTCGCCTGTATCTTCGCGCACTCGAGGTCGATCTCCGCC
>CACWJS010000096.1 GCA_902761275.1 uncultured bacterium | reverse complement strand
GAGACGAGGATATCATCTCATATTTCGCCGCATTTGTCAATGGGGTGCGGTAAATTCAATATCCACGGGCTTCATGCGCCATGAACTAAATCACCATGTATCATCATATCTCCAGTTGTAAATAGGGTTGTTTATCTGTTAGTAAATATGATATTATATACTTTGCCTCACCAAAATGGGAGAAGCCATGAAAACATTGCGTTCATTGTCATTTTCGCTCGTCGCGCTGTGCGCGGCGCTTACGCCGGCTTTCGCGGCGGACTGGACTGACGTGAACAACGTCACCTACACGGCGCTCAAGACGCTCAAGGGCAACGGCGACGGGGTGATAATCACCGACATTGTTCCCACCTCCTCCGACATCGTGAAGTTTCGCTTCATGCCGGTGACGACGATCGAGAACAACACCTACGAGTGCTTTTACTGCACGCGAGCTTCCAACAACGCCAATACCTTCTCGTCTTTTCGTGAAGGAGGCAGGATTAGGCTCGATCGCGGGCAAACGGCATCAAAGACTTCATGCAATACGACGGCCTTGACGCTGAGCAACGAATTTGCGGTCGTTGCCAACTATGGTACCGCCCAGGCCTGGATCAACAACACGCCCCAATCCCTGAACGCGAACTGGGGAACCGGCACCTACACGCCCGCCGGCCCGCTGGTTATGTTTGCGGCCCACACGGACGGCGCCAGCGTCAATGCGGACAGCGTTTTCACCTTCCTGGGATCATTCCACCTCTTCTACTTCGGGCTCTATGATTCCGCCGGCAACTTGAAGCACTGTCTCCTGCCCGCGCAGCGCGATTCCGATTCCGTCTACGGGCTCTACGACACGAGGACCGGCAAGTTCTACGCTCAGATCCGCACTGCGTTTAGCGACTCCACCGCGAGAACGGTGACGGTGACCGACACCTGCAAGAAGTGGACGGGGTGCGGAAGCGACAACCGGATGTCCACTGGCGCGAACTGGGAAGGCGGCGTCGCCCCCGGTAATGGCGACAACCTCGACTTCACCCTTGCCGCCCCGCTCGCCGAGATCAACGCCGACATCCTCGGCGTCACCTTCGGCAAGTTGTGGATTGATGACGGCGATATCCCCGACTTCACCGGCTCCATGGTCGTGAGCGCCGTCAACATCCCGGCGAAGGTCGCCGGCAATGCGGCGATTACGATTGAGGCATCGGGCTACACGTGGAACGGCGGTGCCGCCGCGAACTGGGGTGACGCCAATGTCTGGACTTTCGAAGGCGTGGCGACGACATGGTCGGACGGCTATGCCGCCATCTTCGCGACGACCAACGCCACGGCGACGCTGGCCGCCGATGTCGCGGCGGACCAAGTTGATTTCAGGGCAGACGCCACGATTGCCGCGGGCGGCGGGACGCTTTGGTCTCCAGTCGTCAATGTGATCAACGGCGTCACGGCGACGATTGCCGCGCCCACCGTCGGCGCACTTGCGAAGGCCGGCGCAGGCACGCTTGTGGTCGCCAACCGCGCCGCCACGACGACGCTGACTGGCGGCACGCTTGTCATCAGCGACGGCGCTACGCTCGACTGGTCCAACTTCACCTTCGGCGCTTCAGGGGGTAGTCCGGTTACGCTCGCGTTTGAGCCCGGCGCGGCGCTGGCGAGCATGCCGGCCAACTGGTACGTTGGCCAAGTTCCCAGCGCAACCGTCACTTTGCGCAAGACCGGCGGTGACTGGTCGGTGAGCGAAAACATGGCTATAGGCAGGTCGGATAGCGCAGTTGCGACCTTTGTCCACGAAGGCGGCACGCTTAACGTCGGATCCTGGTTCTCCATCGGCGGGGTAGGCGCAAATCTCTCCACCTTGGTTGTCAGCGGCGGAGTCGTGACCAACTCCTATACGAGCAGCAGCGAGACGCGTTTCCTGATTGGCGGGACGACGACGGGAGTGGCCGTCGTCGTTACCAACGGCGTGCTGGGATCGGCGCAAGGCCTTGCCGTCGGCAGCGATGGCAACGGAACGCTCACTGTCGCAGATGGCGGCAAAGTGACTGTTGGTGAGAACCTGGTTTTTGGCTGGGCGTCAATGGCAGGAAGCGGAACCGTCAACCTTGAAAGCGGCGGCACGATTGAGCTTGGCGGCAAGGTGACGAAGAGAAACGGAAGTGGCGTCTTCTATTTCAATGGCGGCACGCTCAAAGCCGGCGCGGAGGGAACGCTCGTTGACTCGCAGAGCGGCTTCTCTATGGAGGTGAAGGCAAACGGCGGCGTCATTGACAACGGCGGCTACAACGTTACCATCGCCAAAGGCATCACTGGTGCTGGCGGACTGACGCTCGAGGGCGATGGCAGGACGACTTTCTCCGCAGACCAGGGCTACGCCGGGGCGACAACGGTGAAAGGCGGGACGACGCTTTCTGCAATCGGGCGCACCTTCGCCGGCCCGGTAGTTTTCGAGGCGGGCGCGGGAGTTTCGGTGCCGGACATTCCGGAGGGCGACGAATTCGCCGAAGTGATGACGGCGGTTTCCTTTGCCGGCGTCGAGCTCATTACGCCGCCGTCTGGTCGGCGGTTGTTCGCCATCGGCAGCCAGCTCTATGTCGCTTATGACGGTGGCACGCACGATTACACGCGGGTCGAATACATCCAGGGCGATGGCTCGACCGGCTATCTAGTGGCGGATTTCAGTCCCGACCCCTCGAACGACACGATTGTCGCCGAAGCTATGTTGACGAGTAACGCCAATGCGCAATTTCTGTTTGTGTCAGCCGCCATGAACGTGTCGGACACAACTCCGAAACAGGGCGTTCTCTTGAGGAATGAAGGCATACGTTTCGACTATATCGGCAATGGAACGGTCTGCTACAAGGATGAATTGGCTGCGACCGTCGGCAAGCGGATCACCTACACGGTGACAAGAGGGCGGATGACCTGGACGGGCGGCACGCCCATCGAGAATTCCGATCCGGCTCCTGCGTCATGGTCTGGCCCATTGCAGATACTCGGATCAAAGTACAATGGCGCTGCAACATTCTGCAGCAGCATCAAGCTCTATTCTTTGAAAGTCTACCGCAATAGCAAGTTGATCCATGACTTTGTGCCGGTGGTGGACGAGCAGGAGAACCCGACGCTGCTTGACGTTTGCGGCAATACGGTGGTCATGAGTTACGGTACGCTCTATGCCGGGCCGGTGGTGTGGCTGGAGGTCGCGGATATCCCCGTACAGTCGTACAGGAGCGGCCAGGCATGCGAGCCGCATCCGACGGTCGTCGACATCGAAAGCGGCGCGACGCTCAGCGAGGGCACGGACTACACGCTTTCCTGGTCGGACAACGACTGCGTCGGCAAGGGCACGGTTACGATTACTGGCACTGGGTCTTTCGACGGCAAGTCCCAGACGGCGACCTTCAGCATAGTTCCCCGGCTCCCTGCCGGCTACAAGCCAGTTGAATATGCGCACTCTTCCGGCGAGCAGTTTATCGATACCGGGTTCACTCCAAACGAGAAGACCCGTGCCGACATCCGGTTCCTCATGCATTCCAATGGCAGCTACTCGTCTCCGTTTGGCGCGCGCAACGCCAACGAGAAACAGTTCTTTGTCAGTGGGAGTTGTAGTGCTAACTACTATTTTTGTCGTCATGATACGGGTGCGACGGATCTTTCGGGGAAGGATGGTTATGTCGGCGCTGGTGCTCTTGTCGGCAAGCCTTCGGTGGTTGGGTATCACAAGTTCTCGCTCAACCGAAATGTCTTCAACCTCGACGAATATGCGTATAACTTCTCGTCGTCGGTCATTTTCTCCTGCGACCGTTCGGCGTATGCCTTTGCTATGCATGGCGCGGACGGAATTCAGCATCCGGCGACTATGGAACTCTATTCGCTGAAGATCTGGGATGACGGCGTGCTGGTGCGCGATTTCGTTCCCTGCGTCAAGGTCGAAGGCGGAGTGGAGACCGTTGGGCTCTATGACCTCTGTGCCAATGCCGAGAAGTGTTTCTACGAAAACGGTGGTAGCGGTGCGGCGCTGGTTGCCGGCCCCGAGCTGCCTGAGCTACCGACCGGATTAATATTAATAGTGAGATGACGGCTCTCCCCACCCCTACCGCAGTAGGGGTTGGCAGATTCCCGCGCAAGTGGTAAAATGATGACAAAACTTACGGGAATCAGAATGGAGAAGGCGGAATATCTGTGACAAGAAAAGCTATGTTGACGCTCTTGGCCGCTTCTGTTTTCGCGGCGGCGCTTTTTGCAGAAGACAATTTGACGGCGTACTCGATGGTGACGCGGGATGGTCGTCGGCTTGTCTCTCGCGTCGATGGCGGGAAGACGGTCTACGAACTTGTCGCCACCAATGCGCTGCCGGCTGGGCTTCCGCCGGTGCGAGAGTGGACGATATACGGCATCAAGTCCGCCCATTCAGATCTTGGGCTTCACCGTTCCAACTACGCCCAGCGCAAGGGCACGGTGCGGCGGCTTGAAATGGCGAAGGACATCTTCGACGCCGACAGGCGTAAGGACGCAGATCCCGCAGCGTTCCGTTACGTGCAGGAGGGTTGGTGGGGTTGGTTCAACTTCCTTGCGGATCGTGGCGAGGAAAAGGCGCGCGCGGATTTTGCCGACCTCGTTCGCCGCGGACGTTTTGACATTGAGCTTTCGCTCTGCGGAAGCACGACGCACATCTTTGGCTACGAGGAGCTTGCGCGTTCGATCTATCCGCTCCGCGAGCTGCGGACAAAATGGGGCGTCGCAGGGCATACTTCGCAGCTCGTCGACAACCCGGGCGTCTCTTGCGCCGTAATCGACCCGTATGTAGAGGCGGGAATAGAGAACCTGACTTTCTGGCCAAACGGCTGGGTGCTGGAAATCCTCGACAGTGGACGTTCCCCCAACCGCACGAGAATTCGCTTTGCTCCCGGCACCGATCATCCACCGGTCTTCTGGTGGGAGGCGCCAAGCGGCAACCGCCTGCTTGTCTGGACTGGCTCGCACTACATCGGCGGCGCACAGTTTGGCCTTGCAACGGCGTTCATCGACAAGCTGTCGCACCCTTGGCCTGAAAAGGCAGAGCTGCCGCCGCCAAACTGGCATCCCGATCTGGAACGGATGGAACGTGCGACGGCGGGAACATTGGCATATCTTGAAAAGACTGTTCCGTATGATGTGTGGCTCTTCCCCGACTACCACGATGACGAGATTCCATCGACGCGTCTTGCAGACGCATTTGCGAAGTGGAACGAGAAGTGGGCAACGCCGACATTCCACACCGTCGGTCGACTGGACGAGCCGTTCGAGCGTCTGCGCGAGAAGTTTGCCGCCGACATCCCAATCGTGCGCGGTGACCTTTCATGCGCATGGGATAGGACGCTCCCTGCGGCGGCGGAGTTGCTGGCGGACAAACTTGCCGCCGATCGTCTGCTGCCGCTTGCAGAAGCGCGGGCAACAGTCGCGGCGGTGAAGTGTGGCGCGGCATATCCGCACGACGACCTTGCTCACGGCTATGAGGCGATGCTTCTCAACGACGACCATTCTTACGGCTTCAGCGGCTATTCTGGTCGCCGTTGCTACGACACCTGGATGCAGCATCGCGACTGGATCGAGACAGGGGCTTCTGCGGCCAATGCGATATTGAGCCGCAAAGAGCACAAAGATAAATATTCTACCGAATCGCTCCGTGTCTCTGCGTCTCTGCGCGAGCTTCAAAACGGCATATCCGAAAACCGCTGGTACCGCATTGAGGTCAATGAGCGCGGCGAGATCGTTTCCATCTACGACAAAGAACTAAAGCGCGAACTTCTTGATGGCGTTGCAAATCGGCTGCTCTATACTTGCGACGGATATCGCACCTGGAGCGACCCCGCGACGCTTGGCGGGAAGATCGTGCAAAAGGTTTCGCTCGATCCGAATGAGAAGCGCATTGTCATCGAGAATACAATCCTCGACGCAGCCGATCTCTGGAACACAAACCGCTTTTATCGTTATGGACATTACGCCTTCCCGTTCAAGGTGGAGAACCCGCGCTTCTATTCGCAGTTGAACGGTCCAGTAGTCGATGCGCACGAAGGCGTGACGCCGCACGTGCAAGACACATTCTCGTGCATCCGTGACTGGTGCGCTGTCGAGAACGGAGAGTTCGGCATTGCGCTCGTCCAGCCCGATACTTGTATTGTCGAATACGGTGAGATACACGCGACGAACGCTTATTGCCGCCTGGGACGTCCCAAGTTGGGGCACGTCTATCCGCATGCGTTCGCAGACGGACTCCAGTACCAGCTTGATCGCCCGCCGTCATTCCGCTTCCGCTTTGTCCTGACGTCCTACGCCGGCACGTGGCAGGACGCGCACATCCCAGCGTTCGCGGCGCGGCAAGTTGGCGCGCTTGCGGCCGACCGTGAGATTGCCGCGCTCATTCGTGCGGAAAGCCCGAACGTAGAGCTTACTGCGCTCAAGCGGGCGGAGGATGGCGACGGCCTTATCGTGCGCTTCCGTGAGACGGAAGGACGCACGACGCAGGCGAAGGTCACTCAGACGCTCGTCGCGAATGCAAGGATTGCGCGGACGACGGTCCTGGAAGAGCCGTGGAAGGGCGAGTCGTCAGTTGTAGATGGCATAAAACTGCGTCCGTTCGAGACGGTGACGCTACGCGTGACGGGTGACTTGCCCGCGATTATGACGATGCCGGCGAAGGAACCCTGGACAGGTCTGCTTGTCCGTCCGCGCGTTTTCCCCGGTGGCAAGGGCGGAACGACGTATCTCCTTTGGGGAACGGATGATGCGGATGATTTCGATCATTACGAAATCTGCCGCGATGGTTGTCTGCTGACCACGGTCACGAATATAGTGGACGAAGGTGTTCTTTACCGCAATGCCCGGTACGAGGACAAGGAAGTCGAGCCGAATTCCCGCCACGACTACAAGGTCCGCAGCGTTTACAGGGATGGCAGAAAAGGGGAGTGGGTCGATTTTACTGGAACCGTCAACGGTGGTAGGGGTTGGTAAGTCGCCGGTGATGTGGTAAAATATCTGCAAATAGTTTGGAATAGTCTCTAATGAAGCTTGTTGAATTTGTTCCGCCGACACCTCATCCGCTGTGGAAGCTATGTCCGCAGATGGGGATAAACGATGTTGTCGTGAAGGTGAATCCCGACCTGACTGGACTTCCCGGTCCGTGGCGTCTTGAAACGCTCTCGTCAATCGTCTCGCGTCTTAAGTCTGCTGGTCTTAATGTCGTCGGGCTTGAAGGCGATCCGTTCGACATGAGCCCGATAAAGGAGTATGGTGTAAGAGTTGGAGAAAATAGTTCGAGTTGGAGAAAGGAAGAACAAATTCCACTCTCCGACTCAAATCTCCAACTCCACTCTCCAACTCCAACTCAAAACTCCAACTCATCACGGGAAGAGGCATTGGAGCATTACCGTGAGCTCTTGGAGTCGATGGGGAAGCTCGGGATAAAACTTCTTTGCTACAACTTCATGGTTGGGAAGGGATGGTCGAGGACTGGCGTCCGCGAGGTGCGCGGCGGAGCAAAGGCGACATACTTCTCACTAAGAGTTGGAGAGAAGAGTTCGAGTTCGAGAAAGGAAGAGCAAATTCCTTTCTCCAACTCCAACTCAAATCTCCAACTCAACGCCGAACAGGTGTGGGAGAATTACGAATACTTCATCAAAGCAGTGATGCCGACTGCCGAGAAGTGCGGCGTTCGCATGGCGCTCCATCCCGACGATCCCTGCCTCGACTCGCTCGGCGGCTATGCGCGAATCTTTGGCTCTGTCGAGGCATACGATCGTGCATACGCGCTTTACCCATCTCCCTCTAACGCCATCACCTTCTGTCAGGCGAATTTCAAGTTGATGGGGGTTGATATAGAAGATGTTGCCAGACATTTCGGCAAGCGTATCGCCTTTATCCACATTCGCGATGTAGAGGGAACGAAGGAAGATTTCACCGAGCTGTTTCACGATCAGGGCGATACGGATCAGTTCGCGCTGATGCAAGTCTACCGCGAACTCGGGCTTGACGTTCCCGTGCGTGGCGACCATGTTCCGGAAATGGCCTACGACCGTGAGCTTACCCCAGAGGGGACTCCCGGCTACTTCACTCTCGGGCGACTCTTTGCCAACGGGTATATCAAGGCGCTTTTGCAGTGGCGTGACGGCTATAAAACCAAGTAATTATACGGCATGAAAATTGCATATTCAGTTATTGTCGCATTTGCAATGCTTGCGCTGCGCGGCGCATTTGCCGCGCATGAAGGCGGTGCATTCGAGGAGGCGGATCGCGCTTTAAAAGGCGAGGTGTCTGTCGTCGGCATCCCGCACGAGTTTCCTGACGGCAGGATCGACTGGCTTTTCAACCCGACGTCAAAGAAGGGTCCGTTCAACCCCGAGTGGACGTGGCAACTTAACCGAATGTATTTTTGGACTGCGTTAGCAGAGGCGTATTCGGCTACTGGCGACGAGAAATATGCGCGCGCGTTCGTCCGCCAGTTCTCAGACTGGTTTGTGCAGACCGGCGGCGTTCCTCCAGAAAAGGACTTCAACAGCGTCGGTTCGCCGTGGCGTACGATAGAGGAGGGGCTGCGCCTTTTGCGTTCGTGGGATGATGCGTGGCATGCGTTTTCGAAGTCGCCGTCGTTCTGCGGCAAAGTGCGCGAAGATTTTGTCAAGTCAGCGCATGCGCAGGCGCGGCATCTTCTCGCCCATTCGACTAACTACAACTGGTTGCTAATAGAAATGTCTGGGGCGTATGTGTTTGCGCTCAACTTCCCGGACTTTCCAGACTCGGAGTATATCCGCCGCGAGGCGCTTTCGAGATTCTATGCCGCGGCATCGAAGCAGCTTTGCCCCGACGGGCAGCACAACGAGGTTTCGCTCGACTACCATTTGGTCTTCTATTCCACGGCGGCGAGTATATGTCTCCGCGCGATGGAGGCGGGGAAGGGCGGGGAACTTCCCAAGGGATTCCTCGAACTGCTTGAAAGGGGCGCGGAAGGTCCCCTTGCTCAGATGACGCCCAATTTCTCCTTCCCTTGCTTCAACGACTCAAACTCGTTTCGCGCGTCGAGAATCTTTGGAACGGCGGCGAAACTATTTCCCTCTCGCGCCGATTTCCTCTGGGCGGCTACCGAGGGAAAGGAGGGCGCGCCGCCTGCCGGTCAGACGGCTTCGCGCTTCTTGCCATATTCCGGCATCGCCGTAATGCGTTCGGGGTGGAATCGTGATGCGACGTATCTCGCGTTTGACGTAGGGCCGACGGGTGCGAACCATATCCACCAGGATAAGCTGTCGTTCACTTTCTGGAAAGGTGGCGAGGAGCTTGTATTCGACGACGGCGGTGGACAGTACGAGTGGTCGGATCTGCGCAGTTATGCGATATCGGGATATGGACATAGCACTCTGCTTGTTGATGGCCTCGCGCAGAATAGAAGTTCGCCGCGTGTTTCCGAGCGGCCGATCGATGCCGGTTGGCGCTCTGACGAAAAAGAGGACTTTGCCTTTGGCGTTTATGACCAGGGCTTTGGCCCCAAGGAGCTTCGCCTTGCCCGTCACAGGCGTGAAATCCGCTTCGACAAGGCGGCGGACGAGTTCTCTGTCGCGGACATCGTGGAATCTGCCGACGGGAAGGAACACAACTACACACTTCTTTTCCAGATTGACTCCACGAACGTCGTCCTCTCGGCGGACAGACGGACGCTTTCTGCCGATTTCGGGCGAGGCCGGAAGTGGGCTCTTGCGATGACGTTGCCAGAAGGGGCGAAGTCGGAGATTGTGAGCGGCCGCCTAAAGCCGACTCCCGCAGGATGGTACTTCGGCCGCATCGGCACATCTCCCAATGTCCACCCCGCCACCACTCTTTTTGTCAAGTTTCCTCCTACGAAGTCGCTTAACGCTCACACGCGCTTCCGCGCCACACCCTGTTTGCGGTAGGTTTTTAGCTTTTGATACGATGCATTGATGGGGGTGGGGCCGCTTAGAATGTGATATAATACACATTTTAAGGAAAAACTCTCAATGAAGAAGGCACTCATCACGGGCATTACGGGGCAGGATGGCAGTTATCTCGCGGAACTGCTGCTTGAAAAGGGCTATGAAGTACACGGCATAATCCGCCGCGCGTCGACGTTCAACACGGAGAGGATAGACCACCTCTACCAAGACCCGCACATAAACGGCGTCCGTCTCTTCCTCCACTATGGAGACCTCGTGGACAGCGCGAACCTCGTAAAGCTCGTCTACGAAATCCAACCAGACGAAATCTACAACCTTGCGGCGCAAAGCCATGTGCGCGT